>PMBS01000364.1 GCA_003153015.1 Myxococcales bacterium
GCCGGCTTGATCGATGCAGCCCCTTTGCGCGCCTGGATGGAAAAGAAGCGCGCCGGATCGATCCCAACCGCGCGCAGGGCGGCCAGAGCGCAGGAGTGCTGGTTGTTGGTGTACAGCGCAACGGGCAGGCCGGACAGACGCTGCAGAAGAGAGCGCGCCCCGGGATGAATCGAGCAGCCCTGGGCACAGCGGGCCTCCTCTTCGTCGATGACCGCCCAGAGCCGAGTCGCGACACGCGCACCCGCCTCGGCATCCCTTGCACCAAGTTTCGCGCAGGCCGACTGGATGCCGGTAATCAGTCCCTCGCCCTCGAGATTCATGCCCTCAGGTGCGAGGATCACATTCGCCTCGCGACGCACGCGCGCGGTGTCCCAGTGAAGGTCCACCAGGACGCCGTCCATGTCCACAATGGCAATGCTAGCCGGCCCGGTCATGGTCCAGGCCCGTCCAGAGGAGCAAGCTGGTGCGCCTCGGCGAAAGACTTCGTGACGAAAACTGCTGCAACCGCGTCGGCGTGCACGCAGCGCCAGTTGGGATCGTGGGCAAGCACAGCAATCACGCGAGACAAGATACCCCGCTCAACCAGCAGCGCAGGGATCTCGTCGGGACGCGCGGGATCGATGCCCAGCGGAGCCTCCCAACCGGCCCCGCGCCACAGGCCGCGCAGCCCGGCCAGGTAGCGCTCGAAGGTTTCGGTCGAGTTGACTTCCAGCCGCGGGTCAATGAACAGCTTGCGCGCCTCGCCCGGCTGGGCAATACACACCGCCGCCTGGCCGAGGTTGAAGGCGACAATTCGCTCCGGCATTCCCGGACGCGCTAGGAACGCGCACGACTCGTGTGCATACCACTGCGGGCGTTCGCCCAGGCCCACGCGACGGCCCTCGCCGGCCCATGCATAGAGCCGGCCGGACACAACCGCAAGGCCGACCAGTATGATAGCCGCCAACAGGACCGGTTCGATGCCACGCCGGGCGCGCGGCTGCGGGGCTCGCCGCCCGCGGCGGGCTGCAGGGGCCGCAGGCTTCGCCAGCCCCATCACATCGTCGCAGTTTCCCACGGTCACGACTGCGGCGACCAGTGCGAATAGGGCGCTGTTGCGTGTCGCTTGCCAGCCAAGGTAGGCCGAACCCGCGAAGAGTAGTGCGCGGAACGGGCTGAAGCGGCCCCGCGCCAACGGCCAGGCGAAGCTGGCGAACCCGAGTGCGAGCATGAAAAAGAATGCCAGCAAATACGGACTGCGCACTCCCGCCAGGGCAATGAAGTCGCCGATGCTCCTTAGCTCACCAATGTTGGCGCGAAAGACTCCTTGGCCCCCCAATTTGTGAAACTGCTCGATCGTCAGGCCCACGGCAGCAAGACCGTATGGGTTGATCAGGCAGGCGACGATTGCCGTGCCGCCAGCCAGGGCAAACCTTCGCGCCAGGTGAAGTGGGCCGGCAGTCCCATAACGCGCACGCTGGTAGAGCAACTCCACCGCATAGGCGGCGATGATGAGCGGCCCCAACACGAAGAAGCCGTGGCTATTCACCCACAGAAGCTGGAGCACCGGCAGCACCCACAGCCAACCCGGTCGCTCGGACGCGCGTCCCAAGACGGCAAGAAAGCCCGCGAGAAAGAGCAACGAGAACAGCTCGGGCCGTTCGCAAAGACGGCCGGAAAACCCGATCAGGGCGGGAAGCCATGCCAGCACCGCTGGTCCGGTCGCGGCACCCGGGCGCCGAGCAGCAAGGGCAAGCGCGACAATCGCCACGCCCGCGACTGCCTTGAGCAACACCAGGGCCGAAACGCCGCCGGCACGATAGAGCAAGGCGACCACCACCTGGAACAACCAGTAGATGTCGATCCAGGGGCGGCCTGCGTTGGTGTAGGTGTAGATGTCGACGCGGGGGACCGCGCTGTGTTCGAGAATGAATTGTCCGGTGCGCAGGTGCCACCAGACGTCGAAGTCCGCCATGGGGAAGCAGCCGAGCAGAAAGGCAAGCGCAAACAGCGCCACCAAGACGACACCGCGCCACCGCTGACCTCGACCGACGGCCGCTTCACTCGCACTTGCGTCTGCTGGCATGGCTCCCCTCAACCTGTGACAGAGGGACGATACTCCAACCAGTCAAAATCGGCAGGTACGCTGCAAGGCCGGCCTCGGCCGGTGGCATACATTCCAATCACTACACCGCAAAACTGCATCGGCCCGCGACGCGTGATGGTTTCGGCAGACAGGGCCCGCGCGGGCACCTGGCCGAGCAGGACACGGGCACGTCCGCTCCCGGCCAAGAGCTGGTAGTGATCATTCTCGGCACGAATGCACAGTTCCACAGGTCCGGGCGCAATGGGCACGCGCCCCAAAACGCGCGACACGCCGCTGATCCGGCGCACAGCCACCACTTCGCGCCCGGCTTGGCCCAGTCGCACGGCCACGTCGAGGTGAAAATCCTCCCGCGCCCGCACCGACAGACCCGCCTCCTCTTCCGGCTGCTGGGGCGAAAAATCCAAACGCGTCTTGCAGCACATGACAAAATCCTGTTGGCGGCGACCGACGAAAGCAACCGGCCCAACCTCATCGAGGCTGGCGGGCTGGCCCCACAGACGCAGGTGCCCTGCCCGCTCCCCCAGCCTGACTGCGCCGCTGGGCGGATTGCGCACATGCACCCAAATCGGGTCGAGGGCCACGCCGTCAAAGTCGTCACGCGCCGGCACCGGGGCAAAGAGATGCGGCGGCAACTGGGGCGCGGCCATTTCAAGCTCGACCTGTCCAGCCTCGCCAATCATCGGCCAGCCATCGTCGGAAAAGCGCACCGGGGCAAGAAAGGTTTCACGGCCGAGGTGATGATGGCGGCCAGATTGCGGCCGGATGCCCAAGAACACGGCCCACGCGCTGCCATCCTCCAGGGTGACAAGGTCAGCATGTCCGGTTGCCTGAATCGGATGCCGGCGACGAAGGCGATGGCTGAGCACTGGATTGTGCGGACAAGGCGCAAAAGGTCCGAAGGGCGAATCGGCCCGCGCGGCGACCTCACAATGGCCGTAGGCGGTGCCGCCCTCGGCAGCCAACAGGTAGATGCGTCCATGCAGGGCGTACAGGTGCGCCCCCTCGGGCCACACACCACCCGTGCCACGCCAGATTGCCTGCATTTCTCCCCGCAGACGACCGGTATTTGCATCCAGTTCGGCCTGTTCAATCACCGGATGATCGAAGTCTGCCCCTTTCCCGTCGCGCGCGTAGTAGACGCGGCTGTGGTAGAAGAATAGCGACGGGTCGAAACCGCCCTCGCCGATCCAAACCGGATCCGACCAGGGACCCTCGGGTCGCGAGGCGGTGACCAGGAAATTCCCCGCGCCGCCTACATGGGTGGTCACCAGAAAGAAGCGGCCGCGAAAATAGCGCAAGGTCGGTGCGTAGATACCGCCTGAGCTGGCCACGCCGGTCAGGTCAAGCTGGCTTCTCCGCGCCAGCACGTGGCCGAGTTGCTGCCAGTGCACCAGATCGCGGCTGTGAAAGATGGGAATTCCGGGAAAATACTCGAAGCTGCTGGTGACCAAGTAGAAGTCGTGCCCGACCCGGCAGATACTGGGATCGGGGTAGAACCCGGGAAGAATCGGATTGCGAAAAGTGCGGCGTCCACGCGGCGACACGACGCTACCCCTTGACTGCGCCCGAGGTCAGGCCGGCGATGAATTCCCTCTGCAGGGCAAAGAAGAGCACCGCGGGTGGGATCATGGCGAGCGCGGTCCCGGTCAAGAACACGCCCTGATCGTGCCTAAATTCGCCCAGGTACAGATTGAGCACCACCGGCAGGGTGAGCTTGTCCTGGCTGTGCAAGAACACATTGGGGGCAAAGAAGGCATTCCAGTTGCCCAGGAAACAGATTAGGCAGAATGCCGCCGCCATCGGTCGCACCAGTGGCATCACCAAACGAAGATAGATGCCGAACTCGCCGCAACCATCCAGACGGGCGGCATCGATCATCTCGTTGGGCACGCTCATGCAAGCCTGGCGAAAAAGAAAGATGCCATAGGTGCCAACCATCCCAGGAATGATGAGGCCGGCCAGTGAATCCACCAGTCGCAGATCCACCACCATCTTGTACAGCGGCGCCAGCAGCAAGACCGAGGGAATCATCATCGAGCCAAGCATGAATAGGGTCAGCGCATTCTTGCCGCGGAACTCGTACTTGGCCAGGGCATAGCCGCCCAACGAACAAAAGAAGATTTGCAGAACCGTGGTGCAGGTGGCGTACACGGTCGAATTGAGCACGTATTCCCAAAAATACACCGGACCGGTCAGGCTCGGCCGTCCCTTGAACAGTTCGCGAAAGTTGTTGAGGTTAAGCGTCTTTTCTGACCACTGCTCTACCGGGGGCAAGAAGATGAACTCATTGAGCACCGAACGATCCTTGAACACCGCGGCCAGCAGCCAGGTGAAGGGCGCCAGCACCACCACGGCGCCGAGAGTGAGAAGCGTCCAGCGGGCAAAACGGGACGCGGCCCGGCGCCGGCCCAGCAGGCGCAACCCAACGAAGGCTGCAAACAGCGCCAGCAACAAGATCTGCAGGAGGTTCATCCTTGCTAATCCTCCTCGGCGAGGCGGCCCAGCCTGATCTGAACTAGGCTGATGACAAAGATGATCAGTGCCACCACCCAGCCTACCGCAGATCCCAATCCCAAATCGCCGCAGCGGAAGGCATTGTAGTTGAGGTAGGTGATAAGCGTCAGCCCGGCGTCGTTGGCCCCGTAGCCGTAGCTCTCACTTAGCAGAGTGAGCGGCAGCTCGAAGAGCTGGTACGAGCCAATCACGCTCATGATCACAACGAAAATCACCACGTGGCGCATCGAGGGAAGGGTGACGTGCCAGAAGATCTGCCAGGGACTGGCCCCATCGATACGCGCCGCCTCCTGCAGGGTCTTGTCCACGGTCTGCAGGGCCGCGAGGAAGTAGATCATGTTGAATCCAACCCACAGCCACAGCGAGGTCAGAACTATGGCCGGCATGATGAGTCGAGGCTCGGAGAGCCAGCGCGCCTCCAGTCCCCAGTGCAGGACCATCTGGAAACCCCGATTGATGAGGCCGTAGCGTGGAGTGAACAGCACGCCAAAGAGAATGCCCACCAACACCTGGCCGACCAGGTTGGGCGAAAAGAACACCAGGCGGAAGAAGCCCTTCACCCGGTCACCGCCGGAATTGAGAAGCAGCGCCAGTGCCATGGAAAGCGGTAGTTGTACGAAAACCGAAACCAAGGCAAACACTGTCGTGTTGAACAGAGCCCGTCTAAAGACCGAATCCGTGAACAAGTAAACGAAATTGGCCAGTCCCACAAAGGCGCGGCTGCGCGGCCCATTGGTCTCGTAGAACGCGAGCAGAATGGCGTTGACAAATGGGACAGCAAAGAACGCCGTTGTCAAAACCAGGTAGGGCGACAAAAAGAGATAGGGCGCCTTGCCCTTGTAGCGCGGCCGGCTCGGCGGCCGCACCGGTCGCTGTGCCACGCTGCCGCTCATAGCTTCCCCTTGGCCAGGATCTTTTCGCGCCTGGCCAACCGGCGCACGTCGTCGGCGGCCACCGCCAACTCCGACCGGATCTCATCCAGCAAGCCGGCCTCGCCGTGGCGTGCGTAATACTCCGCCGACCGGTTGAAGGCCCGGTCCAGGCCGAGTCGTCCGGCATCATCCACCGAACTGGAATACACGGGCGGTGCGTCCGGCGCCAGCGCCGCGTACATCTGTCCGACGCGCTGATTGGAATAGTAGGGGAAGGGCTTGTCGAACTCGGGCAGATTCCACGCGTCCTTCAACGGCGGCAGGATGTTGGTCGCAAGAAACCGTTGACCCAATTCGGCGGTGTCGAAGTAGAGGTACTTGGCCAGCTCCCAGGCCAGATCCGGGTGGCGTGTCTGCTTCATGATCATCAGGCCGGTTCCCCCCCAGGTCGACGTGCGCCGCCCGCCTGGGGTCCAGGCCGGCAACGGCATCAGTGCCATCTTGCCGGACAAAGCCGGCGCCTCATCGGCAAAGATCCAGCTCCGCCAGTCGGGCGCCCAGTGAAACAGCACCAAGCCGTCGGTCATGGCCTTGACCACCGGCTGTCCCCAGCCGCACTCGTAACCGATGCGATGCGGTCCGCGCGTCTGTTCAAGGTACCAGCGGATGAGCTGAGCGGTGTCCTCGGTAGCGAAGGCTACCTCGCCCTGCGGGTCAAAGACCTGGCCGCCGCGCTGGAACAGCAGAATCTGCAACGCCCAGTTCCCATCGTAGCGCATGTCGAGCATGTAGCGATCAATGATCCCGTCGCCGTCGAGATCGCGGCTCACCTGCCGCCCCACCTCCACGAACTTGTCCCAGGTATCCAGTTTACTCACGTCGATGCCCAGGGCTTCCACCAGGTCGCGCCGGTAGGCCAGCATCACGGGATGGACGTCGTGGGGAAGGGCGTAGACGCGACCGCGCGTCGACCACAGACTCAGCCGCGATTGCACCAGTCGTTGAGTTAGGCCATCGGCGTGTAGTCGATCAGTCAGATCCAGCAGACCAATATCCTCCACCGGTCCGCGGGTGAAAAACCCCAAAGATCCCGCGAACACCTCCGCGAGATCGGGCACCTCGGTGCCGGCCAGGATGGCGTTCTGCAGGCGTGCCTGCAACGAGGCCCAGTTGGCGAACTGGAGCTGGACCTTTACCCCGTGGTCGCGCTCGAAACGCGGGATGGCCTTGCGATAGGCGTCGAACTGGGCTTCGGTGTGGGTGACCACCACCAGATCGGGCCGCGCCTCGCGCCCGCGGGCGGTGACCACGCGCAGGCCCAGCGACACCAGCGCGATGACCAGCAACCAGAAGGGTGCCCTGCCGTACGGGAAGTTGCTGACGAAGCGCATAACGACCGCTGGGGATTTGGAAGGTCTTTTAACATTTTACCGTCCTGCCGGGAAAGCGTGGTGTTTGCCCTTCCGACCCGCTGGGCTCCGCGCTAAAGTCGCCTGCGTTCCATGGCGAGCGTCGAACTTTCCCACGTGCACAAGATCTACGAAGGCGGGTTCAAAGCCGTCGACGATTTCACCCTGCACATCGCCGATCGGGAGTTCATCGTTCTGGTGGGTCCCTCGGGCTGTGGCAAGTCCACCACCCTGCGCATGATCGCGGGCCTGGAAGAGATCACCTCGGGCACCATCGCCATCGGCGGCCGCTTGATGAACCGGGTGCCGCCCAAGGACCGCGACATCGCCATGGTCTTCCAAAGCTACGCGCTCTATCCCCATATGTCGGCGTTTGAGAACATGGCCTTTGCCCTCAGCCTGCGCCGCATGCCCAAGGCCTTGATCAACGAGAAAGTCCAGCGCGCCGCCGCCACGTTGGGGATCGCGCAGCTTCTCGACAAGCGACCGCGCCAGTTGTCAGGCGGGCAGCGCCAGCGGGTGGCTCTAGGACGCGCCATTGTGCGCGACCCGAAGTGTTTCCTTTTCGACGAGCCCCTGTCGAACCTGGACGCCAAGCTGCGGGTCGAGATGCGCGCCGAGATCAAGCGGCTGCACCTGGAGTTGGGCAGCACCACCGTGTACGTGACCCACGACCAGGAAGAAGCCATCACCCTTGGCGATCGTGTGGTGGTCATGAAAGACGGCGTGGTCCACCAGTGCGCCGGCCCGCTCGAGATCTATCATCGCCCGGCCAACCGCTTTGTCGCCGGGTTTCTCGGCACCCCGCCCATGAACTTTCTTGCCGGCCGCCTGGTCGACGAGGCTGGGCAACTATTCTTCGACGAGGGCACGGCCAAGCTGCCAGTGCCGGCCTGGGCCAGCCCTGCTCTGCGCGAGCATGCGGCCGGAAATTCCGATCTGGTGATGGGCGTGCGACCCGAGGCCCTCGTCCTTCCCCGGCCGGGCGATTCGGGCACGACGTCCGCGGCCAGCCTGCCCATGAAGCTGTGGCTGGTGCAACCCCTGGGCGCCAAGATGGATGTGTACCTGTCCACCGCCCGGCACGAGCGCATCGTTGCCCACGTGGACGCGCACGCGGGCTTGAGCGTGGGCGCAACCTTGCCGGTGGCTATCGACATGGATCGCGTGCACTTTTTCGAGCCCGGGGAAACCGGCCGCGCCATTGCAAGTCGCGACGTTCCCCCTTCGTAGCAAGAATTCTGGAGGACATATGGCGCGCTACCTAGGTCTGGACGCCAGCACACAGAGTCTCTCGGCGCTGATCATCGACATCGACACCGGCGCGGTTTGCGCCAATCACAGCGTGGTGTTCGGCGAGCGGCTGCCGCAATACAATTCGCCCAAGGGTTTCCTGGTGCATGAGGATCCCCGGGTCAGGCACAGCGATCCCTTGATGTGGGTCGAGGCGCTCGAGTTGCTGCTCGCGGATTTGGTCAAGGCAGGCGTGGACCTGGGCAGCGTGCGCGGGGTGAGCGGAGCCGGGCAGCAGCACGGTTCTGTGTACCTGGCGCGCTCCTTCAACACAGTCGGCGCATGGTCGACCGATCGGCCGCTGCACGATCAGGTACGGCCGTTGCTCAGCCGGCGCACCTCTCCCATTTGGATGGACAGCGCCACCAGCGCGGAATGCGCCGAGATCGCGCGCGCCGCCGGCGGGGACGACCGCGTGGTGGCGCTCACGGGATCGCGGGCCATCGAACGCTTCACTGGCCCGCAGATCCGCAAGTTCTACAAAGACTCGCCCGCGGACTGGGCGCGCACCAGCGAGATTCACCTGGTCAGCTCGTTTATGGCCTCGCTGCTTGTCGCCGCAAGTGCGCCGATTGACCTGGGCGATGGGGCGGGCATGAATCTTCTCGACCTAAGCGCCGGCACATGGAGCCGCGAATTGCTCGACGCCACCGCGCCCGGTCTAGGAGCGAAACTGCGCACACCCGTGCCTTGTGCCACGCGGGTGGGCGTGCTGGCCGACTATTTCGTGAAGAAGTACGGCTTCTCACCTGAAACACCGGTCATCGCGTTCACCGGCGACAACCCCAGCAGCCTGGTCGGCATGGGCGCCAGTCGTCCAGGCACCGCTGTCATCAGTCTGGGCACCAGCGACACCGTGTTCGCGGCCATGGCAGCACCGCGCACCGATCCACGCGGCTACGGCCACGTGTTCGGCAATCCCGCGGGCGGCTTCATGGCCCTGGCCTGCTTTGCCAACGGCTCGCTCGCGCGCGAGGAGATCGCGCACCGATTTGGCCTGGATTGGGACGTTTTCGCAGACGCCATCCTGAAGCGCACGCGGCCCGGCAACGACGGCAACCTGCTGCTGCCCTATTTCGTTCCCGAGATCACGCCGCGCTTGCCCGCCCCGGTGGTCCGCTGGTTTGGCTCAGATGCCTTTGTCAACGGCCGCGAACCGTTTGCCGCTGCCCGCGCCGTGGTCGAGACGCAGGCGCTCAGCTTGCGTCTTCACTCCCGCTGGATTGGCGAGGACATGAACCCCATCCTGGTCACCGGAGGCGCTTCGAAGAATCCGGGTATCCTGCGCGTTCTCGCCGACGTGTTCCAGGCACGCATCGTGCCGTTGAAGGTGTCCAACTCCTCGGCCCTGGGCGGCGCCTTGCGCGCGGCCCAGGCGGTGGGCGGCACAGCATGGGAAGAGCTGGCTCGTTGCTTCTCCGCCCCAGCCATTCACCTCGCGGTCGAGCCTGATCCGGCCACCCGGGCGCTCTACGACAAAGCCGGCCGCGAACTGGAACACCGGCTCAACGAGGCGCTAGCCAATCCGTTTGTAAAGGGGTAAAAGAAACCCATGCAGGATTCGTTCTTTTCAACCATCGAGCCCATTCGTTATGGCGGACCCGATGCCGCGTCTGTTCTGGCCTTCCGCTACTATGACAAGGATCGCATCGTGCGCGGCAAGCGCATGGAGGACCACCTGCGCATGGCGGTGGCCTTCTGGCACAGCTTTGCGTGGGACGGCACCGACATGTTCGGCAGCGGTACCTTCCAGCGGCCCTGGCAGGGCGCGGGCGACGCGCTTGCGCGCGCCAAGCTGAAGGCCGCGGCGGCATTCGATTTCTTCTCCCGCCTGGGGGCGCCCTTCTACTGTTTCCACGATCGCGACGTATCGCCCGAGGGCGGCAGTTTGGCCGAGACCAACAAGTGGCTCGACGGCATGGCCGATGTCCTGGCCGGCCACATGCAGCGCACTGGGGTCAAGCTTCTGTGGGGAACCGCCAATCTGTTCTCGCACCCGCGCTACATGGCGGGCGCTGCCACCAACCCTGATCCCGAGGTGTTTGCCTTTGCCGCAGCCCAGGTGAAACAGGCGCTGGAAGTGACCCAGCGTCTGGGTGGAGAAAACTACGTGCTGTGGGGCGGGCGGGAAGGCTACGAAACCCTGCTCAACACCGACATGAAACGCGAGCTCGACCAGCTCGGCCGCTTCATGAATCTGGTCGCCGAGCACAAGCACAAGATCGGGTTTCGCGGGCCCTTGCTGATCGAGCCCAAACCGCGTGAACCGACCAAGCACCAGTACGACTACGACGCCGCGGCGGTCGATGCTTTTCTACAGCGCTATGGCCTGGCCAATGGCGACTTCCGCCTGAACATCGAGGCCAACCATGCCACCCTGGCGGGCCACACCTTTGAACACGAAGTGACCTACGCCATTGCTGCCGGTCTGTTTGGCAGCATCGACATGAACCGGGGCGACACGCTGCTGGGCTGGGACACTGATCAATTCCCCAATGACCTAGGCGAGCTGTCGCTGTTGCTCGCGCGCATTTTGCAAGCGGGCGGCTTTTCCACCGGCGGGTTCAACTTCGACGCCAAGGTGCGCCGGCAGAGCTTCGACCCCGAGGATCTCTTCCACGCCCATGTGGGCGGCATGGACATCCTGGCGCACGCCTTGCTGGTCGCCGACCGCATCCTGGCCGATGGAAAGCTGCCTGCCTTGGTGGACGCGCGCTACGCCGGCTGGAAACAAGGCCTGGGAAGAGAGATCCTCGACCGCAAGCTCTCGCTCGCCCAGATCGCTGATCAGGTCACCTCACGCAACATCGATCCCAAGCCCCGCTCGGGGCGGCAGGAGATGCTGGAGAATTTGGTCACTCGGTATCTCTAGGCGCGAAAAGTCGCGCGACCGCGAATACGACAGTCTGCTTGCTAGCGGAGTTGCCCACCCGGGCCGACCGAGTATACTCTAGACTATATTCATGGCAACAAGCGTACACTTGCCNNAACCAACTGGTGCTTCGAGCGCTTGAGCATGACCTCCAGGGGGGTGCAGACTGGTCGCCGGGGTTTTTCGCGCGGCTGTCGGACGTCGATCCTGACACGGCAAATGATGTTGAGGATCTGCTGCAAACGGTTCGGAAGGCACGCAGGTCAAAGCCGGCGAGGCGGCTGTGAGATACGTTCTCGACACGAACGCGGTCTCCGCATTGATGAAGGGTGATGCGCGAGTGGTCAGGAGACTGGGGATGCTCAACCGGGGCGATGCGGCGATCCCGCAGCCGGCTATTGCCGAGATTGCATATGGCATCGAACGGTTGCCAAGGTCGAAGCGTCGGTCGGCGCTGGAAGACCGCTTCGACCTTGTGCGAACGGAGCTGGCGAGGAGCCCATGGACGGACGCGGTGAGCGAGCGGTTCGGGTCGATCAAGGCCACGCTCGAGCGCAAAGGCCATCGCATCGAGGACTTCGACGCGGCCATCGCCGCTCACGCCTTGGTCGAGGGAGCCGTCCTCGTTACCGCAAACCTGGATGACATGACCAGAGTACCCGATTTGCAGGTCGAGGACTGGGCACGCGACGAAGAGTAGCGTCGAGAATCCCCGGCCACCCGGCGGCTAACCGCTACATCTCTGTCGCACTCCGCGCGCGAACGTCGTGGCTGCCGACGATTCGGTAGGAGCGCACGGTCTTCTCCATGGCCAACAACACCGAGCCGGTCAGTTCGGCGCGATCGCCCAGGGTCGAGGGCACGATGGCCACCCCACGCGGCAAGAGCGCGTGACGTGCGACCGATGCGCGTACGTCGTGCAAGAAAGGCTCGCCCGCCTCGATCACTGGACCGCCCAGCACGATCATTTCGGGATTGAGGATATTGAGCAGGAACGAGATCCCGCGACCCAGGTGCTCACTCCCTTGGGCCAAAATACGCTTGGCGACTGCGTCACCCTGCCCTGCAGCCGCGGCGATGGCTGCCACGTCCAGCCGGCCCTCCACCCGCGCCAACCGCGTCGCCTGCTTGCCCGCGATCGCGTCCTCGGCCGCACGGAGCAGAGCCATAGTCGAGGCCACGGTTTCCAGGCAGCCGCGCCGGCCGCACCCGCAGGGTGGCCCATCTTCGCTCACCGGACAGTGACCAATCTCGCCGGAGAAGCCGCTTTGCCCGTGGAAGAGCCGGCCGTCGATCACGATGCCCGCGCCCACCCCGCTGCCCACGTAAAGCCACACATAGGAACGCACGCCGCGCGCCGCCCCCACCCGCCCCTCGGCCACGGCCGAGGCTTGCGTGATGTTGTTGACCACCACCGGGACCCGCAGTTCGTCCTGCAGGGCCTCGCGCAAAGGCACGTCCTGCCAGGCGAGGTTGGGCGCCAGCACGCACACCCCGGTTTCCTGGTCGACCAGACCAGGCACGGTAGCGCCCGCGGCCGCGACCCGCGCCCATGGGATCTTGGCCGCCTGCAACGCCTCGGTCACGGCCGAGCGCACCACCTTGCTCGCCCGCGCCGCTGCATTTCGCAGCGACGGACGCCCGCGCACCACCCGGATGATGCCGCGAGCATCAGCCACCGCGACCCTGGTGGCGCGCACGCCGAAATGGATGCCCAGGTAGGCGGCGGAGGCATCGTTGAATTCGAGCAGCCGCGCCGGACGGCCCCCGCCCGAGAGTGACTCGCCCAGCCCGACCTCCCGCACAGTCCCGTCGCCGATGAACTCGTCTATGATGGTCGACACAGTGGGCTTGGTCAGCTTCGAACGGCGGGCCAGCTCCGTGCGCGAGACCCGTCCTGCCCGACGGACCAGGTCCAAGATGATCGACCGGTTGACCTCACGGATGGCCTGGTTGTCGCCCTTGCCCAGCATGGATTCGTGACGCTCGCGCATGGTGGCCTAGGCTGAGACAAATCGCCGACGATTTCTTCGGTTGTCCACGGCGCAAACAGCGTACTGTCCCATCGCGGGGAAGACAAGACGGTTTCCAAAGTAAAAGCCCTTTCCGAAATGGCAGGGATTCGCTAGGCTTGCCCTGATGTCCACCCAGGTCCTCTGTCGGTGCGCGCTTCTCGGTCTGATGCTCGGCGGGTGCATCAAGCGAACCGCGCCTCCTCCCAATTCACCCGCCGCTGAAGCGCCGCAGGCTTCGCCTGCCCTGGAGGCCGCGAATGCGCGCATTGCCAAAGTGCCCCGGGTTGACCTTGTCGGGGGACGCGAGACCCAGGACTTTGTCCTGCAGGGGCAAGTCGAGAAGGTCGAAGTCAGCCGCATCCCGGTCCAGGGACAGCCCTTCGCGCAGGCCACCCGCCTGCGGGTCAAAGAAGGCTCGGGCCTAGAGTACGCGGTGCAACTCCAGACCCCGACTACCGCGCCGGTCGAGCTTAATGATGTCTTGCTGGCCACCTTCTACCTGCGCACCGAGGTCGCCAAGGATGACGGCGTGGGCGAGACGTCCTTCGTGTTTGAGCTGGGGAAGCCGCCCTACACCAAGTCGGTGGAGTACCCGGTCCAGGCCTCTGCGGAATGGACCAAGGTGCAAATCCGTTTCCAATCTGTGGAGGCCTACGCGACCGGCGAGGCGCACATGAATTTCCACCTTGGCTACGATCCAGAGACCATCGACCTCGCTGGTGTCACCGTAGAGAACTTCGGCAAGCGATTGCCGTTGAGCCAGTTGCCCAGCACCCGTGCCGCTGACCGCCACCGGGAGAAGGCCAACGCGGCCCTGGCCGCAGCTCGCGACCAGGCCGCCCTGGCTGGCCCGCCGGTGGAGGGCGGCGAGCTGGTTTTCGAGGTCAAGCCCAAGACCGTCATTCGGACCATCAGCCCATATGTGTACGGCATCAACTCGCAGAAGAATGAAGGTTTCGGCGCGACAGTTCGACGCATGGGCGGGAATCGCCAAACCGCCTACAACTGGGAGATCAACGCCTCCAACGCGGGCAACGACTACCAGCATTCCAGCGACGAGTGGGCCTGCACGGCCATGGGCTATCGCAATTGCAGCACCCCGGGCGCGCAGTTCCTCGACTTCGTATCGGACAACCGCGCCGCGGGAATGGAATCGATTGTGACCATCCCCCTGGTCGACTACGTCACCGCGGACAAACTTGGGTCAGTGGCCGAGAATGAGAAGGCGCCCAGCCCGCGCTGGGTGCGCTCCTCTCCCAAGAAGCCCGGCCCCTTCAGCCTTGCGCCCGATCTCTCCGACGGGAAAGTCTACCAAGACGAGTTCGTCAACCTGCTGGTGAGCAAGCTGGGCAAGGCGCAACAGGGCGGCGCCCGCTTCTACTCGCTCGACAATGAACCGGCGCTTTGGCCCAGCACCCATCCCCGCGTCCATCCCGGGAAGACCACTTATCGCGAAATGAACGACCGCAGCGAGGCGACGGCGGCTGCCATCCTGGCCGTGGATCCGACCGCGTTCGTACTCGGGGGTGTCATGTACGGCTGGAGCGAGTTTCAGACCCTGGAAGGTGCTCCCGACGCGACCGAATGGAACAAGAAGTACGAAACCTATCTGGACTACTTCTTGGCGGCGATGCAGAAGTTGGAGGCCAAGCACGGCAAGCGCCTGGTCCATGCCCTGGACGTCCATTGGTATCCGGAGGAGCGGGGCAGCAAGCGCATCACTGAAAAGGACGTGTCACCCAAGACCATAGTTGCGCGTCTGCAGGCGCCGCGCAGTCTTTGGGATCCAGACTACCAGGGAAAGACCGGGATCAGCGCCTCCAACGGCAAGCCCCTGCGCCTCATCCCCTGGATGCTCGAACGCATCGCCGAGCGCTACCCAGGCACCAAGCTGGCCATGACGGAATATGCCTTCGGGGCGGGCGAGCATATCTCGGGCGGTCTGGCCCAGGTGGACTTGCTGGGGATTTTCGGCCGCGAGGGAATGTACCTGGCCAACTACTGGGGCGATGGCGCCGGAAACACGGTTCTGCCCCCCTATGTGCAGGCCGCCTACCGCCTGTATCGCAATTACGACGGCAAGAACGGCCGTTTTGGCGACACCGCGGTGGCCGCGACCACGGACAACGCCAAGGCATCCATCTATGCGGCCCTGGATTCCAAGAAAGCCCTTTCCATGATCGTTATCAACAAAGAGCTGCACACGGCCTTTGCCGGCAAGATCCACATCGCAGGCGCGGACTGCAAGTCGGCAAACGTATTCGTGCTCGACGGCAGCGAGCCGACCGTGCGGCCGATGCCCGTGGTCGCGGTCAAGGACGATCAGATCGAGTATCGCCTGCCGCCGCTGTCCGCGACGCTGTTTGTCTGTCGGCCGTAGGGATCATTGCCACGCTGGCACCCTAAGATAGACCCGGGTGCCAGCGCGATCGCGCAGCCCTGGCGGCTACGGGACGAACGAAACGTTGGTGACGGTCAGAGCAATGCCGGTGCATGCTAAGTTGCCGCCGTCGGCCGCGGGAGAGTTGAGCTGCCATTGCAGCCCCACCATCTCGTTTGAGATGGCCGGCGCGGTGGTGAGCACGCCGCCAGACAAGGCCGAGAAGGGCACACTCATCACGCCGCTTGCGCTTGCCAGCTTCGTGCCCGGGAATGCGTAGCAGCCTGAAGTGCAGCCGCCAATTTGCCCCGAGCCTGGCATCTTTTCGTCGAAGGTCTGCGCGTAGAAGTAGACGTCGCAACCCGCGGGGGTTCCCCCCAACGTGAACTGCACGCCCGTGTAGGTTGTCGTGTTCACGCATTGATCGAACGACAAGCCGCCACCCGCGTAATCACCAGCGGCCACATTGCCAGCTAGGAGCATGTACTGGTTCGTCTGGTCGACCGACGCCGCCATTGTGCTGTTGGTGCCGGCAAAGCCAAAGATGCTGCCGGTAAAAGCACCAACCGTTCCCCATTTGCCACCCCCAATGGCTGCGTGCCATCCGGCTGGACCGGACGAAAAGTCCGTAATCAGCGCCGGGCTGGGCGTAAACGCCGTTGCGCAGTTGGGTGCAGTCGAAGTCCCGGTCGTTCCCCCGTTTGCCGTTGCTCCCCCGTTTCCTGGTGTTCCCCCGTTTGCGAGCGTTCCCCCGCTGGCGGTCGTCTCTGGGCCGGTCGAGCCCCCGTTGGCCCCAGGCCGCCCCCCGCCAGATCCACAGCCTGCCGCAGAGGCGGCCAAGGCCAGGATGCTCGATATGATCAGGTACCTTCGCACGTTCACAGCCATGTTCTCCATGAGTCAGCTCCTTTCATTCGCGCTCGCTTGCAGCGGGATGCAGCGAAGCATGTCTAGCGCCGCAACCTATAGAAGCGAAAATTATCAATCCAATAGTCAACCCAGCCGGCATCCCAAGTCAAACGAACCACCGACACCGATGAGGTATCGAAGGACGGCCACCATTTCGCCCACCCCTGCTGGTGCATAAGCGTGAAGGGAACCAGGAAGAGCTGCCATTCCGTCGTCAGCTCCAGTGGGAACGTCCAGTAGTCGCCACACCCTTGGTCGGGCTCGGCAGGGGGTGAATCGGGGATGGCGGCTGGATCGGGCGTGCCATCTGCTAGCACTGGATTGCGCTCACCATCTCTAATGCGATAGCGATTGTTGGGATCGGGATCCCAGCAGTAGCTGCCTTGTACGCCACTGCGAAAGGCATACGGGGTGCATGGACGGTTTACGAATTGCGGATCATGTCCGGCGTTGTCGTTCGGGTAGGCGGGGTAGTTCTCGCTGCAGCGGCTGGTGTAGCACTTGTTGGTGGCCTGGATGGCGCTGCCAGAAGTGGTCATAGGTTGTGGATCCACCGCCGGATCCCAACAATAGTAGCCCTCCCCGGCGGCGGCGTTTCCCGCCCAGTAGTTGCAGGGTCTTCCGTTGGTGCAGCCACATTCTCGCGACCGCTCACAGTAGTGCTTGGAGGGTGGATCTCCGTTCCGGTACTGCTCGAAGTTCACGTCCTCATCTACGTACTTGTTGCCCACCAGCACGCGAAGCAGCGGTTGGCTGTCCGGCGCGCGCCTGGCCCAAACCGCGACGCCGTCCCACTGGCTCATGTTGAGGGTGGTCCCCAAGACGGCTAACCCGGTATCGACTGATGGACAATAGTCACGAGGGTGTGCTGCTTCGGCCAGAGGACAGGCTCCAGAGTCCCCGTTAATATGCGCCAACGCAACGCCGATCCCGCCGCCCCAGCCGAGATAGGGACCGCCCGACACATGCAAGACGTGATTCTCCGGCGTATTCGGGTCACACAGATTGGCGGTCGTCGCCACTGGTTCGTACCCGACTGGCGACTGCGTGCCGTTGTTGTTGGCATACACCTGGGCGGTCGCATCAGTGTACGAGTACATGTAGTGGCCAAAATATTCAACATTGCCATTACTGTCATTGCGCGTCTGCTCAAAGTTGGAGATCGGGTAGGGAAAGAACTCCAGCCCGGTTTCGGCGTTCTGGACGGCCGTACAGGTTACCGGCTTTGCCCCTGGATCGGGCGTGCAGGCCGCCGCTGGCCTCACGCAAAACCCCGTCTGTGCGTCCGGAGCTTGATTGCCGGCATTGGGTATGCAAGCCGCCAGGGTGCAAAGCCCGGCCAGCAGCCCGCACTGCGAATTGGCTCGATATGCCTTTCCCCGCGTCATGCTCCTCACCACCACATGCGCGCCGACAGCGAAACCATGTCGCCGTCCGGAACCACCGTGACATCTTCGACGGGCGGCTCTCTCACCCGCACCGTGGTCAACGGGCCGTTGAACCAGTGCGAGTACTGCAACACCAGCTGATCGGTGGATTGCCAGCCGGTGTGGAAAATGATCTTCGGCGAAAGCACCGAGAAGCTGTAGCGCGTGTCGTCCAGGTTCGGGTCCACGCGATCAAAGCGCACCGAAGCCGCCAACCAGGAGAGCATGCTGTAGGTTGCCTCGATGCCGAACTTCATCTTCATGACCTTGTCGAACTTGAGCCGGCTGTCTTGGCTGTTGGGATCGATGCTCTGGTACGTGCTCCACTTGTCCGTGCTCCACGCGTGGGTGCCCATGCAGAACAGGCTGACGAACAGATCCGGACCGTCGCCGGAAAAGGGCACCGGATAGCTGACCAGGCGGCCGATGCTGAGATCGTACTGGCCGCCCCAAATCAAGAGTTGCCCAGTTCCGCCACTCTGGGGGCCAAGGTAGTTGTCCATGAGCCCCTTGCCGCCCTGGGTGTTGAGCACGCTGATGATCCGGCTCACGCTCCGCGCCTGCAGGGCATCGACATACGACGTCGCCCCATAGAAATGGCCAAAGCGTCCCATGTTCAGGCGAAGGTCCCACGCGTACACGTCAATGCGTCCGTCCGGAGAGGAGGTCCCGTTTCGGTCGTCCTGACTGAAGGCGCGCAGGAAGTGTAGCCCCATCATGCCCCCCGTGCCCCCGTAAGTGTAGCCCACGCCCGCATGCACATGGGCGACAAAGCTGCCGCCCGAGCCCGCGTCGGCGAAGTTGTTCGACACGTCAGGCGTGATGCTGGACGAGGCGGCGTTGGTCTGACCGTGTACCCCTTCTTCAAGCACAAAGGTGAACTTGCGCCACCCGGTCTTGAGCGCCACATGCTCGCCCACGCCACTGATGCGCGCTATAAGCGGCGTGCCGTAGCGTCCCTCGTCGTACTCGCCGGCCGTGCCGTAGCGAAGGGTGAAGGCGCCTAGCAGGGCCTGCATGTGAACCCGATCGCCCAAAGGAGGCAGCACGCTGAAAAAGACGTCGGTTATGCCCAACTGTTGGGCTGGTTCGAGAAAGCCTTCCGACACGCTAGCCTGCTTGGCCAGGATGCTGACGTTCCCGGTCACGACGCTGTTGCCTTCGGAGAAATTGAGCTGCACGTAGGTCGTGGGCACCACGCCGGTATGAGAGAAGGTCTCCAGGTCGTCGGGCACCACCGGGGGCGCGTGCAGCACGGTCTTGCTCTGCCCGGGTTGGGGCTGGGGCTGATTCCGATAGTAGTTGAACCCAGGGTTGGGCCGGCTGTTGATTCCGGCATTCAAGGGCGCCAGGATGTAGCCGTGGAAATCAAAACGCCACTCACCCTCGCTGAGTGAACGCTGTCCAAACGCCGGGGTCAGCCCCCCGGGCATGGCACCCACCTGGGGCAAGGTGGGATCCAGGCTGAGCGAAGGGTCGAATCTCAACCCTTGCGAAGCATCGGGCGTCGCGGTCACAGCCCCTTGGCCGTAGGCCGGGCCCACGCTGGCCAGGGTCGCCACCGCTGTCGCCATAATCACGAGCGCCCGAAAGGCGCGTATGTTGAACCTGTCATCCATGGTTACCACCACATGTTCACGTTGAAGGCGATCAACTGGTCATCGAGGCGCCCGGTTTGTGGGATGATGGAGTTCGCCTCCGGATGGCTTGTAGGGCCGTAGAACCACTTGCCGTAGGTGATCGAAAACGTCTCGTGCGTGACCCAGTTGCTGCGAAACACCAGCCGCGGCGCCAGCACCCAGAAAGTCTCAGACATTTCCTTGGAATTGGGTACCACGCAGTCGGCGCGCAAAGCCACCCCCACCCAAGAGCGGAAGGTGTAGACAGACTCAAGGGCAGCCTTGAAGCGCCAGCGATGGTTGAAGGTGTCGACGTCCTCGGGCAAAGGGCTGGGCGGGATGGGGGCCGCGCCAACCGGACCCGTACCCGGGGCGGTCAACGTATTGGTCAGGGTGTAGGCCATGACAAAGCCTGCGTTGATCGCCACGTCAGGGGCGTCAGCCGAGTACGACGGTCGTAACATGCGGCCCAGGCTGGTGTTGTAGTTGAGACCCAGGGCAAACAGCTTGCCGTTGCCACCGCTGGCCGGGCCCCACCAGCGGTCAGTCAGATTATTGCCCTCGCCCCCAAAGGTATTGAGCCCCTTCAAAGGGAAGGCATTCTCGCCCTGAATATACGAGGCCCCGGCGCCGAAATAGCCCCAGGTGGAGTTGCGCACGGTCGCGTCCCACCCGAGCACGGTGAGACTGCCGTCCTTGATGTAGTCTTCATAGATCTCGCGCGTGGTGCTGTTGTCGGCGGCCGCCTGGGCGCGATCGTCCTGAGACCAGCTATATAAGTAGTGCAGCCCAGTTCGGAACTCGGTTTCACCAGTCCGGCTCAGTATCACGTGGGCGTGGTGTATCCAGGCGGATGGGAAAGTGCGGCTAGTCGCGCCGTTCCAGCTTGTAGGAACTATGTTGATCGGCGCCTGGCCGTTGCGATTGCCCATGATCCCATGCTCCACGAATAGGGTCAGGGTTGGTCGCAAGCGGTACTCGATGATGGTCAGCTCGCCGACCCCACGGGGCGATCCCACCATGGGGTTGGTGTACATGCCCAGCCCGTACTCGGCCAGGCTGCCGTAGAACGGCCCGAGGTAGCCGGCCAGGACGCGCGGCCGCAAGGGACCAATCTGCGGAATGTTGAATTCGAGATAGGCGCCAAGGAGAAAGAGCTGGCCGCCGATCTGGTAGTACGTGGTCGGCGCAGTGGGGTTCCAGGTATTCAGACTCACGTTGGCGGAGACCGCGCCATTGCCGTAGGTGAAGTTCATCCCCACCCACTGCCCCGGCATGGTGTTGGTCCCCACGAACGACGCGTACTCGTCAAGGGTCTGCGGTCCCACGTGGAAAACCGTAGTGCTCTGTCCCGGCACCGGCGCGGTTCGCTCGCCGATGCTGCCTTGGAAGCTGGCACTCATGTAGCCGGAGTAGCGAAAGGTCCACTGTCCGAACGGCATGGGCGCTGCATAGCCGGGCGTAATCCCTCCAGGAGCCCCACCAACTCGGGGCGAAAGCGGCGACAAGGCCAAGCCCTGGTAAATGCGATACCCTGGCACATACCCGGCACCTGGAAGTTCGTCATCTACATGGGAACCCTGGGAGGGTNNTCCCGCGATGGTCCGCCGCCGGCAAAGCCGGCGGGCTCCCCACGCGATCATTTGCAGGGGTATTGCTGGGCGCCGGGAACGGCACAGGAGGAGCGGTAACTGGCGCGGAGTTGGGCTCGGCAGGTGCTGGCGCTGGGCTCGGCTCGGCGGCCGCTGGCGTGGGGCTGGGCTCGGCGGGTAGCGGTGTTGGACTGGGCTCGGCAGGTGCCGCCGGTTCCTCCGCCGCCACTGCGGGCGATGTGGTCGGCGCGGGCGCAGGCGACACGGCCGCCTCAGCCGAAGGGCCGGCAAGCGGCAGGGCGAGCAATTTCAGGACAAGAAGCGCGCAGATCACACCGCGACCGAAGGGGAGGTTGGTAAGGGCCTCTTACCAAGTTACGGCCCGGGTTACCATCGTTTTCTTTGGCCCGCCCGGCCACCGGCTGGGGTATAGTGCCGGGCACGCCATGTTTCGCTTCCTCTCGTGCTTTCTCGTGCTGGGCAGCGTGTCCGCCTGTATAGGCGTCTCACAAACCCGCAGCGCGGGCGCCACCCCGGGCGCAGCGGATGTCGCGAGCTGCCGGCTGGGCACGCGTCCCGCTGACGATGGTCTGATCGACGACTTCGAGGATGAGAACACCCAGGTCAATGTAATCGCGGGCCGGGATGGGTACTGGTGGACAAAACATGACGACAAGGGCTCGACCATCGGACCTGATCCCTTCATCCCCAGCGAAGGGGGAGCCGATGGCTCGGGCCTGGCGCTGCGCGGGACAGGCAAGACCGCCATCGGGGAGCCACAGATCTGCTGGGGCGCGGGCTTCGGGGTGAACTTTCTCACCCGTCAGAATGGTGTCTACGACGCTTCGAAATACGTGGGCGTCTCGTTCAAGGCCAAGGTGGGCGAGGCTTCGACCCGCCAGATCCGCTTCGCCGTCGGTGACGTGAACACCCACCCGAATGCCGGGGTCTGCAAGGTCTGCTGGAATCACTTCAGCAAGGATCTGATAGTGACCAACCAGTGGAAAGAATTCCGTGTTCTTTTTGGCGAGGTCCAGCAGCAAGCCGGCTGGGGCGAACCCCGTCCCGCCTCCCTGACACCCAGCAAGCTGGTTTCCATCGACTGGTCCATCACCGGCGGCCAGACCTACGATCTGTGGATCGACGACATCCAGTTTCTGGTGTGCAAGTAAAAAGCTAACCATCCGCCACCGGTGATCCCACCGCCGCAGTTGCATTCACCCGCGAGAACGACGCGGCCAGGGCCTGGTGCTCGGGCGTGCCCAGCCGAGCCAGCAACTCGGCCGGTTCCGCTGGCATGCGCGGGCTCAGCAGTGCCTTGAAATGCGCCGTGCGCGCCGCGCTCTCCTGCACACGCGCGCGTACCTCAGTTCGTGTCTCGGCGGCGCGCACCAGGGCGGCAAAGGCCGCCTCCTGCCGCACCCGCGGCTCGCGCACCAGGAAGTGGTCCACCCCCGCCAGCAGGCTTTGCACCACCAATTCCTCGATGGGCCAGCGGTCGGCCACCGCCCGCATACCCAGATCGTCGCTTACCAAAAGGCCAGCGAAGCCCAGATCCCCGCGCAAGATGTCGCGCGCGATCCGCCGTGACAGGGTGGCGGGCAGGCGCGCGTCCCAGGCGGGGTACAGCACATGCGCGGTCATGATCGCGGAAAGTCCCGCGGCCACCGCCGCGGCAAAGGGCGCCAGCTCCACCGCACGCAAGCGGGCGTCGTCATGAACCACCACGGGCAAGTCCAAGTGCGAGTCGGTCTGCGTGTCGCCGTGGCCGGGAAAATGCTTGCCGCAACCGAGTACCCCGGCCGCGCGCAAGCCGCGCCAGAAGGCCAGCGCGTGGGCCTGCACAGCCGCGGGCGTCACGCCGAAGGCACGGTTGCCGATGACCGGGTTGCCGGGATTGGTGTGCACGTCGAGCACCGGGGCGAAATTCCAGCCGATGCCCAGGGCGTGGAGCTCGTCCCCCAGCCCGCGCCCCACGGCTTCGCTGCGCGCGGGATCGCCGGCCGCGGCCACCGAGAACATGTCGGGCCACAAGGTCAGCGGCTGGCGCAGCCTCTGCACCAATCCGCCTTCCTGGTCGACGGAAACTGCCAGCGGGAATCCAGTCGGGCTGGCCCTTCTTAGCGTCCCCACCAGGTCAGCCACCTGCGCAGGCTCGACGATATTCTGCCGAAACAACATGACCCCGCCCACTTCCGAGCGTGCAATGCGGTCCAGCAATTCGGCGGACGGCTGTGGCCCGTCGAAGCCGACCGACAGAAGCTGGCCGCATAGGGTGCGCAGGGTGGCGGAGGTCACGCGGCCATCATATCGAGAACCTTGGCCGATTGGGCAACCTGTTGTTATAAGGTGCGCCTACCTAGGGACGTTGCGATGACCAAGCTCAAACACCTCCGTGCTCCCCACGCGGCGACCAGGCTCTGCCTGGCTTCTTCTCTAGTCTTCGCAACCCTCCTGGGCGGCGCAGGCGCTGCTCAGGCGCAAATGGGCGCCATGCCCGGAGGAATGTCTCCCGGCGGTATGGGGGCACCACCACCAGCCGGCCAAGAGCACGAGGAAGGCCCAGCCGAGGCCGCGCCCGAAGAGGGCAAGGCGGCTGCCGAGGCCGGTCCCGACTCGGGCTACGCCCACCAGCGCCGACGCCGGACCCAGGTGATCGAGCTCGATGGCTACTTCCGCTTGCGCCCCGAGTACCTGCACAATTTCAACTTGGGCCTGGGCTACGTGGACGCCAGCAATCCCCAAAGTGGCTACCCGCCTTTCCCCACACCGCTGGAGTGCGGCACCAACACGACTCAGATGGGCTGCTCGAAGAAGAACCTGGGCGACACCAACATGCGCCTGCGCCTTGAGCCCACCATCAACATCTCGGACCAGGTCCGCGTGATGGCTCAGATCGACGTGTTCGACAACCTCATCCTGGGCTCCACGCCGGACTCGCTGGTATCGGCGTCACAACCGGATCTGCGTACCAACCAGGCACAGGCCGGAATCCTTTCGAACTCCCAGGTCACGCCCGAATCGGGACAGAACAGCTACACCTCGGCCATCAGACCCAGGCGAGCCTGGGGCGAGGTGGACAGCCAGCTCGGCTCCCTGCGCTTCGGCCGCATGCCCTGGCACTTCGGCCGCGGGATGTACTTCAACAAGGGCGACTGCGCGGAATGCGACGGCGGTACCACGGTGGATCGGATCATGGCCCTCACCCAGCTCTACGGCCACCAACTCGCCTTGTCTTGGGATTTCGGATCTTCTGGCTACGCCTGGGGCATGACCGATGTGGGCCGCGCCGATCCCAACGGCTCGCCGCTCGATCTGTCGCAAAGTGACGACGTCTTCCAGCTCACTGCAGCCCTAACCAAGTTGGATGAGGACCGGACTTTCCGCGAGCGCGCGCAGAGCGGCGACCTGGTCATCAACTACGGCGTCCAGCTCGTATACCGGTCCCAGGACGCCGAAGTCTTCAAGCTCTCTTCCAGGGCCCAGCAAAACCCGAACACAAATGGTCTGGTTGGCTCGCTCTCTCGATATGACCTGGACAACAACCTCGACGCCCAACAAAACAACGCCTCCCTGACCCAGAGTATCAACGCTTGGCTGCTCATCCCCAGCGTGTGGTTCAAGCTGGGCTGGAAGGCTCTCACCCTGGAGTTCGAAAGCACCGCCCTGGCAGGACACATGGGGAATGCCGGGCCACTGCGCCTGCTTGCCCCAAGCGCTACCGACAAACATCTCACCATCCTGCAACTGGGCTGGGTTCTGGCGGCCGATCTGAAGCTGTACAAGGACGCACTCTTCGTCGGGTTAGAGACCGGCGGCGCTACCGGCGACCAGGCAGAAAGCGCGTGCAACGACACCACCTGCGCCTCTAACAACCTCAACCCAAGCCCCTACCTCAATTACCGCTGGAAGTTCGTACCCCAGCCGCTGGGGGACAGTTCGCTGCACAACTTCTACTTCTCGCCCGAATACCACGTCGACGAGATCTTCTTCCGTCGCATCATGGGCACCGTCACCAACGCCATCTACATCAAGCCTTCCATCGCCTACTGGCTGGACGTAGCCGAGGGACGCCAGCTGGGGCTGTCGGGATCGGTAATCTACAGTATGGCGCTGGTGCCCGTGTCCACCCCCGGCAACTCGATCAACTACGGCATCGAGATGGACCTGGGGCTTGGCTACCGCAACACCAGCGAGAAATTCTACGCCGGCATGGTGTGGGGCGTGTTCTGGCCCTTCGG
>PMBS01000360.1 GCA_003153015.1 Myxococcales bacterium
CCGGATTTGAGGTGTCCACCGAGGGCGAAGAGCCGCATCCTCATCCTCATACGTCCAAGACCGCTTGGTCAGTCTGCGCGGTCGATCGATGATTGTTCCATCCCGAATCGCCATCTCATAGCCACGCTGTAGCGGGTGGCACTCCACATGACGACGGTACTCGATGTAGGCGAGTTCATCCTCGTTGAAGGTTGTGTAGATGGCGTCAATCCTGTCGACGATCCGGTTCAAGTCGGAAGCGATCGACTTGCTCAGGCCGGACGCTCCGAGAGTCGCCTCGTTCGTGTTTGTCAGTGTTTCGCGCTGCTTGACGACATGCTCGCGCACGTCGGTCATCAGCCCGTAGATACTGATCCAGAACACGGCGACAATGTCCGGATGAAGATTGCCCGAAGCCACGGAGGCCGTGCAGCGCTTCGCCCTGGACGTCCACTCAAGGATCTGCTGAGCTGCGATATCCCCATAGCCCTTCCGCGCTCGAAGAAACCGCCCCTTGTCGGCGTCCGAAAGCGCCTTCTTGCTCTGGCCTTTCACCTTGGGCATCGCGCACCTTGTATCTGCCGAACGGCACGCCGACAAGCGACGGGGCTCAAGCGCCCGTCTTATCGCGCCCGTCCTCTCGCCATGTTCGGCAGCAGCCAGATGAATTCTACTTGCGAATCGGTTGCCCGTTGCCACCCGTCGCATCGCAGTAGCCCGCTTGGGTCCACACCTCGATGTGCTCCACGGTTGGTCCGCTGTTATTAAAGCTGAGTTGGCCACTAAAGAGGATGCGTCCGTTCTTGAGATGGTGGAAGGACCACAACTGGGCGTTGCCGTCACCTGTCAGTAGCTCGAAGAACATCGACGCAAAAGTGAGGCTGGTGCTCAAGAGACGGAGTCTTTCTGCCCCTTCAGGGCCGACCATCGCGAGTTGCCCGTCCACGACGGTAAACATTAGTGAACCTGACGGGGGTGTGAGCTTGGTATTGATGTTCTTGGGATCGCCTGTCGTCATCGTGAATGAAGTGATCTGGCAGTTCAGCGTCATCGAATTCTGAATCGGCGGAACCAGGCTATTCGAAGTCCCGCTTCGCGGTGTGGATCCGGCGGCAGGCTCGTCAACGGCCGACATAAAGAGAAGGGCTGTTGCGGTCACCATTGGGAGCATCCATCTTGAGGACCACGCACGAGCGCTCTTCCGTTGGATCATAGGCATGCTGTCTCCTTCCGTCTGCCGAACTAATAGGGTTCGCTAGAATGGATGATCTCACGAGACGCCGGAGCGGTCCATCGGGACCCGGCGTGGGCGCCTCCGGGACGGTGACCTTTCCAGCAAACCCAAGTTGAACTAGGCCGCGGGTTTGGAGCTATGGGGAAAGTGATCTCCCGGCTGGTCGATTGGAGGCCAGATGGATGAGGGGCGCCGCCCCTTCATAATCTGCTTGCGGTCCGCCTGAGGGCGCGGGTTAGCCATCACCGTCACGTTTGGAAAGTTGCGAGCCGATTGACTCTAGTCCCAAACCCGGCAGCTGCACTGCCTTCGCAATCACCTCGCCCGCAGACGTGATCTCCTTCCAGTTCTCCTTGTCTAGACCACCCGCGGCCTTCAACTCGCTATGGAGGTACGCGGCGGTCATGGCTCTCTTGAATGCGAACCCCGCCTCCGTCGAGAGATAGAGACAGTTCTCCTCCCACCAGAGCTCACAACCTTTGAAGAACTGGAAGTTATCTTGCGCGTTCGCCTGACTCATCATCTGGCGCCAGAGAGAAAACGCCTTCTGGTGCACCTCCAGCCTCTTGTCCAGAGCCGCCATGCTGAGTTGATGGCGACGCTGGTCTGCGTCCCGGAGGAGTGCATTCTCGTGATCCAATTTCTGGATCCTTTCCGCATACTCGGCGCGGACGGATTCGATCTGACGGGTAATAGTGGCGATGTCCTCTTTGGTAGCGAGATTCTTCCCCTTCTCTTCTGAGTATGCCCTCGTGGCGCGGCCCAAACGGAAGAGCGCACCGACGCCAAGGAGGACCGCAATCTCAAGGAGAAGGATGATCCATTGCATCGTGTTATTGGCTCCGTGTGTGGCTAACGATTGCGCGTTCAGCAGCGGCGCGCAAGCGCCGCCTGTCCTTCTTGCTTGAACTGCCTACGAGCGCTGCAACGCCGGTATGGGCAGCACACAGCCGACCACCGCCTCACGAGGATTGCCCGGCCGTCTCCACCGACGGCGACGCCAATATGGCGTCAACGCATGAGAGGTTCCGGGACGGTGGCCTTTCCAGCAAACCCGAGTTGAACTAGACCGCGGGTTTGGAGCTCTGGGGAAAGTGATCTCCCGGATGGTGAGTCCGAAACCCCTGCCCTTCCGGGCTCTGTACTACTAACGTCGAACTTCTTCGCAAGCCGCGAAGATTTTCGCGGAACGTTCGGACATCGCTTAGGTTTTTGGTTGCGGCCGTCAGGCCGCTCTCTGTGCTCTGTGCTCTCTGTGGTGGAAAAGCATTCTACTCTCGCCACCGCATCACGCTGCGCTAGTTTCAGCGTCGGCGCATCGCCTTGCAGTTGTAGAAAGTCGGCAGACATCCGATAGTTGTGATCGCCTGTCGCGCATGCCCGCCCGACGGACTTTCGCCCAGAAGATGATCCATGGACAGCAAGGAGCTGCTTAGGAGATTTCGGGCAGCCGGTTGGCCTGGCCCAACCCAGGTACACGCATTTCTGGGTGAGACGCCCCCGCTCGCGCGCGACGATATCGAGCGCCTGCTCGGTGTACTCGTCAGCAAGGGGCTGCCTGGCGATGCGCGTGACCAGACCAACCGTTGCTTCGTATTTCGTACCTTGGCCGAGCGGGTGCTCGACAAAGCGCTGTTCCTGCCCTACGTCCGTGCCTTTCGTGGTGCCGACGGACAGATCCTGTCCCTGCTCAGCCCCCTCATCCCGCGGGTCAACAGCATCGAGGGGCATAGCGAGCTGTGCGCGTTGCTCAAGGAACCTGACGGTACTCTGCGCCGGGGCGTGGCCGGCATTCTCAAACAGATCGGGGGCACCACCGTCTTTCAAACCCTCAGCGCCCTGTGCGGCGACCCCAGTTTTCAGGGCCGAATCGAGGCCATGGACGTACTGGTTTCAATCGGCCGCCAGGTGGCCATCCCCGCGCTGGCGGCGGCACTGGCGGTGGGTTCCCCCAATGAGAAAGTGCACGCCCTGCAGTACCTGGCCGACCCCGAGCTAATGGCCAAGGATCTGCGGGGGGCGGTCAAGGCCATCTCTCCCGCGCTACGCGATGCTACCGAGCGCGTGGCCATGCAGGCCGTGCTGGCTTTCGCGGCCCTGTCCTCGGAGGATGAGTACTTCGAGTCCATTGCTCCGGTGCTGGATTCACCCAACCTCAACATGGCCAAGGCCGCAGTTGAGGCACTCAAGCGCTTCAGCTCGCCGCGCGCGCTAGACGCCCTCGAACGCAAGCTGCACGCAGGCCCGCATGCCATCCGCCTCGCCGTGCTGGCCACTGCCGAGGCCATCGGCAGTGACCAGATTCTTCCTCTGGTCGTGGCGGCGCTGAATTTCAAGAAGATTGACGTGCGCACTCGAGCGGCCGAGGTGCTAACCAACCTGGCCCTGGCTGGCAAGGTGGACCTGGCGCGCACCATCCTGTGGCTCCTGCGCAGCAAGGACGTGAACGTGCGGCGCATGGCGGTGGACATTTCCAAGAAAGTTGGCGATCCCACGGGCGAGCTGGCGCCGCGCCTTCTGCGCTACCTGCGCGACGAGGACTGGTGGGTGCGCGAACGGGTGATGGATGCCCTGGTGAGCATGGCGGGCAAGCAGCTCACCCGGCACCTGGTCAGCTACCTGCAAGATCCGTCCGACGTTGTCCGGCGCTACGCGGTCGATGCGCTGCTGCGCCTCAAGGATCCCGGGGCGTTGGGAGCGCTGGTACGGGCGGCACAAAGCGATGCCGACTGGTGGGTACGCGAGCGCGCCATCGAGGCGGTGGGGGCTATCGGCGATGGCCGGAGCATCCCGTACATCGTCGACCTGCTGAACCGCGAACCCGAACTGCAACGGGTCTGCGTCGAGGCCCTGCAGGCGATGAAGGCCGACGAGGCCGCGCCGCAGGTGGCGGCCCTCTTACCCAGCGCCGACTGTGAGATGAAGCTCGTCCTGATTGCCTGTTTGGCCGTGCTCGACGAGCCTGGCCAGGCGCCGGCGATTCTGCCACTCCTACAGGACACGGATCATCGTGTGCGCAGTGCCGCGCGCGAGTTGCTGGCACGCTGGAACATCGCCGGGGCGCAGGACAGCGCGAGTGAAAAGGCCTCGCTCTCACTGCTGGAGCGACTGCTGCTGGGCCTGGCCAAGAACGACGGCGACGACCTCATCCTGGCGGGCGGGCTGCGCCCCACCATGAAGAAGATGGGCAGGGTCGTGCCGCTTGCCAACCACGTGCTCTCCTCCGAGGACATCGAGACCATCATCTCTCCCTATCTCAGCGTCAAGCAAGTGGCCGACTTGCAGGTCTTGCGCGACGTCGATTTCTCGCTGGCGCTCAAGTCCGAGGGGCTGCGTTTCCGCGCCAACGTGTTTCGCCAAATGCCGGGGCTGTCGGCCGTGTTCCGCATCGTCAAGGATCGCATCCCAGTGTTGGAAGACCTGGGCCTGCCCCCGGTGGTGAAGACCTTTGCCGAGCTGAAGAATGGGCTGGTGTTGGTGGGCGGCCCCACTGGCGCCGGCAAGTCCACCACCCTGGCCGGAATCATCGACCACATCAATCGCACCAGCTCACGCCACATCGTCACCCTGGAAGACCCGATCGAGGTGATGCACAAACAGAAGAAGTGCCTGATCAATCAGCGTGAGTTGGGAACCCACACTGCCTCGTTCGAAAATGCCCTGCGCGCGACCCTGCGCCAAGACCCGGACGTTATCCTGGTGGGCGAGATGCGCGACCTGGCCACCGTGCAGTTCGCGGTCACGGCATCGGAAACCGGCCACCTGGTGTTGGGGACCCTGCACACCGTCTCGGTCGACACCACGGTCGATCGTCTGGTCAGTTTGTTTCCACCGGGACAACAGCCGCAGGTGCGCTCCTTGCTGGCCGACACCCTGCGCGCGGTGATGTGCCAGTACCTGGTCAGGCGCAAAGACGGTCAAGGGCGGGTCATCGCGGTCGAGATCATGATCAACAACGAAGCGGTTGCCAACCTCATCCGCAAGGGCAAGACTTTCCAGATCCCGTCGGTGATCGCCACCCAACGCGACGCCGGCATGCAGTCTATGGACGGGGACTTGGAACGTCTGTTCAAGGCCGGGCTGGTGAGCGCCGAGGATGCGTACCTGAAAGCCGCCAACAAGAAGAACTTCGAGTTGGTGGTGGCCGGTCCGGACGGCGCTAAGATCCAGGCTGAGGTCAAGGCAACCGAAGCCAAGACCGCGGCCCGCGCGCAGGGAGAGAAATCGGAATGAAAATCCCCGCGCGTCCTGGACTTTCTCCCAGGAGGGCAACCCCTTGGCTCGCCTAGACTCCTTCCTGCGTTTGGTGGTGGAGCAGAAGGCGAGCGATCTGCACTTTCACTCCGGCGTGGTTCCCTTGATTCGCCACGACGGCGATCTCGTGCCGCTCAACTTCCGGGCCTTGAGTGAGACCGACGCGCGTCGTTTCCTGTTGGAGATCCTCACGCCCGAGCAACGCACGGTCTTCGACCGCGATCAGGAGCTGGACTTCATCTACGAGTTGCCCGAGGCGGGACGTTTTCGCGCCAACCTGTTCCAGCAGGCGCGCGGCATCGGATCCGTGTTCCGCATCATCCCCAACCGACTGCCCACCATCGAAGAGCTGTATCTACCGCCGGTGGTGAAAAAGCTGACCGAGCTGCAAAACGGGCTGGTGTTGATCACAGGGCCGACCGGCTCGGGCAAGACAACTACGCTGGCGGCCTTGGTGCATGAGATTAACAAGACATCGAGCCGTCACATCATCACGATTGAGGATCCCATTGAGTACGTGCATGCGCCTCTGCAAAGCGTGGTCACCCAGCGTCAGGTGGGCCGTCACGTGGAGAGTTTCTCGAGCGCGTTGCGCTCCAGCTTGCGCGAATCGCCTGACGTGGTAGTGACGGGCGAGATGCGCGACCTGGAAACCATCCAGGTGGCCCTGCAGGCGGCCGAGACCGGCGTTCTGGTGTTCGGGACGCTGCACACCAACTCCGCGTCCAAGGCGGCCGACCGGATCATCGATGTCTTCCCCGACGAATCGCGCGACCAGGTGCGCGGCGTGGTGTCGGTCATGCTGCGCGGAGTGATCGCGCAAATGCTGTGCAAGCGGGCGAGTGGCGAGGGGCGCGTGGCGGTGCTGGAGGTCATGCTACAGACCATCGGCATCTCGAATCTCATCCGCGAGGCCAAGTGCTACCAGATCGATGCCTATTTGCAGACCGCGGATCCCGGCAGCGGCATGCAAGCCCTGGATAGCTGCATCTTCCAGTACATCAAGGAGGGCGTCATTACTCTGGAGGAAGGATTGCGCGTGGCCAACTATCCCGACGTGGTTAGGCGGATGGCGGCCGAACTACCCGAAGAAATCTGATGGAGCCGTCGCGCAAGCAATTACTGGTCGAGGCGCAGGCACTGGAAAAGCGCGGAGAAGCGGGGCCTGCCGCCCAGGCCTACATGCGCGCCGGATCGTGCGACGACGCCGTGAGGCTGTATCTATCACTCGGCAGCTTCATTGAGGCGGGACAGGCGCTCTTGCGCAGCATTGGGTACGACCGGCACAAGCGCTCCGCCCTCGACGCGAACCAGAGGAGAATCGCGGTCAAGGCTGCCATCTGCTTCTCGCGTGGCGGTGACGTCCGGGAGGCGGTGGAGTTGTTCCTGGCCGTCGGAGAGCGGGGCCGGGCAGTGGCGGTCCTGCAAGAAGTGGGGGATTACGTCAATGCCACACGTGTGGAAGCCGATCCCACGGGGCGAGTCGAGCTGCTGGGCTATGAGCGACAGGAGCCCTCGGCTGGGGAAGAGGCCGCCTCGGTGGAAGCCGCCCGCAACCTGGAGCGCGCGGGCAAGCTCGACGCAGCCATGGATGCCTATGCACGACTTGGGCAGTGGGCGAGTGCCGCTGGGTTGGCCCGGCGCCTGGGCCACGCCGAGAAGGCCGCTGGTTTCTTCGCCGAGGCCGGCCAACCCTTCGAGGCCGCGACTTGCTTCCGTGAGATCCGCGACCCCGGTCGGGAGCTGGAACAGCTCATCGAGCTCCCACCTGAAGATCCGCACTACCGCGAGGCCTGCGTGCGGGCCATCGCCATCGCCTCCGACCGTGCTCTACTGAACTTCGAGTTGGAGCGTTTTCTGAGGAAGTTCGTCGACGCTGGGCCCTCGACCGACGCCGAAATCGATGCCTGCTACCAGTTGGCCCTGCTCTTGGAAAACCACGAGTTCCCGGAAAACGCGGCGGCCTGCTATCGCAAGATCTTGGCCGCGCGGCCCGATTATCGTGATGCCCTGGACCGCTTGAAAGCCGCGGAAACTGACTTCCGCGGAACGGCCTCCAAGGACTATGAGCGCGTCTTCAAGGAAGAACTGGCCTTTCGCGAGGCCGTCAAGCGGAGCGAGGCACCATCCCCAGAACGCGACAAAGCTGACCACGGCATGCTGCCCGACCTGCCCGAGTTGCCTGAGCTTCCCGACTTGGCCGAGCCAGCCGTGCCCTCCACGGTCGAGCCCGAGATCACTTGGGGGGTGGCGACGCAGATCGGACGCCAGGGCGTCGCCCTGGAAGAGGGCACCCTCGTCAATCGACGCTATCGCCTGGAAAAGAAGATCGGCCAGGGTGGCATGGGTGCGGTGTGGAAGGCCAGCGACCTGGAGCTCGACGAGATCATCGCGATCAAGTTCCTGGCGGCACAGCTGGTGGACGAGGAAACCCTCGGCCGCTTCAAGCAGGAGGTTTCACTGTCGCGGCGCTTCAACCACCCCAACATCATCCGGCTCTACGACATAGGAACCTGCGCCGACCAGAAGTACATCACCATGGAGTTGCTCAGCGGCCATGATCTGGGAGTAATCATGCGTCGAGCGCCGCTCGCTTTCGATCCGGGGTTGGCCCTGCTGGTGCAGGCGTGCCACGCGCTGCAAATCGTGCACGAGCAAGGGGTCATCCACCGCGACATCAAACCGGACAACTTCTTCATTACTGACCAAGGCGTGCTCAAAGTCATGGATTTCGGCGTCGCCAAGCGCCACAGCGCCAGCCGCGGGTTGACCCGCGCGGGCATGATGGCCGGTACGCCCCAGTACATGGCTCCTGAGCAGGCCAACAACTTCGGCGGTGTCACCCACCTCGCGGACATCTACGCCCTGGGCTGCATCGCCTATCAGATGTTCACTGGTGTGGTTCCCTTCGATGCCGAGGAGGTCCTGCCCATTCTGGTCGCCCACATGTCCCAAGCGCCCGAGCCGCCCAGCCAGCGCAATCCTGCGATCCCGGCCGAGCTGGAGACGGTGATCCTCAGGTTGCTAGCGAAGAAACCTGAGGCGCGGGTACAAAGCTGCCGCGAGCTGGCCGCGATCCTGTCGAGCATCCGCCTGCGCCTGCCCAGCGCAGCCTTGCGGCCGCAACCAAAGGGCGTGGAGTGATACATCTCGTCAGCGACCCCCGGGGGCCACGCAGCCCCACGGCGGATCCACGGCGTGCGCGTTACCGCAATGCGTATGCCGCTGTCCAGTCCAAGTTGGCGCCCGTTAGGATTTTCTTGACAGCCTGCCCTTCGTGACCAACCTTGGGACCACAAAGGACTGCAAAATGGCTATCAAGACTACTCCCAAGCCCGCACCGGCACCGATCAAGAACACGAAGCCGGCAGCTCCTGCTGCCAAGGCGAGTGCCTCTTACACGCCGACGCAGGAAGAGATCGCGGCTCGCGCCTTCGAGATCTACCAGCGCGAGGGCGGGAATGACCAAGAGAACTGGCTTCGTGCCGAACGCGAGCTGATCGCGCGCGGCCGTCGGTAGTTCGCGCTCCCCAGTAGTCTCCTTTCTGGCCTCGGGGTAGATGGGAGACTGTCTGGGAGTCGGTTTGACGCGGAAGTGCCTCACCGTCAGGTGGACGGCCGATGTGACAAGGCGTCATCTTCGCCAGGACGAAGAGCAGTGGCTGGCGTTGCCGCGTCTCCTAGACGCACAGAGCCTAGGGCCAGGGCGCACAGGCCGCAGAGCGAGAACAGGGTCTGGTTGGTCGCTACGATCTGATGACCGCTCGTGGCAATGAGTAGAAGACCGTAGCCAAGCAGTCGTGATGCCACATCACCGGAAAGGCAGCCTACTGTGGCCACAGTCACGCTCACATAGGCAGCCACCACCATGGCCGCGTAGGCCTTGCCCGCAACGCCTGCGGTGACAGGCAAGTCGAAGCGAAGCCCATAGAGAGCCACCACCTGCGCGAAGGCGAAGTATCGCACCATGGCCACGGACAGAAGGGCAAGGGAGATCAGCCCGGCACCAACCATGAATACCACTCGAAGACTGCGGCGCGGGCGTGCGCGAAGCAAGACGGGTGACAGCAGCAGGCCAAAGAACGCGCTGGCCAGTGCCATGCGGCCGCCCTGGCCGACGAGAAAAGGCGACCATCCCATTCGCTCACAGAACATGGTCGCGGTTTGCAGGACGATGGGAGCGGCAAACAAAGTCACAGCAAGTTTCACACGCACGGGGCAGCGCCTGTGCCACAGCCCTGCTGCCACGAACCCGGCCAGGAAGGCGTGACTGATGCGAAGGTAGGCCACGAAACGGTCAGGAACCGGCAGCACTAGAACGCCAGCGGTGGACAGGATCACGAAGAACAGTCCGATAGTGCTGACCGTGATGCGCATCGAACGCGGAAAGATGGTGTCGCCCCGCACGGCGCGCAGCAGCACCACGGCTAGCAACACTACGCCGAGCACGCCCCCTAGGTTGGACATGAAAAGCCCGAGATCGGACAAGATGCGGGCCACTCCCCAGGTGGGCTGGCTGGGGAAAAACACATGCGACGCCAGCCGAAAAAGCAGAAGGTCGGCCAGGGCGGCCGCGGCCAGCACGGCGGTCAGGTTGGGGCTGGGGATGGCTTTCTGCATGGGCGACCAGTATAGGGCCTGGGCCTCTGTGGCCTCAGAATTCTCGCGCGCGCGTCACCACGGCGCTAGCCTACACGAAAGAGCGGCCTCCCGATGTTTCACAGCTCTGCGGCAAGCATACTGTTCGCCTTTCTCGCGGCCGCGACCGGCGAGTCGCCCTTCGTGGTGGCCTTGGATCCCGGACATGGCGGATCCAATCGCGGGGCGCCCACGGCCAGGCCCGAGCTGTACGAAAAACACCTAACTCTCGAGATCGCCCGCTTGGTGCAGCGGCGCTTGCTGGGCGAGCCGGGCCTGAAGATCGTGCTCTGCCGTACCGGCGATCTCCTGGTCCCTATCCGCGCACGTACCCGCTGCGCAAACCAGGCCAACGCGCGCCTGTTTCTCAGCGTCCACGCCAATGCCGCTTCGGTCGAGCAAGGACCGGGAAGCCAGCGCGGCTTTGAGATCTTCGTGCTGCCCGCCTCCGACGTTGATCAGGAGGTGGCGCGGGCGGCCTTACTGGCTGATGACGACGCGCAGGCTGCGTGGGCCGCGCATCGCGCTCGCACCACCGCGGCCGACAGCCTGGCTGCGGCTCGACGCATTCGCTGGCGCCTGGCCGACGCACTCGGGTCGGATAGAGATCGCGGTATCAAGCAGGCCGGGGCGACCCTGGATGTCCTGCAAGGCTTGGACATGCCCGCGGTGCTAGTCGAGGTCGGCTTCCTTGACCACGCGGAAGAGGGTCCCTTTCTGCTTTCCGAAGCGGGCAAGAAGACCGTGGCGGCTGCGCTGGCGGGCGCCATCACGGACCTGCGCAGCCGCGAACTGCGCGGGCAGCGAGATCCCATGACCACCGCGCCACCCGGTCAGCGCCGAGGCACGACGGCCGGACGACCGGCGAGCGTCAGCGGTCCGTAAGCTCAGCCTCGGGCCGGCGCAGGCGCAGGAAGAACGACTTGAGCAGGGCCGCGCTTTCCGTGGCCAGCACGCCGCGAACCACCTCGACCTGGTGATTGAGTCGCGCATCGTCGAGCAGCCGGTAGAGGGTGCGCGCAGCTCCGGCCTTGGGATCGTCGCAGCCGTAGAACAGCCGTCGTATGCGCGCGTTGACCAGGGCACCGGCACACATCGGGCAGGGCTCCATGGTCACATAAAGATCCGCGTCGACCAGGCGCCAGCTCCCCAGCGTGGCTGCCGCAGCCCGCAAGGCAATAATCTCAGCGTGTGCGGTCGGGTCACTCAGACACTCGCGCTGGTTGTGCGCCACGGCCACCACCTGACCGCGGACCACTACCACGGCGCCCACCGGCACTTCGCCTGATCGGCCCGCCTGCTCGGCAGCCTGCAGGGCCAGGCGCATGTAGGCCTCGACCGGCGCCAGGTCAGCCGGGGTATCGAGTTCAGCTTCTGCGGGACGGAGGAGCGACATCGTCAGGCCGCGGATTGTAGCGCGAAAACGGCGAGGATGAGCCCTATCGTGTAGCGATATGCCAGGACGGCCCGGGAGAGCGGCAAGTGCGGGCGCGGCTAGTGGGACGAAGCCCCCTTCCCCGTGGCACATCTCGTCTCCGCAGACTCCATACCGCGAACAAAAGCCGATCTCTCGGCCCCAATCGTGGCACCATTGTGCCTGAGCAGACGGTGCTGGCACAGGCCGGCTGCTCGCGGCCGTCGGGATGTAGTTCAATTGCCGGCTGCCAGGATCGACAGCCAAGGAGAAACGGATTGGACGAAAACGGCCAGAGCTCGTTGTGGCAGCGCCTGATCGGACCCAGCGCGCGCATCCAGGGTGCCGAGCAGCGCACGGCCGCACACCTGATGGCCGTGCTGATGCTGGCCCAGGTCGCAGCCATCGCGCTGGGGATGGCCATCGGCGATCTGTTCTGGCGACGGACGCTCGGCACCACGATCCTGCACGGCTGGGATGCCTTCGGGACCGTCGCCGCCACCGGCCTGATCGCGGTTTCGTTTGTGCTGGTGCGCGCGGGCCGCTACCGGACGGGTGTGGCGCTCTATCTCGCCTGCACGACTGCGGTGCCGCTGACCGTGCCCTTCCTGGGGGCCGGCCACTACGAGCTCGCCATGCTGGTCTCGGGGATCATCCCGATCATAGTCGCCGCTATCGCCCTGTCTCACCGCTGGGTGCTCGGGATGCTGGCGACCATCGTGGCCGTTGGGATGGTGGAATTGCTGATCTTCCCCCTACCGCCCCGCCTGGCTACCACCGGCTTCCTCCTGCTCCTCGTCGTGCTGGTCAGCGGCGTGCTGGTGCTGGTCCTGCGCCGGCACCAGGACGCGATCGGGCGCATTCGCTTGCGGACCATGCACGCCAACGAGCACGCCGCACGCCGGAGCGAGCGGCACTATCGCACCCTGTTCGAGACGGTCACCGACGGGATATATATTGTCAGCCGCGACGAAAAGCTGATCGAGGTCAATCGCGCAGGCTGCCGCCAGCTAGGCTACACCCGCGAGGAGTTGCTGGGCATGCCGCTTGCCCAAACCGTAGCGCCGGAGGCCCTGGACCAGCTGGCCGAGATACAACGTGAGGTGATCGCCAAAGGCTTCGTGATGGTCGAGGGGATCCAGCGGCGCAAGGACGGCAGCACCTACCCGGTCGAGCTGACCGTGAGCATGACCGAGGTAGAGGGCGCGCCCGCGTTCATAGGCGTGGCTCGTGACATCACCGAGCGGCGGAGCGCCGAGGCGGACCGCCGTCGCCTGGAGGACCAGCTCCAGCATGCGGTGAAGATGGAATCCATCGGCCGGCTGGCCGGCGGCGTGGCCCACGATTTCAACAATCTGCTGACCGCAATCCTGGGCAACCTGGAGTTGGCCAACGATCGCCTGCAAAGCAATGACGGCGTCCAGGAGCTGCTGGGCGAGGCGCGCGCGGCAGCCGTGAGTGCCGCCGGGCTGACCCGGCAACTGCTTGCTTTCTCGCGCAAACAGATCGTCGAGCCGCGTCTGGTGGACCTGAACGAACTGATTGCGCGCATGCATAGGATGCTGGTGCGCCTGATCGGCGAGGATGTTGAACTGCGCACCGTGCCCGGCCCAGGGCCGGCCACGGTGAAGATCGACCCCGGTCTGGCCGAGCAGGTGCTGGTGAACCTGGCGGTCAATGCCCGCGACGCCATGCCGGGAGGCGGGGTTCTAGTCATCGAGACCGCCATCGTCACGCTTGATGAGGAGTACAAGCGGAGCCACCCGCTGGTCGAGCCGGGCGCGTATGTACGGCTGGCCATCGGCGACACCGGCTTCGGCATGAGCGACGAGGTGAAGCAGCACCTATTCGAACCGTTCTTCACCACCAAGCCACGCGGCGTGGGCACTGGGCTGGGCCTGGCTACCATCTACGGCGCCATCCGGCAGAGCAACGGCCACGTCGAGGTCTACTCCGAGGTGGGCAAGGGCACGACTTTCAAGATCTACCTGCCGGCCGAGTCAGGGGCGCCCGAGTCGCTGACCCCGACGCTCGGCTCACGGCCGGTCACCGGGGGCAACGAGACCATCTTGGTGGTCGAGGACGACGAGCGCGTGCGCAACATCGCGACCCAGGTGCTGCGCGACGCCGGCTATCGCGTGCTCTCGGCCAGCAACGGCGAGGCCGCCCTGGCGGTGGCCAGCAACGACGGCGAGCCGATCCACCTGCTGCTCACCGACGTGGTGATGCCGGGCATGAACGGTCGGCAACTGACCGAGCATCTGGCCCGGTCGCACCCCGAGACCCGAACCCTCTTCACCTCGGGCTACACCGATAGCATCATCGCCCACCACGGCGTGCTGGAGCGCGGGATCGAGTTCTTGAGCAAGCCGTACACCCTGGAGGTGCTGACCCGCCGGGTGCGCGAGGTGCTGGACAAGGCGCCGCGCTGACGGCTCTGCGCTATGATGCTGCTCTGATGGCAGCCGTGGATCTGTCTTTTTCCCGCTACGTGGCGGCGTGCAAAGGCGCCGGACAGGCGCGTGCGCGCGAAGCTGCTGCCTACGCGTTTGCTGGCGATCTGCGCGTGCGCTCCACCATGGACAAGTTGCGGCCAGTGACGCTGGCCATGGAGTCCGCGGTTCGTTTCTGGAACACCGTCGGCAAGAGCCGCCTGGTCGGCAGTGCCGTGCGCCTGGGTGAACGCCAGTTCCCTGAGCTTTACGCCAAGGTCGCCCACTGCGCCGATGTGTTGCAGATTCCCCTGCCCACCGTCTATGTCTCGCCCGAATTGGCGTCGCTCGGCGCCCACACCTTCGGGTCCAGCGACGATGCCACCCTGGTGCTTTCCGGGGCTCTGGTTGACCACCTGAGCGAGACCGAACTGCTCTTCGTCATTGGTCACGAGTGCGGTCACATCCAGAACAACCACGTCGTGTATCTGACCGCGCTCTACTATCTGACCCAAACCGCGAATGTGATCCTGCGCCTGGGCGCCCAGCCCGCGGTGCTGGCCCTACGCGCCTGGTCGCGGCGGGCGGAAATCACCTGCGACCGGGCCGGCCTGCTCTGCACTCGCGATCTCGCAACCGCCACGGCGGCACTCATCAAGTTGGCGCTCGGCTCACGCAAGCTCTACGGCGACATCAACGTCGACGAATACCTGCGCCAGTTCGCGGAAGCGCGCGACGATCTGCGCCGGCTGGGCGAGGCCTTTTCCACCCATCCCTATCTGCCCACGCGGGTGACGGCCTTGCGCCTGTTCTCGCAAACGGCGTACTTCCGCGGGGTGGCCGGCGACGGCCCCGGCCCAGACGGGCCCGGGCTTTCACGCGAGGAATGCGACGCCCAGGTCGCGGACCTCTTGGCGGTGTTCAGGTGAGCGACCAGCCGGCCGCACGCAAGGCTGCCATTCGTGAAGTGCTGGGTCGACTGGCAGACCTGGCGGCTGCGACCGGGCTGGAGTCTACCGCCCACGACATTCGCCAGGTGCGCATCCCCAAGCTCGACCAGGGGCGCTTTTCTCTCGTCGTGCTGGGCGAGTTCAACCACGGCAAGTCAACCCTCATCAATGCTTTGCTGGCCCTGAGCGACCCCTGGTCTGCGGGCTCCAGCCCTGCGCAGCCCGCGGCTGAGCCGATACTGCCCGTTGGTATTACGCCCACCACGGCGGTCCTGGCGCTCATTCGCCACGGCGAGCGGGTTGCGGCCGAGGCTGTGTTCGAAGACGGCCGGCGCCAGCCCATCGGCCTGGACAAGCTGGAGAATTGGCTGACCGTGGCGGGCGCGCAGGCGGCGAATGAATCGCGTGGGGAGCTCGCCGGCTTTGCCGGCGACGAACCATCGCGGGAGGGTTTGGGAACCCTTCCAGGGTTCCCATGTAGATTGCTCTCGCACGTCGAGATCGAGCACCCGGCGCCCTTTCTGCGCGAGCAGATCACCGTGGTCGACACGCCTGGGGTGAACGACATCAACGAACAACGCGCGGACATCACCTATGGCTACGTGCCGCGCGCTGATGCGGCCTTGTTTCTGCTCGACGCCACCCAGATCCTCACGGCTTCGGAACGCCGATTTATTGAAGAACGCATCCTGCGGTCCTGTCGTGATCGCCTGGTCTTCGTGGTCGGCAAGGCCGATCTGCTCGACGAGGCCGAGTTGGAAGAGGCGACCCAGTTTGCGCGGCAGCACTTGTCAGGCTTGCTGAGTGCGCCTGCGGTCTTCCCCATCTCGGCCAAGCGAGCCCTGGCTGGTGACATAGCTGGCTCGCGCCTGCCGGCGCTGCTGGCGCACTTGCGTTTGACCCTGGGAGCGGAGCGGGTGCGTCTGTTGCTCGACCACACCCTGCAGGACGCGGGCCGGCTAGCGGCCTTTGTGCGCGACAGCCTGGGCATGCGGCGGCGCTCGCTGGAACTGCCGCCCGCGGATCTAGCCGCGCGCGTGGCGCACGCCCAGCAGCGACTCAAGCAAGGGAGCCGGGCGCTCGACCAGGCCGCCTCCGGCGTGGTGGCCGAGGCCGCAGCCCTAAAGGCCCGCGTGCGCCAGGACTTGGCTGACTTCGCCCGCGACTTCGCGGCCGCGCTCCCGCCCGAAATCGACAGCAGCGACGCGGCGGACGTGCGGCGCTACCTGGGACCGTTTCTGCAAGACACCTGGAAGGCCTGGCTGGAGGCCGAGGGCGAACGCATGGCCGCCGAACTGGATCGCCTAGCCGAGCGGGCCATTGAAATTGCCAACCAGCGCGTGGAGGGCTTGACCCGCGCAATCGCCGACGAGCTATCGTCGCCCGAGGCGCGGCTTCACATCTCGGTGGACACCTTCAAGTACGACGCCTCGGTGTTTGCCTTGGGGGCCCTGGGCACGACAGTTCTGTTGTTCGTCAATACCCTGGCGGGCGGGCTGATGACGCTGGCCGCGCCGGTGCTGGCCCTCATCTTCCGGGGCAGAGTAGCGCAAGAGGTGAAGGCCGAGGCCAGGCAAGCCGCACCCGAGGCAGTGACCAAGGCCGCGACTGCGCTGGCGCCCAAGCTGGACCAGATCGTCGATGAGTTCGTGCAGCGGCTGCAGGAGTTCATCGCCGAGGCGGGCGCGGCACTAGCGCGCGGGATCGCCGAGGTATTGGAACGCGCGCTGGCCGAGCGCCAGAGCCACGCCGAATCAGTCGCACCCAGTGCCGAAGCGCTCGACCAGTCGCTGCTCGCACTCAAGGCCATCGAAGAGCGCATCGCTGAGATACGCCAGTCAGTGTGGGATGGCGAATAGACTAGGGACAACCAGGCTCGGGCTCGATGTAGGCTAGCAGGTCGACCTCAGCGGAAGGAAGGATCTCGCCGGATCCCGTCTTCACGGTACGCGGGGTCTTGAGCTCGACGCGCGCCACGCGAGCCGGACCCTGAAGATGGGCGATGAGTTCGGAGAGCGGTGTCGACCAAACCAGGATCTGATCATCCCGATCGATCCGACGGAGCAATTCAAGCAACTTGTCCACCGCCTCGGCCGGCACCGGGATCCCCATCGCCCCAATGCCACCGCTGGCCCCGCCGATGAAGAAGTGACCGATCTCGGCCCATTTGGGCGTCAAGGTACGATCATTCTCAGCCAGCCGAAATTCCAGCGTGCGATCGCCCAAGGTGCGTAGCGGCCTTTCCAGAAGGCGCTTGCCTTCGAGAACCCGCACCTGATCGCCTTCACGAAAATCCTCGGGCGCCCCCAACGTGGTCAATTCCACCTCGGGCGGACGACCGGGTTGCCGCTCGCCCCGCAGCCAAAGCAACAAGAGCGGTTGCTTTGGCGTTTCCACGGTGCGGGAGAAAGGGTGCGGGTATTCCCGCACCAAAACCCTTTGCACCTCGATTACCAGGTGACCGCTGCGCCAGACACATCCATCGGCGGGCGATTCGATGCGCATCAAGGCCCGCCCCTCGCGCTCGCTGAAACCGCCCATTCGCTCCGGACCACCACAGGCAACGCACGCCAGGAACAAGGTCAGCAGGTACGGTCTGCGCATGCCCATTCCTACCGCATCTCCCACCTTCGATCATTCCTTCATAGCAGACGCCATGGTCCGTCGCGGCGAAACTCCGCATAGTTCATCCCGGAAAATCCGCGGATCGGGCATGATCGACCCGCAATGGGTCTGCTCGACGAACTCCTCTCCACCCTGACCGGCGGCGAGTCCCTGCCCGAAGTCGTGCGCAAGGAGATCGCGCAGGCATTGGCTTGCGCGGAGGAAGGCGAGTTGGTGATTGCCGAGGCGCGCCTGCTCGGGCTTTCTGACGACTATCCCGAGCTGCCCGCCGTGTTTCTAGCTTTGGGCGAGGTGCGCAGCCGCCGCGGTCACGACCAGGCTGCGGTCGAGGCCTATGGTCGAGCGGTGAACTTGGCCAAGGATGCGGTGGACGGATGGCTGGGTCTGGGCGAGGCCCTGGCTCGCCTGGGCCGCGAGGAGCCAGCCCGGGACGCGCTTCGCCGTGTGCTTTCGGGCACGTCTCAGTCCGAGCTGCGCGGTCGTGCGCATGCGGCGCGAGGGCGCCTGGCCATGCGCGCGGGCCGCTTTGGCGAAGGGGTGCGAGAGCTGCGCAAGGCGACCGAGGCCTGTCCACGCGACCGCCTGATCGCCGCTGATTTGGGCCGCGCCCTGCTGGCCGCAGGAGAAAGCGACGGCTGGCGCTGGCTGTTTCATGCGGCTCAGGAGCTGATCGAAGCGAAATCCCCGGGCTCACCGGCTGATGCGGACCTGGTCATCGAAGCAGCGCGCGCCTGCCCTGAGGGGCAGGCGGCCGAGGGCCTGCTGCGTGCGGCCCTGGCCGACTTCCCCTGGCGGGGCCCGGGTCGGGCGCGCGTGCAGGCGGCCCTGGCTGAGGGTTTGGCAGCAACCGGGCACGGGCAGGAGGCTGCGGCGCTGGCGGCAGAGGCATTGGCCGCGAGTCCTGAGGATCCGGCCGTGCTGGCTGCCTGGCGTACCCTGGCCGAGTCAGCGGGTGACTTTGCCGGGGCGTTGCGTGCAGCCTTGCGCGAGGCGGAACTGGGCGCGCCTGCCCCGGCCACGACCGTCGTGCGGCTGGCGCTGGCAGCCCATGATCGCTGTGAGCTGGAACGCGCGCGGGAACGCTTGGAGCAGGGCGAGTTGACGGCCGCCGAGTCAGCCACGGCCGCCGCCTTGCGCGGATTTCTCGACGGCACGGCTGGCGAACCCGAGCTGCTGGCCCTGGCCCCGCTGGCCTGCACCGAAGCCGCGCGGCGATTTGTGGCACAGGCCCTGGCCCCGGGTGCCCCGCCGCAGGGGAACCTTCATGCCTTGCTTGCCTTCGCCTGCGATCTGGCCACGCGCTCGCCTGAATTGCAGCCGCTGCTTCCTGCAGTCCTGCGCGCGACCGAGGCACTGGATCGCCCCCTGTTGGTCGCGGTGATGGGCGAGTTCAATGCGGGCAAGTCGTCTTTCGTCAATGCCTTGTGTGGCGCCGAGATCGCGCGCGTGGGGGTCACGCCCACCACCGCCACCATCAACCTCCTTCGTTTTGGCCCGCCCGGCGGCCGCGTACACTTTCACGACGGCCGCGTCGAAGAGCGCAGCGAGGCTGAAGTCAGGAGATTCGTGGCCGGCCTGGATGATGCGGCAGCCGGCGCCGTGCGCATGGTCGAGATCTTCCACCCTTTGCCTGTGCTGCAGAAGATCGAGGTGGTCGACACGCCGGGAACCAACTCGCTGCGGCCCGAACACGAGCGTGTGGCGCGCGCCTTTCTCGTCGAAGCCGACGCCATCGTGTGGGTCTTCTCCCTGGGCCAGGCGGGCAAGGCGAGCGAGCGCGATGTGCTTGATCGGGCACGTGCGGCGGGCAAGCGCGTGCTCGGTGTGCTCAACAAGGTGGATCAAGCGGGCGCAGACCAGGTCGCGGCTTTGCGGGAGCATGTGCAGGCAACCTTGGGCGACCGGATGGAAGCGCTGGTGCCGCTCTGCGCGCGCGACGCGCTTGCCGCCCAGCTCGCGGGCGACGATGCGCAACTGCAGGGAAGCGGCATGCCGGCGGTGCAGGCGGCCCTGCAAGAGCGATTCTTCCAACACACGCACACGCTCAAACAGAATACCGCGGTTGCGGCCCTGGCCCACTTTGCCGACCAAGCGGGCGAACTCTGCCGAGCGGTGCGGCCGGCCGGGGATGGGGAGGAGTTTGTCCACCGCCGGGCTAACCTCGATGCCAGCGAGATGCACATTGGGGCAGCGCTGGCGAGCGAGCGGCTCAATTTGGCGGCGAACTTGGATGACGGCTTCCGGCGCGCAGCGGCCGAGACCCTGGCCATGGCAGAGCCGCGCACCTGGCCTCTCGGCGACGCACATAGCTCAGCTGCCGACGAGGAATTCCTGCTCGATTTGCTCGATGAGATCGTGACCGGCGCAACCGAGGCGAGTAAGACGGCCTTGCTTGCTGCCGCAGCCAGCGCGCCTGAGCTGCCCATTGCCGCAGCGGTGGACCAGTTTGCCGCCTATGCCCGTGGCATGCTGGCTGGAGGCGTGGCCGAGCGTTTCTTGCAGCAGGTCCTGACCCGGGCAGGTAGCCGCGCTGACGTCGAGGCCGCGGCTGCGACACTCACGCGGCGGATGCCCGATGCCGAGGCTGAGTTGTTTGCGCCCCTGGCCGCAAGGGTCCGCGCGGTCTTTGCCAATGCGCGGGCTGACCTGGCCTTGCAGGCGGCTCGGCGGGCAATGGCGGATGCGCTGGTTGATGCCCGCCTGGCGGGCCCTCTGGCTGCCCTCAGGAAGTCCGTGGACTCTTATCTCACAGGTTCTCGATCTTCTTGAACCGCGGAACCAGCAGTTTCATCACCGACCAGGCGAGGATGTAGGCGACGGCGCAAATTCCGAACATGATCGAATAGGAGATCCTCGCCTCGGACAGCACGAGCGGCGTCTGCAGCCTCTTGAGCTGAACGAATGCGTCGGCGTTGATAGCCTGTAGTTGGGTGACGATTTCCTTGGGGAGGCTGCCCAACTCGATCTTGTCGAGATCGATGACACTGCCGTGCTTGTTCAACAGGTGCAGCGAGCGGATCTGATCGAGGTACGCGCCCAGCGTACCGGTCTTCGCCTCGGCCCAGGTCTTGGCAATGCCGGCTTGCCGATAGGCATCGAAGAGCCAGCCGGCCGACTTGCTGACCAGGATGCCGCCGAGGCCGCCAAACATCCCGCCAATGCCGATGACCGAAGCCACGGCCTTCTTGGGGAACATGTCCGAGACCGTGGTGAAAAGGTTGGCTGACCAGGCTTGGTGGGCTGAAGCACCGACACCAATGAGCAGGACTGGCACCCAGTAGCTGTAGCCGCCCAGGGGCTGGGCCAACAGCACCGCGAGAGGGAACAGGGCGATCAGAATCATCGCCCGCATGCGCCCCGCGTATGGCTCATAGCCTCGGTTGATGAAGAACATCGGGAACCAGCCGCCGCTAATGCTCCCGACGCAGGTCATGGTGTAGAGCACGGCGATGGGCACGGAAATCTGCGTTCCCGTCATTCCATACTGCGCTTTGAGATAGGCGGGCAGCCAGAAGAGGAAAAACCACCAGATGCCATCGGTCATGAACTTGCCGAAGGCAAAGGACCAAGTCTGGCGAAACGTCAGCAGCTTTCCCCATTGGACATACCAAGGGATCTTCGGCCCATCGGAAGCGGCCGCCTTGGCCTCAGCCGCTTTCGCCTCGGCGGCCTGCTCGTCCGCGTCGCTGTGAATGTAGTCGAACTCCGCCTTGCCCAGGCGCTTCTGCTTGGCCGGTGCCTCATAGAGCCAGAACCAGAAGACGAGCCACAGGAAACCGATGCCGCCCACGATGATGAACGCACCCTGCCAGCCAAAGTGTTTAGCAATCCAGGGCACCGTGAGGGGCGCCAGGATCGCGCCGACGTTGGCGCCGGAGTTGAAGATCCCCGTGGCCAGCGATCGTTCGCGCTTGGGGAACCATTCGGCGGTCGTCTTGATCGCGGCGGGGAAGTTCCCCGACTCGCCGAACCCGAGCACCGCCCGAGCGAACATGAACCCGCCAGTTCCCTTGGCGAGCGCGTGCAGGATCGCACCGACGGACCAAACGATCAGCGCCCAGGCAAACCCCGCCTTGGTGCCCAGCCAGTCGACGATGCGACCAGCGAATAGCATGGAAATCGCATACACCAACTGGAACACCATCACGATGTTCGCGTAGTCCGTGTCGCTCCAGTTGAATTCGATCTCAAGGCTGGGCTTGAGCAGGCTCAAGACCTGCCGGTCCAGGTAGTTGACCGTGGTAGCAAAGAAGAGCAGGGCACAGATCGTCCATCTGTACCTTCCGACCTTTTCGCTGATTCGGCTGAAGTTGTTCATCGGTCTCGGTTGGGGGGCTGAAGGAAAGGACCGCAGGCAGCAGCGGCCAGAGAATCCCACCAGGGACATTCGATGGGGGTGACGATGCTCATCAACCTGCAAGTCTAGTGAGTCGAGTCATGCTACCATCGCCTGTTCTTGAGAGCATAGGCAAAACGAATGGGAATCGATGCAGGCGATTTCTGAGGCACAGACGACAGCCAGTCTGGTGCTCGGGCTCGACGAAGCAGGCCGGGGTCCAGGGCTTGGCCCGATGGTACTGGCAGCCGTCGCCCTCGACGAGAAGGCGGCGGACCTGCTGGCCAAGCAAGGGGTGCGCGATTCGAAGGCATTTGGTTCATCCGCTGGTGCGCGAAGAACGCGCGCAATCCTCAAGCAGTCCGTGGAGGAACTGGCAACCTGGATCGGCCTCGAAGTATGCAGCGTGCAAACCATCGACGAGTATGTCAGCCACGGCGCTCTCAACCTGCTGGAGAGAGAGCGCGCCGTGCGCCTGATCGAGCGTGCGCCAACCTGTGGCCGTGTCGTCGCGGATGGGCGCAACTTGTTTTCGCCGCTTGTGGCCCGCTATCCCCACCTCGAAGCGCGTGATATGGGTGAGTCGGTTCACGTGGCCGTCGCAGCGGCCAGCATTTGCGCAAAGGTGCACCGGGATGCTCTGTTTGATGAGATCGCGCAGCGCTATGAGGCGGGCTTCGGCCCCTTGCGCGGCGGCGGATATGTCAACCGGCTGACGCGCGCCTTTGTGGCCGAGTACGTCCACCGCCATGGCCACCTGCCGCCCGAGGCACGCGCGAGTTGGCCCTGGCCGGGAAGTCCGCCCGGACATTCACACGGGAACCCTGAGAGGGTTCCCATTCCCTCCCGCGCTCTGGCTCCGGCAGGCAAAGCCCGCCTTCGCCTACGCGATCATGGGAACCCTGAGAGGGTTCCCATGCCCTCCCGCGCTCTGGCTCCGGCGGGCAAAGCCCGCCTTCGCCTACGCGATCATGGGAACCCTGAGAGGGTTCCCATGCCCTCCCGCGATGGTTCGCCGCCGGCAGAGCCGGCGGGCTCCCCACGCGAGTAGAGCGCGCTGTGTGGCGTTAGGCGCGGGAGTTGCTTGGCGGCGTCCGACGAACGCCAGAAAAATCTGGACTCCTGCGCGCAACAGGCTCATCGTGAGGCGGAATACTCTGATCGTCGCCCACTTGGGTTCCTTGCGAAGCCGCTGCTGGGTAGTCGACTGAGAATGAGAACCTGGCACAAGGAGAAGCACCCATGGGAAAGAGACTCTACGTCGGCAACCTGCCCTACTCGGCCAATGAGCAAGATCTTCACGACCTTTTTGCGGGCACAGGCCACGAAGTGACCGAGGCCAAGCTGGTTATGGATCGGGAAAGTGGGCGTCCGCGCGGTTTTGCTTTCGTCGAGATGTCAACCGACGCCGGAGCAGAAGCCGCCATTGCAAACCTCAACGGCAAGGATTTCCAGGGCCGCACCCTGACTGTCAATGAAGCGCGCGAGCGAACCGGTGGCGGCGGCGGCGGACGGGGTGGGTTTGGCGGCGGTGGCGGCGGTGGCGGCGGTCGCGGCGGCCGCGGTGGGCGCGGTGGCTCGGGCGGCGGCGGTCGCGGGGAGCGTTGGTAGAACATCCGTGAGACCGTTCAACAAGAGCGCCGCAGAAAAGCGCAAGAAGGAAATCAGCCGCCAGCAATGGCAAAAAGAAAAGGCTGAGCGTCTGCTGCAGCGCCAGCAGGAGCGCGAAAAACGCGGTGTCTTGGAGCCGGGCGAAGATCCCGACATAGCCGGGATCGTGCCCGGCCCTCAGCCGCCACCGGACGGAAAAGTGTGATCTAGCCAGCATCTCGCGGAACGCGATCCAATGCGTTGCTGGCTAGCTCTTCCGCGCAGAGAGCACAGGGAATGCGGGGAGCCCAGAGCATGACCAGACCCGAAAACCAGCGCGCACATCCGCTGCTCTGGGTGCCCAGTCTGTATTTCGCCATGGGCACGCCCATGATTGCGGTGTCGGTGGTGGCGGCCATAATGTACAAGAACCTGGGGCTGTCCAACCCCGAGATCGCGGCCTACACCGGCGCCATGTACCTGCCCTGGGTGCTCAAGCCGCTGTGGGCGCCGCTGGTGGAGCTGTTTCGCAGCAAGCGCTTCTTCGTACTCGCCATGGAGCTCACCATGGTGGTCACGTTTTCTTGTGCGGCTTTTGCCCTCAAGCTGCCGGCCTACCTGCCGCTCACCATTGCCTTCTTCTGGATGTCGGGCTTTGCCTCGGCGACCCAGGACATCGCTGGCGATGGCGTGTACCTGACCTCGACCACTCCCAGAGAACAAGCGCTATACGTCGGACTGCAGGGGGCATTCTGGAATCTGGGCAGGGTTCTGGTCTCGGGCGCCCTGGTCAGCCTGACTAAGGTTCTCTACGACTGGGCCGCAGCGGGCAAGCCGGCGCCCACCTTTGGGCCTCACCCGGCGTGGTTCACCGCATGGATGATGGTGATGATGCTGATTGCGGCCATCTTGGCCGCGACCGCCGTCTGGCACTTCTACATTCTTCCTCCTGGGGCCAAGGCCCCGGATGCGCCGTCCAGCGTACGCGCCGCCTTGGCCACCACCGCGGATGCCTGGGTCAGCTTTTTCAAGAAGCCGCGCGTGTGGATGATGATCACGGCGGTCTTCTTCTACCGATTTGCCGAAGGCTTCATCGAGAAGATCGGTCCCCTGTTCCTCATGGACAAGCGAGCCGTCGGGGGCCTGGAGCTCGACAACATGGCGCTTGGTAACATCAACGGAACCTTCGGGACAGTGGCGTTTGTCGGGGGAACCTTGTTGGGTGGGCTGCTGGCCGCGCGCTACACCTTGCGGCGCATGTTTGTGCTACTGGCTTTTGCACTCAATGTGCCGCACATCACGTTCTTCTATTTGAGCCAGGCCCTGCCGCACGATCTAGTCTGGATTACCTGCGTGGTGCTGATTGAGAAGCTGGGCTACGGCTTGGGCACGGTTGGAATGATGTTGTACATGATGCAGGAGTTGTCGCCCGGGCGCTATCGCACGGCCCACTATGCCTTTGCCACCGGGGTCATGGCGCTCAACATGATGCTGACCGGGATGGTGAGCGGGCGCATCCAGGCCTGGCTCGGCTACCAGGCATTCTTCGGCTTCGTGCTGCTCGCCTCGCTGCCGCCCATCATCATTTCCTTCTTCGCCCCCTTCGGGGCCACCGCCGAGGCGGAAGGCTAACTCAGAACTGCACGCCGGTGTCGATGTAGTAGAAATCCTGGTAGAATTTCGCGAGGTTCGTGTCGGTGGTGGCTGGTGGAGTCCAGCTCTTGATGGCTTGCTCCGACACCAGAGAGCGTCCTGACGGATCCGTGAATCGCAGGGCCAGAGGCAGGGTGAATGGCCCTTTCCCTTGCGGAAGCACCCATGTGCCGAAGCGTTCCTGCGGCCTGGCTGGCGTGTAGTTGGGGTCCCGTTTCATCGACACCCACTCGCCGGACGGCAATCTGGCCTCGACGTTCACCAGCGAGCCAAGGCCGGAGACGTTGACCACGCTGAAAGAGAAGTAGTACTCGCCCCCGTTCTTCAGCAGTATGTAGATGTTTCCAGTCACCGGACAAAGCACGCGGCGGTACCGGGTGGGGATCACCCCATCCACCATCATCCCGTTGGCGTCACCGGTCTGCAGCCGCGACATGGCGATGTCCGAGAGATCCAGATGGAGGCTCTCGTTGGACAGGGGATCGTGGTCGGCTGGCACCACCGATGTTTTCGTCGAAGGCGGGAGCGGACAGCCGTAGGCGAAATCCGAAACCTCGCCGCAATGGTCGCGCCCCGAGCCACAGCACCATTTGGAATTGGCCGAGCAAGGGCAGGAATCAACGATCTGGAGATCAACGGGCGGCGTGTAGCCGGTCTCTGTCGGCTGGTAGTCGCTGCCGTCCTTCTTGGTGCGAACCAGCTGAAAGCATTCGCCGCAACTCAAATAGTTGTCATTGTCACCGGGAAGATCGGGCCAAAACTGCGTGTAGTAGTCGCCGTCCGGGGCCGCGAAGTTCCCCCGCAGCGAGATGGTAGGCGGGTCGGCGCAAAGATCCGGGTATGTCTTGCAGAACGTCGTGCACTGCCCCTGTAGCGTCGGGTCCGTGAATTTGTAGGCGGTGGTGCAGAGCCCATAGAGACCGAACGCGCAGGCCCCGCCGTAGGTGAGCCCGAAATGGGTGGAGCGGGAATAGTGCCAGGGCTCGTTGTCGCTGACACAGTGGACTTCCGGCCATTGTCCCGAGGTGCACGCCTTGCTGCTGACCACCGTGCACTGAGCCGAGCCTGGTCCGCCGCACTTGCTGCAGTCTTCAGACCTGTCGTCGTTGCTGCAGTATTGGGCACAGCACACACCGTTGGTCAATGCCCAGGCACCGCAGGAGTTTGCGCCGGCATCAGGACGGGGTCCAGGAAGACGTAGCGAGGGGTCCTCGGAAACCGCGGGACCTATGCACACAAGGGGCGCATCCACGGGCGCGTCGGCGCCAGCATCGGGGGTTGAGTTGCTGCCGCCGCATCCGCCCCCACCGCCGCAGGTCGTGCCAGTGGTGCCACCTGAACCACTGCCGCCTACGCCCGCCCCGCCTGCGCTCCCGCCCGAGCCTGCCGTCCCAGTCGAGCCGCCCGTCTCGGTCGAGCCACCTGCCTCGGTCGAGCCACCCGATGCTGCCTGGCCTCCGTTGCTAGACGCGCCGCCGGTTTTCGCCGAGCCACCTGTGTTCGCCGAGCTGCCCGTCGCTGTCCGGCCCGCGGTCCCCGTCGACCCACCCACGCCCGCCCCGCCAAGCTGAGCATTTCCACCTGCGCCACCAGTCGCGGTCCTGCCCGAGGTGCCGGCTGCGGCGTCCTCGTCAGTGCCCCCGTTGGCGGTGACCTGCGCGCAGCTTGCTGCGAGGAAACATGAGCCAAGAAGAACACCTGCGATCCGCGCTAACGGTTCGCGGTGCCACGTGAGTCGAAAACCTCTCCCCCCCTGACACAGCGTCGGATCGCGTTCAGTTGTCAGGTGCATCCCGCTATTGTCGCACACACGACCAGGCCGCGCATTCCGATCCATTTCATTGCAGCGGCACGACGCCGCGCCGCCCCGGCGGATGGCCCCTGCCGAAGGCGATGATTCTCACCCAGCGGGGACGATGAGGGGTGGTCGAGAATCGTGGTCGTGGTCGCGGCCGTGGCCGTGGCCGGACATTGTCGTCGTGTGCGCCGCCCTATGGCCCCTTCCTGGTAGCTGCCAACATTCGTTCGACCATGCCGCGAAACGGTCCTCGTGGATAGAGCTTGAGATAGCGTGCCGCTAGCGCCTGGGCATCACTGTCGCCGTTGCCGGCAGCCGCCTCGATCAACATCACCAGGGCCTCTTCAGACAGCTCGCCCTTGGGATGGCGATCCAGATAGGTGGTGAGCAGCGCACGCGCACGAAGGGGATTCCGCTCCACGCGCAGGGCGCGCATGGCCTCTAGCAGAGGCCCCATGTCCTCCGGCGATGCAGCTCTTGCCGCATGCTTGGGTCGTGCAAACGACGCCGTCCCTTCGCCAGTCGGGGTCGGTGGCGTGGCAACCGGCCCTGAGGCGGACAGAGGCAGAAGCACGGGCGCCGGCGCCCTATCGCTGGGTGCCTGACGCAGCCGATTTGCCGGAGTCGTTGGCGTGGGACTCGGCGCGCTCGAAACGATGCTATCGATGACGGCGGTCAGCCAGGACGGCCACCCCGCCAGCGCAGCACTTGCGAAAACCCCAGACACGAGCAATGCAGCCACGGCCAACGCGAAACGCAGCCTCGCAGGCCGGTACGAGCGAGCCCTAGGCAGAGCCAGCCACACCCGCTCTTCGCGTCCTGCGGGAGCCTGGTAAGGAGTAGCCTCGCGAAGCAAAGACAGAGCCCATTCGGCAGAAGGGTCCCAGACCCTGTCTTGCTCCACGCACAGCCGCACGGGATCCTGTTCCGGGGTGGCCTGGCCCGTGGGCGGGGGTTGTTGTCGCGACATCATGGTTCTGCTCTCCCAATCGTGCTCGATTTACTTGGTTGCTCGCGTCGGGCCAGGGATCTGTGCTGTTTTGCAGCGAGGGCAAAGAAATCCTTGCGGGCGTGATGAAGCCGAGTCCAAACCGTATTCAAGGGAATTCCCTGAATCTGTGCAATCTCCTCGCCTGAGAGGCCTTCGATTTCGAAAAGAATGAAGGCACTACGCCGTGCCTCGCGGATCTTGCCAAGCAGCGCGTACAGCAAGCGTTGGTTCTCCTTCCGCTCAAGCGCGGCCGCAGGATTCTGGCTGGTGTGCGGTAGGGTGTCTGGCTCGTCCATGCGGCCCCTGGTGAAGATGTGCCTTATCCACGTGCGACGGCGAAAATCTCTGACTTGACGCTGCGTGATGCGATAAAGCCAGCCTGCCAGGTTGGCGCCGTCAAAAGAGTCAAGCCGGCGGCGTACCACCAGAAAAACCTCTTGGGCAATGTCGTCACGATCGGCGTCGGGGCCGCCCAGTGCCCGGATCCAACAGCAGACCTCCTCGAACCACTCGTGATAGATGCTCTCAAAGCCGCCACCGCCGGACGTACCTCGCCGGCGGCCAATGTCGTAGAGACATGCTTGGCCCATCTGAACTTGTGAGGATACTACAGGATGCACCTAGCTGTTGTAGGGCGTGCCAGGGGTGTTTGCTTCACGGATAAGTTGCTTCGCCTCTGCAATGCTCCAACAGAATGACTCGATCCACGAACCTAGCTTCGGATATCGTGTCCATGTGCGGGTAGCTTGGCACCAGCGGTCATGCGTCATCGCGGCGATATTGCTTGCGCTGCCGATAGCGGCGCATGCCGCCGATGACGCACAGCCAAATGAGCCCGCGGAACCGTCGTCAAACGAGACGAGTGGGCTGAGTATTCCAGGGCCACTCGACCCAGTCGTTGGTGAAAGCCTCTGCCCTCTGCCGGATGCCATCTGGCAAGAGCTTGTCACCCTCGTGCCGCGCGAGCATTTGATCTCGCGATTGCGCGGGCCGGGAACGAAGAGCGCGCCTATCCGGGTGGAAGACCTGGGCGCGATGTTTCGCATCTTGGTGCTCGACAAGGTTCGCGAGTATCGCGAGGAGGCCCGGGACTGCGCGTACCGAGCCAAGGTGGCGGCGCTCTTCGCTGCGTTGATCATTGATCCAGCGGCGCTGCTAGAGGCCGGACTGTGCGAGCGACCGCCTTGTTCAGCTCCACCGGCGCCAGTGCCGCCTGTCCCTGCCGAGATCAAGACCCTCCCTGCTCTACCGCCCCGGCCGCTCGTCCGCCTCGAGATTGGCCCCACCTTGATCGCCGGGCTGGGCGCGGAACATCTCACGGCGCACTGGGGAGGCGCTCTCCGGCTCACCCTGGGTCGGGGCCGGGTTGTTCCGGTTCTGGGAGTGGCTGCGCTCTGGCCGGCGGACACGCGCGTCGGCGGCGTGCGCCTCCGGCAGTGGAGGTTACCTGTGGATCTCGGGGTCCGCGCAACCCTGTGGGGCCCGTGGATCGATTTCTATGGCGAGATCGGCGTTGCCTTTGCCCTGCTGTCAGAGCGAGGGCTCGACCTGGCCAGCCCGAGGTCGCCCACGGGACTGGAAGCAGGGGGCCGTGTCGTCCTGGGGGCTCGTCTGGCCCGCCGGGCTGGGCTCACGCCTTTCGTTTCGCTGCAAGCCGAGTTCTTGCCGGATCCACCCTCAGTGTCCGCCTTGCCTGAAGGTTTGGCAGGTCGGACCCCTTATGTCTGGATGGGCGCCTGCGCGGGCGCCTCGTGGGGGATTTGATGAAACCAAACGCAACGAGCAATAGGTTCCTATTGGCCGTGTCGTGGCTCGTTTTGCCCTCGGGGTGCGGCCAGAACTTGGATGTCGGCTCTGACATCTTGTGGACCTCGCGCTTCGAGGTGGGGGGAAACAGCTTCCCCGAATGGACACCTGTTCCTTTCGGGTTCGGCAGCGCTAGTCCCGTGCCGACGCCGAACGAACCGAACATGCCGAACACCGTAGAGGTGTCGAGCGAGCAAGGACACCATAGCAATTTCGCAGCGAAGCTGACCGTCTCCGGTACGGCGGACAATACGGCGGGGATCGGTGCCAGCCTCGTGCAGAACGGGGGTCTCCCCGACGAAGCGTACTACAGTGCCTGGTACTATCTGCCGCAGAGCGTTTCTGTCGGTTACTACTGGGTCATCATGAAGTTTCGCTTTCGCTCCGTTCCCGACGATCCGAACACGGCAGGCGAGTTGTTCGACGTGAACTTGACCAACCCGTCGAGTGGGGTGATGTCTTTGCGGCTATATGACCATCAAACTCCGCCGAACCAGCCGCAGCCGAAGGTGAGTCCCAAGTCCGTTTCTGTCAATGCCTGGTTCCAGCTCGAAGCCTTCTATCGTGCCGCCTCCGACAACACAGGCCAACTGACGCTTTGGCTTGATGGTGAGCAGATCCTAGACCTGCCAGGGCCCACTGGGCCAGCCGGGTGGGTGGCATGGGACGTGGTGAGTGTCGGATACAACTTGACTCCGGAACCGGCGGTTCTCTACGTTGACGATTGCGCGATCAGCAGAACGCGCATCGGTCTGAACGGGTTGCTTTCCGAGTGATCATCCCCGCCTACTTGAGGTTGGGCATCAAGTCGCGGGTAATGACGTAGCTGCTACTGTACACCTTCTTCAATTCATCCACAGTGCTGTACTGCTCGGGATAGGGCTGAGTCCAGATGCTGAAGAACACCCAATTGGTCTTGCTCGACTGCAACTGATCAGCATCCGGGACCGGCCCGCACTCGTGAAGAGCGATGGGCATCGTGTCGCCGAATACGGTCTTTGCGGCATTGAATATCGACGTCATCGGGCTGTAGTCGTTGGCCTTGTTGTAGTTGTCGGCGCCGCCGATATCGACGTACTCCTTGCCTGGGTAGAACGAGGCTTGGGGAGAACCGTTGTAGGGGAGCAGCCAGAGCGCATTCCTGACGCCGTTGGTATTGATCACGCGATCAAATGCGTATTTCCACAGGCGGACGTACTGTGCGCCTCCCTCCATGCTCCACCAGAACCACGTGCCGCCTGCCTCGTGGAATGGTCTGAAGATGACCACGCCATTGCCGGCTTGGACCGTCAGCATCCGCTTGGCAATCGCGTCGATCCGTTGATTGAATACGGTGTTCTCGCTGGAGCCAACCGTCAGCGCCTTGTCGATTTCGCCCGCAATCTTCGTCTGTGAGCCTGTGTAGCCGTCGGCGGTTCCGGGCGCCCCCATGTGATAGCCGAACATACAGAGCCCGCCGGCGTTCCAGTAGGTGAGGCATCGGGTTGCAGCTCCGTCGCTGTTCGCCTCAAAGGAGCGAATCGCGGGGTACTTCCCAGTACTTGTGTAGATGTAGTTGATTTCGACCTCGGCCCCACTCTCTTCCTGCCCCGAGAGAATGTGGTTGCCGTATTGGCTGTAGAGATAACAGAGAACGTTGCGTGCCTGCTGGGTCGCGTTGGGGGTTACGGGTACCGCGGTACAACCGGGCGGGCTCGTCGCGCCGCCGGCCCCGCTGGTTCCGCCCGTCCCCGTAGTCCCGCCCGTGCCCGCGCCCCCGCTGCTCCCTGCGCTCGCGTCGGCGTCCGTCTTTCCGCCGCCAGCGGATGCGTCTCGGCCACCGGTGCCCGCGTCTGCTGCCAGGGAGCCGCCCGTCGCGGACGTGCCACCAGCTCCGGTCACGTTTCCACTCCCGGAAGCCCCGCCGAATCGGGAACTTCCGCCGCTGGCTGAGGCCGCGTCGACGGGAGGGCTTCCACCACTGCTGGAAGTCCCAGCGCTGCTTCCGCCGCTGGGCGGTCTGCCGCCGCTCGCGGTCAAGCCGCCTGTGGCCACGGTACCGCCGTTACTCGTCGTGCCACCATTCGCGGTGGTCGATCCGCCGAGACTGCTGGCGGTGCCACCGGTCGCAGTGGCGCCACCCGCGGTTCCACCAGCAGACGCCACGCCGCCGGTCGAGCACGAACCACCCGTGGGTTGCCCGCCGCTGGCCTGCTGGGGCTTGGTCGAGTCCGCGCCGGAGCAGGCGATGAAAAGCCCGCCAATCAACAGGGCACAGATTTTTCGCAGAAGTGTGCTCACAGTGAAGTCCAGGGGTTGAGCGACGGGCAAGCTTCACGAAATCGCTGAGCTACTTGGCGGCGTCCGAGCGCTGGGCTAAGCTGAGTGTGCATGACAAGCGTCTGGCCTTCGCTGCTAGCTGCCTGGTTCGCCGGGTTGACGGCGTGCGGGTGCAGCGTGGATCAGCGTTCGCTGGGTAGCCTGGGCGCACCTCAGGGGGAGGCCGGCACAGCGGCGGATGTTCTCGTCGATGCGCCGGTCGACGGACCGGTCGATGCGTCGGTCGATGGGCTGACAGACAGCCAAGATGCCCTGGCTGGTGAGGCGGACGCTGGGCCGGAGATTTGGGTCCCCTTCCAGCCACCGAGCCTTCACCCTGCGCTCGCGAATTTGCCCGCGAGTCAGGCAGATCCGACCCTGACCGCCGACGAGCTGGAACTCTACTTTTCGAGCAATCCCAACACCGACTATGACATTTGGCTAGTTCAACGAGCTAGCAGCACGGCGCCGTGGGGCACGCCGGCCAAGGTCGACCAACTATCGAGCACCTCTCTGGACGAAACGCCGGAGGTTTCAGCCGACGGGCTGACCATCTACCTCGCGAGCGATCGCGCCGGAGCGGGCGAGCACCTTTGGGTGTCCCACCGTGCGACACGAGCCGATTCCTGGGATACTCCGGTACCGGTGACTGACTTCGTTGGGGGAGACAAAGACTTGTCGCCCTCGCTGCAGCGAGATCAACTGATGATGGCGTTCGCTTCCCTACGTGGGGGTGACTGGGATATCTACATAACCACTCGCCGGTTGATCACTGACCCGTGGGGTCCGCCCAGAGCCCTCTCGGAATTGAATTCCACTGCATACGATTGGGATCCGGCCCTGTACCGCGGGGGAAACAGCATCATGTTTGCGTCGCGACGCTCGAACCCGTTGAACTCGCTTTTTCATGCCGCGCGCGGCTCGGCGGCGGAGTCCTTTTCTGCCCCGCAGGAGGCCACCGAGTTCAACGTCCTCGGCAACGCTGGTGATCCCTGGCTATCGGATGATGGACGCCACATCGTGTTTGATTCGCGCGGCGGCCCCTCCAAGATCTACGAAGCCTACCGGTAGCTACAATCCCGCGGCCAGAACGATGGCGCCAAAGGGCCGCTCCCTCCAAGGTGTTCGCACCACGTTGGTCTTGTCTTGGCTAGTGACCACGTAGTCAACCGGACGGAGCGCGAAATCCACACCGAAGATCATGCGCAACGACCAGCGGCCCCAAGACCGTTCGATGCCCAGAACCGCGCGTATTGTCGGGTCGAAAGCGAAGTACGCCGACGCCGGCTGCGCGTCAGGACTGCTCAACTCGGGACGGACGCGAGTTAGCTCGATCGCGAGTCCAAGGCCTGGGACGAAACGCAACTGCCACGGAAGCGCCAAGGGGCGCGAGACCCCCAGCCGAACCCCGTTGCTGAACAGCTCAGCTCCCAAGTCCCCGTTGTGAAACTGGATTGGCCAGGTGCCATAGAGATCCACTCCGAAGCGCAATCTCCAACGCTCGTACTCGATGCCGAGGGCCACCTCATTCCGCACGGTAGCCCCATCCCACCCCTGTAGTTCATAGCCGGCCAAGAGTTGCCAACTGCGCGGCCTCGCAGCGTACGCATCATTCGGATGCGGCGTCGGCGCCGCGGTTTGCTTCGCGACGCCTTCCGAGGCTGGCCGTGGCGCAGCGACTTCGAGGGATTGCTCATAGTCGTTGCGGGTCACGCCTATGAGCTTTCCCGCCAGCAGGGCTTCAAGCGAACTCTGTGCCACGAGCGCCAGGCTCTCGAGTGCCACGTTGTCCAAGCCGTGGTCCAGTCCAATGCGCCGAACGAACACGCGCTCGGTGGCAGCGTCTGTGATGTACAACTTGACTTCATGATCCGCCGCAGCATCGATCCATAGATTGGCAAAGAGCGACGGTTGCCGCGGGCCAAATCTTGCGACGCTGCGTGGATCCACGGACGCCACTCGCTCAAATTGGGGCGTCACCGCGATGAAAGACAGAGAATCCGTCAACGATTTCGTGATGGCAGCGAAGGAGCGGTCACTGCCAGCAACCACTACTTTCACTTCGCCCCGTGAAGGCGGCATGGCAAAGAGCGGCCGCCCGCCCAGCATGTTGGTGGCGAGAAACAGGACGAGGATGGGCAGCCCAGGAGACAATCTTCGACTAACAATACCCGATCTAAGTCGCGTCCCGATCACTAATAGGGCTAGCGGCTAGGTCCCGGCTCCGTCGGGGCATTCGGCTTTGCGGCCAGGGCGGCCAGCCGTTCTTTCGCGCGGTTCGCGTAGATCGATGCAGGATGACGTTCCAGCACGTCTCGCCAAGCCGCAGCTTCGGCGGCCGAACGCCCCAGATGCCCAAGCGCCATCGCACGGCCCACCAAAGCCTCTTCCGCAACGTCCCCGGGCCGGGCCAGATACTGGTTGAACTGTGCCAGCGCCTGGTCCGGCAAGCCCCTTTCAAGGAACAATCGCCCGGCAAGAGCAAACGACACCCGCGTCTCACGCGCCGCCGGATAGAGGTGCTGTAGCTTCAGGTGAACGGCGATGGCGGCGTCGACCTTGCCCTCGCTGCGCAGAGCGAGCGCTTGTGCGAATAGCGCGGCTGCCGACGCCTGTGCGCGCGGGAACCGTTGCACAGCCGGCTCGTCAGATGGAGGCACCGGCTCGGCGACGGGGCGCAGCTCGGGCTGGCTTGGGGCTGGGGCAACCTTGCGGGTTGCCACGGCTGGCTCCGGGAACAGCAAGGGGAGCGAGGATGATCGGTGTGAGCGCCAGAGGCTGGCCCCTGCCATGCTGCCGGCCAAGAGCAGCCCTGCCAGCGCGAAACCGAGCCGGAAAGCTCGTCGGTACCTGAGCCTGGCAAACCGGGGCGGGAAAAGCCCAGTCATGGCCCGTTCCACCGCCTGCCGATCGAGTAGCTCGTCTCGGGGCTGCTCCGCCAATGTTTCTCGCGTCCGTTGGGCCGCCGCCATGTGCGCCGCGCAGGCAGTGCAGGCAGCCAGGTGCAGGTTGAGATCCCGGCGTTGCGCAGCAGGCAGGGTCCCGTCCAGCGCCATGTCCATGGCCTCTTCAGGATGCAAGCAAGAATTCATCGAAACACCCCCACACTCTCGGGTGAATAGCCCCGTTTTTCGAGACAGCGCCGCAGCTTGTCCTTTCCGGTGCGAAGTCGCGTCTTGGCGGTATTGAGCGGCACACCGGTAATCGAGGCAATCTCCTCCACTGAACATCCCAGAAAGAAGCGCAAGAGAACCGCTTCGGTCTGTGACTTTTTCAACTTACGTACAATGAGTTGGGCGAGCCAGGAGCACTCAACATCAGCGACGATGCCGGCGGGATCCAGCGATGCAGGTCGAGACTCACGGCTCTGATGGAAGAGGCGCAGATGTTCTACCCGAGCGCGGTCCTTGCTGCGTTCGGCAATGGCCACGCGCAACGCGATCTTCGCAGCGTAGTACGACACGTCCGCTTCAAAACGATACTGGGGCAACGCCCGAACGATGTCGATCAGGGATTCCTGGATAGCGTCCTCAAGGTCGGGATGGGTGTATCCCATGACGCCGCGGCAAGTCCGTCGGACCGTGGGGGCAATGCCGTCGAGAAACCTGCGAACCTTGTCAGGGTCATTCCCCAGCGCCTCTCGCGCAAGCGCGGTCAGGGGTCCATGCCCTTCCTCAGCAACCGGCGTGCGGTCGCGAAGCCTACCGGACAAGAACAGGTTGTCCTCAGCTAACGACACCAATAGAGTGTGGGCGATCTCCGGGCCAGATGTCAAACCGGCTCTTCGCGGGGCACAGGATTTCATCCGCCGCGGCGGCAACGGCAGCCCTCGCAGGTCGTCTCCGTCCGAAATTGTGTTGACCGCGTGCATGCCCAATCGCCTCTCAGTTTGCGGTGGGCGAGGCCAAGCGGCCGCCCACATCGACCTCGTTGATCTTCACATCGCTGCCGGTGGCCGAGGTGGCCTGCAGTCTCACGTAGCGCGCGGTAACCGCGTTGAATTCGGCCGAGGCCCAACCGGCCAACTGCGTGGCGCCCCACTGCCAGGTGCCGTCGTAGCCCGTCTTGAGAGTCACCGGCGTGAAGGTCGTGCCGTCGGTGCTGGACGAGATGGCGTACCCGGTGATGCGTCCCGTGTAATCCTTGGTTGCTTGCTGGGGCGCGATCTGGGGCGGCTGGTAGCTGAGCATGTCGATGCCGCTGTAGGTCTTTCCCAGATCGATGGTCAGGGACTGGGGAGCGGCCGCAGCCGATTGCCACACCGTCTCGGTGTAGTAGGTGGTGAACCCGCCGTCGTTGATTCCATCGACCGCGTTGAGGGCCTTGGATCCGGACGCTGAACTGGTGGCCATGGCGTTGACCGCGGTGATCACATGGTTGAGGTGCGGCGGTTGCGCGGGCAGGGGCGGGCGCGACGCATTTGGCGACCAGGCAGCGCCGACGGCCTTCAACTGAGCCACCACGGCCGCCTCGAGCAACCCCTGGCGATTGGGTCCGAAGTCGGGCGCGTAGTTGGTGTATTTCGGCTCGAGATCCGCCAGGTGGGTTGTGGTGTAGTTCGAGACCGCCGGACCAGCGTATCCCGCATCAGGAGGCGTCCAGAACCAGGCGTGTCCCATCTTTTGGCTCTGCCACGAAGCCAGGATGTTGCCGGCCGGGGAAAAGGCCCCGCCCTTGGGTTCCTCGTAGTAGACGATGTCGTCGTGCCACGGAATCTGCTGACCCTGGTGTTCGCAGAAGAGAGTGTTGGGGCTGATCTGGTACATGTACTCGCGGATGTCTTGATAGGGCATGATGGTCATGCCCAT
>PMBS01000066.1:0-758 GCA_003153015.1 Myxococcales bacterium
GTTGTAGCGCTGCTTGTACTGCTCCATGCGGACCGAATCCGGCGACCCACTCATGACCGCCTCAAAAAGCGGCGTCTTCTCGATGGGCACCACCTTGTCGCCTTCAGGCTTGGGGCCAACCTTGCGAGGGGTCCAGTTGGCGCCGGTGTTGGAACGAATCATGAAACCCTCGATGTCTGCGGCGGCGCAGTTCTCCGCACCGCCTTTGCACACCGGCTTGCCCACCTCGACCAAAGTTGAGATGGCCAGCTTGCCGCGCGAATCAAACACTACACCGTAGTTCACCTGCTTGCCGGATTCATCGCCGCCCTTGGCCGCCTGCTTCGCGGCGAAACCTTCCAAGATACTCTTGTCGGCCTTGGTTCGCTTGATGTGGCGCTCGACCTCGCCAAACAAGNNGTAGTTCATCAGGCGATCGATGGCCAAGTCCTCGAGCAGGTAGTAGTTGACCTTGAAGATGCGCGAGGTATCGGGGCGCGGGTCCAGCCTCACCAGCTCCAGATCCTCGATGAGCTTGTAGTCGAAGGTGAGGGACTCCTGCCGGTTCGCTGCCAGGCGCTGCGAACTCAGGTTCACGGCCGTCGTGATCTGAGTGATGGTCTTTTGCATCTCGTCCAGCTCGGTCTTGACCCGCTTGGCGCCGAAGTTGGCTTGGTTGAACATGCGGCGGCCCACGGCAGAAGCGCCAAATCCAAAGCCGACCGCGCCGGCCACAAGGACGGCGATTATCAGGATAATCAGCGCGGCCACGCTGGCCG
>PMBS01000066.1:799-5226 GCA_003153015.1 Myxococcales bacterium
GGCGCCAGCGGGTTGGGAATGGCGCTCGGGCCGGGGGCGGGGGGCGGAACGCCGGGCCGTGTTGGCGCGACAGCAGGGCCCTTGGCGAGGCCGAGGCGGGCTTTGAGGTCTGCAATGTCCTTTCCGGAACCGGGCTTTTTCGGTTGCTCCAAGGCGTATCTCCGTGCGTGGTGGCTCTGGTACTGCCTCTCGGGTTCTCCCGCGAGGCTGGCTCAAGATATGAGCGAGGTTAGGCGAGGCCTGTCAAGAGTAGACTCACCAGGGCGAGATCACGACCCGGCGAGGTCGCTAGTTTGCAGTCCGTAGTCCTAGCACCACTACCACCAAATCCCCAAGAATTGAAAGTGGGTAGCGAGCGAGGGTTGCGCCCCGTCATGGCGAGCCGGGCGGGGGCAGAATTTCAGTCGCGACAACCAGCGACAAAACGGCCGATCTGCTCTCCTGAGGCCGGCAGCATGCGGGTAAAGCGAATCCCCACGGGCGCCTGCGAGCCCGGCGCGAACACCGCTTCGCCCGACGCGGTAATGATTTCCTCGCTGCCCGGAAGCTGAAACTGCAGTCCCATGAATCGCGTGACCACAGCGGGCTCATGCAGCGGCACGACACGGATCCCGCTTCGGCTGATGTTCGTGGCCCGGCAAAGGTAGGGATAGCCGTTCAAGAATCGGTTGATGAGAAGGTCCACATCTCGGCGGGCTTCGCCTCTTCGGTCGCGGCGTTCCGTCTTCGATGGAGACTCGCCTGAGTGCGATGGTGTACGCATGATTCCTACATGTAGGTCAGAAAAGGCCAATAGTCAATTTTTCGGGCGCAGTCCATAGTAAGATATTGCGCTGCGGCATCTTGGCGTTGCCCCCTGGCAGACATCGGCCTGCTGCGGCGATTTTACTGAGGCCATCGCTGTCCCCCATCTTGACTGCCCGCGTGCCAGGTGCTGATAATCCCCCCCGGCGCTTGTCGTGCGCTTCGCCGTGTCCTGACGAAGTGCGCCTGATCACTTCACCCCAGCCAGCCCGAGGAACCACATGTATCGCATCAGAATTGGACTGATCGCCGCGGCACTAATCCTGGTTGCAACCGTCTTCTTTTTCCTTTGGGTCACTTCGGACATGAAGGCAGCGGCGACCCAGGATGTTGAGGCCAAAGTTTCTCGTGCCCAGTTGGTCTACCAAAAGATCAGCCGACTAATGAGCTTCGACTTGGCCAATCTCGCCGCTGAGCTTGGCCGCAAGCCCGCGGTGGTTGCGGTGTTCGACAAGACGGAGGAGACGGCCTTGCGCCAGGCGGCCTTCGATGAGTGCGAGCTGCTCAATGCAGTCCTGGAGAAGGAACAGCGGAAGGCAGACATTTTGGCCATCCTGAATTCCACCGGGAAGATCATCGCTCGCAACTTGAACCCCAACGCCGACTACGGCGAAGACCTGCGGACCAAGTACCCCGCGGTCGTGCAGGCGCTCAAGGGACTTGCAGTCAAAGACATCTGGACGTGGCGAGACGGGGGGGTGCATGTGGTAGCGGTCGCCCCGGTTACCCGGCCTGATGGCACCATTGTCGGGGCCATGCTCGTCGCGTGGGTGGTAAGCGCGAAGACCGCGCAGGAGAGCCGCGATCTCCTCGGGACGGAAATCGGCTATTTTCATGCGGGCAAGCTTCACACCTCGAGCTTCGTGTCCAGCGCCGACCCTTCGAAGGAAGATGTGGCCAAGACCCAGGCCCTGAGCAACTTCTTGTTTTCCGGCCAGAGCCTCGCAGCCTTGGCCCTCTCCAAGGCTGCCTCCACCCAGGTGGCCCACTGGTTTCTCGAAGGACACGAATACGCTGTGGTGGCTGCGCCCATGCCGGGGAACTTCGCGGACGCGACCAGCGGTTTCGCCATCCTCGCTTCACTTAGCGATGGCATGAGCCGGGTGCAGTCCGACGGGATCAAGGTCCTCTTGCTCGGCCTGCTGGCGGTGATCGTTGCGCTGATTGCAGCGGCCATGACCGCGCGCCGATTCATCGCTCCGCTTGACAAGATTGAACTGGGCGTGGCTGAGATCATCAATACGAACATCGACTACACCTTCAAGCCGGTGGGCCCAGATTTCGAGGGGCTGTCGAACAGCCTCAACGTCATGTTGGCGCGTCTGCTGGGACGGGAGGAACCCAACGAGGAGGCGGTTGAGGAGGAAGAGGAGGACGCGGCCAACAAACGTTGGAAGGCCGACCTCATGAACATCGACAATACCGGAGGCACGGCCTCGCCGGCCACGGTTGCGGCCTTGGCCGAGGAGAGCGAGGCGGCCTACTACCCGAGGCTCTTCAACGAGTATGTCAATGCCTTGCAGGCGCTGGGCCAGCCCTCGGGAGGGCTGAGCGTCCAGGCATTCATGGCAAAACTCAGCCTGGCCGAGGCCGGACTTCGTGAAAAGTGGGAGTGCAAGAGCGTGCGCTTCCAGATTGTAACCGAGCGGGGCGAGATCTCATTCAAGCCCGTGAAGATCGCGTAGGAGTGTACTGCCGCAACCAAGCGGATGAGTTGATTCATCTTGTCAGCCATCCGCCGCTGAGAACACAGAGGTGAGAGGGGAGGCCACAGAGCCGGAGGAAACGGGCAGCCATGGTCGCTAGTGGTCTTGAGGTTCTTTGCGCCGAGAAGCTTGATCTGTGCCGGGGCCGGCGGGTGAGCGTGCTTTGCCATCCCGCCAGCGTGGATGCGCAACTCGTCCACATCGTCGACCGTCTGGCAGCCTGTGACGTGCGGCCGGTGCGCCTTTTCGGTCCCGAACATGGTGCGCGGGGCGAGGCCCAGGACATGGTCAGTGTGCCCGGCGAGCGGGATGGGCGTACCGGGATTCCCATCACCAGTCTCTATGGAGGCTCTCCCGAATCGTTGCAGCCGAGCCAGGAGGCTCTGGCGGACAGCGACGTCTTGCTGATCGACCTGCAGGATATCGGTAGCCGCTTCTACACGTTCATCTGGACCATGGCTCTTTGCATGCAGGCTGCGGCCCGTGCCGGCGTTGCCGTGGTGGTACTCGATCGGCCCAATCCCATCGGCGGCGGCGCAATTGAAGGTGGGGAGGTCGAATCGGGCTATGAGTCCTTCGTGGGCCTGGCGTCGTTGCCGGTGCGCCACGGTCTGACCATCGGCGAGGTTGCGCATCTGGTGCGGGCCGGGATCCCCTGGGGCGGTCCGGGTTTCGCTTCGCCGCTCGATCTGGATCTGACGGTGGTGCCCATGCGGGGCTGGCATCGCCGCAGTTCTTTCGAGGCGACTGGACTGCCTTGGATCATGCCCTCGCCCAACATGCCGACCGTGGACACCGCGTTTGTCTACCCTGGCCTCTGTCTCATCGAGGGCACCAACCTGTCCGAGGGGAGAGGCACGACTCGGCCTTTTGAGATCATCGGTGCGCCCTTCCTGGACGGGCATCGCCTGGCCGAGCGGCTGGCCGCCTACCGGCTTGGCGGTGCGGGGTTTCGTTCGCTTTGCTTCCGCCCTAGCTTTCACAAGTTCGCCGGCCAGGTCTGCGGCGGGATCCAGGTCCACGTCACGGATCGCTCGGTTTTCGAGCCCTATCGCTGTGGCGTCGCCATCCTGCGCGAATTGCGCGCGCTGTGCGGCGAGAACTTTCACTGGCGCAGCGAACCCTACGAGTTCGTATCTGACCGCCCGGCCATCGATCTCTTGACTGGGAGCGATGCGATTCGCACTGGGATCGAGCGCGGCTTCACCTTGGACGAGTTGGAGTCGACTTGGTTGCCGGCCCAGCGTCGCTTCGCAGAACGGCGCCGGCCTCACTTGCTCTACTAGCAACTCCCTCTCTGTTTCCTTCCAGGATTTGGGGTAGTGTCACCGCCATGCGGGTGGCAATCTTTGGCGGCAGCTTCAATCCGCCGCATGTCGGACACCAGTTGGTCGCGCTCTATGTGCTGGAGACGGCTGCAGCGGATGAGTTGTGGTTCGTCCCCTGCTGGAGACATACCTTCGGCAAGGCTCTGGAGGCGTTCGAAGATCGCCTGCGCATGAGCGAGCTGGCCGCCGCTGCCTTGGGCGCGCGTGCGCGGGTCAGCGACGTCGAGGCCCGAGTGGGTGGGGAGATGAGTAGGACGCTTCTGACCATCAAGGGTCTTCAGGCGAGCCACCCGGACCACGAATTCCTGCTGGTGATCGGTGCGGACGTCGAGCCGGAACTGCCGTTGTGGTACGGCGCGGAGGAGTTGCGTCGCTCGGTGCGGCTGTTAGTTGTGGGCCGCGATGGGTTTGCCGGCGGGTCGGCCGTGACCATGCCCGCGGTGAGCTCTACCGAGATTCGTGCGCGGCTGCGTGCGGGCGAGCCCGTCGACGGCCTAGTCCCCCGCAGCGTCCTCTCGTACATTCGCGAGCGCAAGCTGTACGCGAAATAGCCCGGGACAAGTCAGCTTTTTCACCACAGAGGACACAG
>PMBS01000270.1 GCA_003153015.1 Myxococcales bacterium
CGCAAGCGCATCGCTGACCGCCACCGCTCCGAGGGACAAGGCAAGAGCGCCGAGGTCCGCGGCAAGAAGGAACGCGAGCTGAAAGTGATCGAATCCGAGGCCTATCGCAAGACCCAGGAAATCATGGGGCGCGGCGATGCCGAAGCCACCTCCATCTACGCCGAGGCCTACAACCACAATCGTGAACTCTATCGTTTCCTCAAGACGATGGAAACCTACCGCAGCACGATCGACAAGGAGAGTTGGTTGGTCTTGTCCACCAGTACGGATGTCTTCCGCTATTTGCAGTCGCAAAACGCCGTGGGAAATACTGGCAAGTCCGCGGTTCCCAATCGATGACGCCCAAGGCGGAACCCGATCCCTATTCCGTTCTGGGCGTCGCGCGCACCGCCAGCGACGCAGAGATTCGTGCTGCCTACCATGCGCTGGTGGCGAAGTACCATCCCGACCGATACCAAGGCAATCCCCTGGAAGACCTGGCCACCGAAAAGCTGACCGAGATCAACCGCGCGTACGAGATCCTCTCTGAGCCTGCGCGCCGGGCTGGCTACGACAGCGGCCAAGGCTTCTGGCCACCCGCGACCGGCCAGCCCTATGCCACTTCACCAGGCTCGCTTTCGCGCAAGCACATCCGCTGGCTACAGATCGTCGCCTTGCTTTTCATGGTGCCGCTCCTGATTCGCTTCGGCTCCTTTCTCATACGCCTGCTCGTCGGGCTGGTGCGTGCCGCGCTCGAAGTAACGCCCCTCGTGCGCGGAACTCCCGTCGCCGGCGGACTCGTCCTCCTGGCGATTGCGATTCTGGCGCTGGTGCTCGTTCGCCACCGTCGCACCAAACCGAAAGACCCCCATTGACCGACGGATCTCCCGGGAGGCAGTTCCAGGAACGCGTGCTTCTCGAGACCGATGAATGAGCAACGCGACTAGGGAACTATGTAAGTCTCGATCTTGCAGGCCGCGCTGCACCCGTCCTTGTCGATGTTGTTGCCATCATCGCATTCCTCGTACCCAGGCTGCAGCTTGCCGTCCCCGCAATGGGGCCCAAGCACGCAACCCTTGGCACATTCACCGTAGCCGCCAGCGTTGACGCCGTCATCACACTGCTCTTCAGGTTGTTTCACGCCATCGCCACAGCGTGGACCGAGTTTGCAGCCCGGGCCGCATTCGCCGTAACCGCCGTCGTTGACGCCGTCATCGCACTCCTCACCTGGGCCGACGATGGCATCGCCACAGACTCCTTCGTTGCGACAGTTGGGACTGCAGCCATCGCCACCAAGGGTGTTGCCGTCATCACATTCCTCCCCGAATTCCGGAGCCGGGACGCCATCACCGCAGCGCGGCCCGAGCTTGCAGCCAGGAGCGCAGTTGCCGTAGGAGCCATCGTTGGCGCCGTCGTCGCATTCCTCGCCGAATTCCTCAGCCTTGACCCCATCACCACAGCGCGGCGCATACTGGCAGGTGGAACTGCAACCGCCGTAGCTTCCGTCATTGACTCCATCGTCACAGGTCTCACCAAACACCGATTGCACTTGCCCATCACCACAGCGCGGTGGCGTCACGCAGCCAGGGGCACAGCCGCTGGTGCTGGTGCCATAGGCACTCACGTTCTTCCCGTCGTCGCAAGCCTCGGGCCCATTGATGACGCCGTCGCCGCAGTATGGTCCGCGCACGCACCCGGGCTGGCACTTGCCATAACCGCCGGCGTTGGTTCCGTCATCGCATTGTTCCCCGGGCGAAAGGATGCCGTCGCCGCAGATTGGTCCGCAGCTACTCGCCGAGGCATTGAACCCACTCAAGGTCAGCTTGTATGACGAGCCGGTGGTCTGACGCTCCGCTTGGAAGACCGCGATTTCGTAGACCTGGCCGCTCTGCAGCCCAAGGTTGACGGTGGTTTGAATGGGTGCAGTCGCAGTAGCGGGTGGCAGCGGCGGGACCGCGACCGTGGTGGCGCCGTTGCCGTTCGCGCCGATGACGACCGTGCCAATGACCGGAGTGTGAATACCTCCGAGATCCGCAGCAAGTTTTCGGTTGATGAAAACCCACACATCGTCGTCGCCGACAAAGTCCAGGGTGTAGGTTTTGGTCTTGTCGTAGAGGAACCAATAGCGGACTTCGCTGGTGAAACTGAAATTGTGCAAGCGTTTGTTTCCGGCGGCATCCAGGTCAAACGGCCAGGTCCCCATCGGGTCGTAGTAGGGTGGAATCTGCGCGGCTCTTAGCTCGGACGCCGGAGTGAACGTGTCGCCGTCAACCGGGAAGAAGAGCGGGTTTCCGTCGACCTTGGACACGATGAAGGTGGCACTGTAGGAGCCGTTGTTGGTGTTGCAGGTGAGCATTGTCTCCCCGGCAGCCACCTTCTTGGAACAGTCGTCGGTTCCGTTCGCGTACTTGGATGTGCAGGGGATGGGGAGGCCGGTCGTCGCGTCGGTCAGTTCCGCGTTGACGTTGCCGCAATAGTAGGCCGTTTCGGTTGTGAGCCACTGTTCGCCATTGGCTCCGTAGCGGTTGACGTACGCGCCTTGGCCATTGTTCCAAAGTGTCATCGTGGTCGGGGTTGCGTGGTTCATCCCGGCTACGTCTTTGTACCACTGGGCGAACGAGGCGGCGCTCGTCACATGGGCGTTGCCGCCGATACCCGTGTAGACGGGCTTCCCGTTGGCATCGAGAGCCGGGTTGACCATGCCCTGGATAGGACTGGTTGAACCGACGACGCCGAGTTCAAAATCGTCGGGAGTACTTTGACTGTTGAACCTGAAATCCCGATACACCACCGGAACCAACATGGTATCCGCGAGCGGCGGCTGCTTGCATTCATAGCCGGGCTCGACCTCGCAGGTCGAGGAACAGCCGTCACCGCTGATGGCATTGCCGTCGTCACATTTTTCGTTGCCGAGCACGATCCCATCGCCGCAGGTCGATGTGCAGGCGCCTGACTTGCAATTCGGCTCGATAGTGCAGAGCGGGGTGCAGCCGTCGCCCAGATCATCGTTGCCGTCATCGCAGCTTTCCGTACCTTCGGTCTTGCCGTCGCCACAGGTGGTCTTGTGGCAGCTGTAATTCGGGGGTGTGCCAGTGCAAGCCCAGCCCGGCTCCCACTGGCAGGTGCTCGAACAGCCGTCGCCGTTCACCGTGTTGCCGTCGTCGCAGCGCTCGTTCAGAAGCAGGATGCCGTCGCCGCACTTGGCAATGCACTTGGCACCGGGGAATGGGCAGTCATAGCCTGGTTTGATCTTGCATTGATCGCAACCATCGTTGGGATCCGTGTTGGCATCGTCGCAGGTCTCAGCGCCGGTGACAATTCCGTCGCCACACTTGTTCATGTTCACGCACGGCTTACCCGGCGTGGGACATTGGAATCCCGACTCTATGGCCTTGCAATCGGCTGAACAGCCATCGCCGCCCTTGGCGTTGCCGTCGTCACAAGCCTCGCCCAGATCCGCGCTCTGGATCCCATCCCCGCAAACCTTCACAGGCTCGCAGGGCTTGCCGGGAACCAGGCACAGCCAACCGGTTTCCTGGTGGCAATTCGTATCGCAGCCGTCGCCTGACAGGGTGTTGCCATCGTCGCAAGTTTCGTCGCCTTTGACACGCCCGTTGCCGCAGAACTCGACCCGCTCGCAGGCCTGTCCGGGGGTCTTGCAGATGTAGCTCGCGCTCTGTATCGTGCAGTCTGCACTGCACCCGTCGTTCGGAAGGGTGTTGCCGTCGTCACACACCTCGCCGGGTTCGAGTTTGCCGTTGCCGCACTTGAAAGTGGGAATGCAAGGCTTGCCTTCGGTCGGGCAGGTGAAATTCGGTTCGACCTTGCAGATCCCGTTGCAACCATCGCCAGGAACGCTATTGCCGTCGTCGCAGTCTTCGGATGGCTGATTGATCTTGCCGTCACCGCAGGCGGGACCAGAGGGCACCATTTGGCACTTTGAGGGTGGGTTGGGGGACAAGCAAGGGTTGGCCGACGTGCCGCCGGAACTGGTACTTCCGCCGGAAGGGTTGTCGATGATCCTGGTGGATCCGCCAGCGGATCCACCAGGAGCGCCAGTGCCGGTCGTGGAGTTGCCGGCGGCGCCTCCCGATGGGTTACCCGCTTGCGACACCGTCGCGCTCCCGGAACATCCGCTGAAAGCAGCTGCTGCAACGGACAGACTCAAGATGACTAGGGAACGATAGATGACTAGGGAACGATGTGCGGCCATCGGTGCCTCCGATCACAATCTTGGCTTACAGCATACCCCATTTCCCCTGCGATTTCGGTGTCCAAGCCATTCCGGGGGGGCACCACCGCAATAGCCGCAGGAGGTCGTGGTCGTGGCTGTGGCCGGAGTGATGCATACATGCGTCACGTGGTCCCGACCGAGCGGCGGATGGGCGCCAGCCTGCCGCACAGAAGTTGTCGCGCGTCAGCCGGTAGCTACTCCGGCCGAGTACGAGTCTCAGTGGATGCGGGCCACTTCGCCTTCGGTCGCGAGCGCCAGCACCGGCAGAGGTGACAGGCGCGAGCGGACCAGGTACAGCTCTTTTTGCAAGGCCATGTTTTCTGGCCAAAGCAGCGTCTGTCCGACCAAGGCGAGATAGCGATCGGACAAAGAGGGATTCTTTCCCAGGCTCGCGTGTACAGCGGCTGCGTCTCCCCGAGTCGTGGATTGCTGGCTGATTCCAAAGAATCCCAGGCCGCGCAACCAGGCCACGTTCTGTCCGAGGCAAAGCAGGTGCTCGGCAGGGCGCCGGCGTTCACAATTCGCCTGCGCGAAGACATCGCGTACGGCCTGCGAGGAGAGTGCCGCCAGTTCGTGCGGGGTCTCGTTTCCCACCGCCATCCGTGCATCCCAGGTGAGCCGCTGCAGGTTTGCCGACTGGCTGCCGTCATTCGCGTCCTTGCCCCGCTGGAGCGCGGTCATCTCGGCCAACCACTCCTGGTGCGACAACCGCTCGATGACCTGCTCGCGCAATTGTGCCAACCGGCGTGCGCGCTCTCTCGCATCGCCAGCCTTGGCCAGAAGGCCACGCGCTGCCTCGGCCCGTTGTTCCGGACTGGCAATGACGTCAATCGCGGCCAGATGGAAGGTCCCCCTGTCCTGATTCCCATCTTTGAGAGTAAACGTGGCTTGGTACTGACCTGCGGCGGCCGGCGCCCTGAGCAGAAAGGCACGACGTTCGATCCCAGGCCCCGGCTCGCTGCCGTACGACGCCAGGCGGATCTCATCTGAATCGTAGTCGTCCAGCCGGGCCTGGGCAGAAACGGCCCGCACGCCTTCGGCCGAATAGCGCTCCACCAGTACTTCGATGCGCACCAAGCCGTGCGGACCTGCGATGGGAACCGAGCGATCCGAACCATAGATGCGGCACCCGGGCAACTCGGCCAGCAGCGCAGCCTCGGGTGGAACCTGGCCCACCTCGACCACGTCGCGTCGCACGCTGAGCTGCGAATCGGGTTGATACCAAAACATGCGCCCGACCAGGCTGCGATCGAACTGAAAGAACACGGGCGTCTTCCCATCCGCCAGATCGACCCGCTGCTCCTGATGCTGGTACTGGTTAAGCTGTGGCCAGTGGTCCCGCACTCGTGCCATCTGGTAGTCGGTGAGGTATCCGGAATCGACCAGGCGCATGGACCCCACAAGCAAACTGCCGCCCGCATCGGGCAGTACCACCGTCGGATTGATGAGCCCCAGTCGGCGCTGATGGTCAAGTCGCCTCAGCCCCTGATGGTACGCCACGTGGCCGATGTTGACGTCGAGCAGGCGAGGTGGCGTTACGATGGGATTGCCCGCCCGGTGCAGGAGCAAGAGCATGGTCAGCGCGAAAGCGCCCGCCGTGGCGCCAGCCACAATCCGAAGCCACCGACGGGAAAACCCGCTGGAAAGCCCGGCCCCGACCAGGAACGCGAAGGCCGCGTGTGACAAGGCAAGCAGCGGCGTGGCAAAGCGGTGCTCCCCCATCCAGTCGTTGCCCTTGAATGCCGGCATGAAAACGCTTGCAAGCAAGAGCGCGACCAGGACCAGGGCCACGGTACGCCAACGTGGATGCAGGAACAGCCCCACCGCGCATGCCGCAAATACCGCAGCGTAGCGGTAGGGGAGGACCATCTTCAGAACGTAGGCGCGAAAATGGAGCATGAACCCTCCGCCCTGCGCCTTGGCGTAATAGGTGTTTGGTAACAAATCCCGGTACACCCAGTAGCGCCACAGCAGTAACAGGCCGCCCAGCACGGCGGCCACACCCACGGCGCGCAACCACGGCCGCATGACGCCCCAGCCCTGCCGCCGCGCCCGCCACACCAGCGCCAGCGCGAGCGCAGCGAAAAACCCCGCCGCGTAGATGATCCCCTCGGGCCGGACCAGCGCTGCTGCTGTGGCCAGCGTGCCGTCGATGAGCGGACGGGGTCCTTGCTCCGAGGCCCTGGCGGCGCGCCAGAGCAAGGCCAGCAGAACCGTGGTCTGCAACGCGTTCTCCAGGCCTGAGCCGTACCAAGCCCAGGTAGATGGAGTCATCAGCTCCGCCGCCGCGAAAACCACTGTGCCCACCACCGCCGCCGCAATCCCCGCCCGCTGCCTACTCGCGTGGGGAGGCAGCGAGCTTTGCTCGCCGCGGACCATCGCGGGAGGGTATGGGAACCCTCTCAGGGTTCCCATAATGATCGCGAAGGCAAAGGCGAGAGCGCCACCGAATAGCGCGGCCTCGATCCAAAGGTGTGTGGTGATGGGGTCGAAAACTCGCACCAGCCAGATGCCCGCCACGATCAAGCAAAGCAAGGGATTGCTGTATCCCTCCACCCGCGGGCCTTCGGGAAAAAGCGAGGCTGTCCCGTGCCAGGCGAACGAGCGTGCATACGCGAAGGTGATGCCCGCATCATCCACATTCCAGTAGGCTGCCTTGGCCCGCGCCCAACGGAAGGCGAGGGCCCCCAAGACGACCACGGCGAGCATCAGCGCAGCCCGCCTGCTCGCGTGGGGAGCCGGCGAGCTTTGCTCGCCGCGCACCATCGCGGGAGGGTTTGGGAACCCTCCCAGGGTTCCCATGTCAATACTCGCGTGGGGAGCCGGCCGGCTCTGCCGGCCGCGCACCGTCGCGGGAGGGTTTGGGAACCCTTTCAGGGTTCCCATGTGACGCGAGGACATCGCGGCTCAGACTAGCACTACAGTGGTACATCGAGGCGAGATCCTGTAAGGTGGAATCCGGAACGAGGTTCCGCGTGACGGTTGGCAATACGGAAACCACCGGCAACGTCGAGCACCTTGCCGAGGTTGATGATCCCACCCGGGCGGCTGCGCCCGCGGAGGAAGTTGACGAAGAGCCGTCCGTTCCCAACCCCCCGAGCGCTCCGGGTCCCATCCTGACCCTATCTCCGGAAGAGATCACCCGGTTCTTCCTCCGCGCCCGACGGGACCAAGACACCGAGCGCTGGGATGTGCGCCTTGACGCTGCCTTGCGCGAGATCCTCGAACGGGCCAACGACTTCGTGCCCTCTGAATCGGGCGGCATCCTTCTCGACGATCCACGCGCCAAACTCGCGGGCATCCGAACCCCGCGGCTGACATTCATCGCCACCTTCGGTCCGGGTACCGCGCACTTGCTGGGCAAACGAATTCCCAGCGATCGCGGCTTTGTCGGACAGATCTACCGTACAGGGTCGCCGTTTCGCAGCGACGACCTTTCGCCGGATGACCCGTTGTCGATCGCGATGCCGGCGCGCGGGGCGGGCCGGCCCGTGGCGTCGGTGATCGGGATGCCCGTGATCGTTGGCGAATCGATTTGTGGTGTCTTGCAGCTAGTCAACCGGCGCTCGGGCGGTCCCTACAGCGCGCGAGACAATGAGCTCTTGCGTATCTTCGCGGCCTACATGTCTTCGTCAGTCCAGAACGCCCTTGACGCCATCCGCGCCCGCGCTCTTGCCCGCTTGGATCACCTGACCGGCCTGTTCAACAGCCGCTATTTCCACGTCCGCTTGGAGGACGAGATCGCGCATGCTGACCACAACGCCACGGATCTCTCGCTGCTGTTCATCGACCTCGACCACTTCAAGGAAGTCAACGATCGCTACGGACATCTGGCAGGGAGTTGGACCTTGCGTGAGGTAGCGCGTCTTCTGTCTGAGAGCGCGCCGCCCGCAGCCGTTCTGGCTCGCTACGGTGGTGATGAGTTTGTGGCCATTCTGCCTGGAAGCGACATCGACCGTGCGGTGCAGACCGCGGAAGACTTGCGGCGGGTCATCGCCGAGGCGACCATGTTCGATGCTGAGGCCGAAGGGGAGCAGACGGCTCAGCCCTTGCCCGGTGTGCGTGCCTCGATTGGAGTGGCGTCATACCGCGAGCACTTGGCGCCCGGGGGCAACCAGCGTCGGCGAGAGAATCTGCTCCTGCGCCTGGCTGATGCGGCCATGTATCGGGCCAAGGCCAACGGCCGCAATCGCGTCGAAGTAGCCGACGCGGAAGACTAGCTATCGTCGCTTCAATGCGCGAACTAGGATCTTCAGCGCCAGCTTCTCCGGCTGGATCTGGTATCGCCCCGTCGCCACCATCTGCCGCAGTTCCTCGATCTTCGCCTGCCGGCTGATGTCAGTGTCTTGCGTTCCTGCTGCCCTGGCGAAGTCTGTTTCTGAGCGTGGCCCCAACCGATTTCCGCTTGTGAGTGCCATGCCTACACAAATCGACCACGCCTGCGGAATCTTAAGCCGATTCTGTGGAAATCTTTGATCTCGTGTGAATTCAACAGGTTAGGCGGCAGCTGAATCCTCCAGGTCACCCAAGGACGCGCGCAGGCGGCGGGTGGCTTCGCCATGGATCTGGCACACGCGCGACTCGGTCACGCCGAGCACCTGCCCGATCTCTTTTAGGTTTAGGTTTTCACAATAGTAGAGGGAGAGAACCTGCTGCATCTTCTCGGGAAGATCATCGATGCCTGCCACCAGGCGCGCCAGGGTCTCGCGATGGGCGGTCATCTCGAATGGGTCGGGCTGGTTTTCGTCGCGGGTGCGATCCAGAAAGTCGGGCCCCGCATCGTCGATTCCCACCACCGAAGATCCGGATAGCTTCTGCTGGCGCGTGTACAGCTCCTGGACTTTCAGCCCCAGCGTCTCGGCCAGCTCTTCATTGTCCGGCGTACGGCCAAGCTGCGACTCCAACCTGCGGGTCGCTTCACGCAGCTCGTTGGACAGGCGGCGCATGTCGCGCGAGAGCGTGTCGCGCGAGCGCAGATCATCCAGCATGGCGCCGCGAATGCGGAACTCAGCAAAGGCTTCAAAGCGGTCCACCCGCTTGGGATCGAACCGTCCCGCAGCTTCCATAAGCCCAATGACGCCGGATGAGATCAAATCGTCCATCTCGACGTGCGCGGGCAGACGGCGCGCCAAGCGCCGTGCCACTTTCTCGATGCAAGGATAAAACTTCGTGGCGTATTCCTCGCGTCGCGCTGCCAACATCTTCGCCGATGGCTTGCGCGCCTTTCGTCCCTTGGTTAGTTTGCGCCGAAGCATTGGCATGTGGGGCGACTAATGCAGCGGGCGTGCCAGAGACGAGCGAAGCCTAAGCACCCAGGATCACAAGTGTCCAGGAGACGGCGAGTCATCTGATCGTCATCGCAATGACGGCCGAAGCGTCGATGCACCGTCAATCAGGTGACAGTTGGCTGAGTTACGTGGGTATCTTGTCGAGTTCCCGCAGCCCATCGGGGCCGGCAAGCGAATCTCTATTTCCGGAATTTCCCTACCTGTGGGTCCGCTTGCGACGGCGCTTCCCTACGCGACTGTTCGCCGGCGAAGCTTTTCTACCAGAGTCGTGCGATTCATTCCCAGCAGTTCGGCCGCACGATTCTTGTTGCCACCGGTCCTCTGCAGCGCCTGCTCGATCAGCCGATCTTCGAGTTGGGCGAGCAGCAGGCGCAGGTCAACCCCGTTCGGGGGCAAGTCGACCAGCGCGGGCGAAAGGTCACTCACATCCGTGCGCAGGCTGGCAGGCAGGTCAGTGATGGTCACCGGCCGGTCCTTGGCCGCCGACACCAGACGATCCACCGTGGAACCGAGCTGGCGTACGTTTCCCGGCCAAGAGCAAGCGCCCAACTTGACCAGAACCTCAGGCGAGAACCCGGGCACGTTGCGACTTCGGCGCGCGTTGGCGGCGCGACGGAAGTGGTCCGCCAGGATCGGGATGTCCTCGGGACGTTCACGCAACGGTGGAATCTCCATCGGGATCACGTTCAACCGATAGTAGAGTTCCTCCAGGAACTGTCCCGCGCGCCCCGCCTGCTCCATGTCTTGGGTCGTGGCGGCCACGATCCGCATATTTCGATCCGGCGGCAGGCCTCCCCATTCCTTGATGAGGCGCAGGAAGCCAATCTGATTGTCGCGCGAAAGGCCGGCTAGCTCGTCGATGAAGAGCATACCACCGAGCGATGCCATGACATTGCTGACCAGTCGCGACGGGTTGTCGGCAAATTCCGAAGACTCCGGCCCCGCCGCCGCTTCCTCACTGGCTTCGGGCCGCACCGTCACAAAGGGTCCGGCCCGCCGTTCGCCGCAGGCGTGGATGAGACGGGCGATGACCTCTTTTCCCGTACCTTCCTCGCCACGGATAAGCACGCTGGCGCCGGAGTCGGCGGCCTGACCGATGCGCTCCAAGACCACCCGCATGGCCGGGTGTTCACCAAGGAGGCAAGCCCCGCTGGTATGTTCGTCGAAGGTGTCGTTCACTCGATCCTGCAGCACGCGCCGAACGATCCGCACCGCCAGGTCATCGTGGAACGGCCGGGGCAGAAACTCGCTGGCGCCCATGCGAAAAGCCGTGACCACTTCGGCGACCGTGCCCTGGCCAGCCATGGCCACAACCGGAATCCACGGCTGACACGCCTGCGCCGTGTCTAGCACCTGCGCTCCACCGTCGGGGAGGTTCATGTCGACGATACAGAGATCGAAAGGCTCTGCGCGCAGCATGGTACGCGCAGCCTCTGCAGTGGCAGCCACGACGCCTTCGCCCTCCAGCGACGTTGCGACGTGCTGGAGGGCTGCTTGTCCGACAGGATCGGCGTCAACCAGAAGGAAGCGCTTTGGCATGCCTTTTCGCATCTATCGGCCGAAGAGATCTGAGGCTGAAGCCACAGACAACTCGCCGAAACTAGCGCCCAACAGAGCACATCCCCCGCTGAGAAAGCAACAGGGTTTAGCGTGCCCACCCTGCGTTGCGCAGAAGGGGCTTGATTCCGTCGGTGGATTGTCATCAGCGCCTTGACGGAGAGCGTTTGACGACGGAGATTTGCGCCGAAGCAGACCTGGGAGCCAGGCGATCCGATGCCACTTGAGTTTTCCGAAAAGGCGCGGCAGCAAATCGACCGCTTGCTCGCGCGCTATCCCACGCGGCAAGCGACCTTGCTGGGCGTGCTCTACCTGGCACAGGACGAGTTTGGCTACTTGTCCGACGAGGCGCTTGAACTGGTCGCACGAGCCCTGGACCTCCCGCTCTCGCATGTCTTTGGCGTGGCCACTTTCTACACCTTGTTTCTGCGCCAGCCTCCTGCCCGCTACCCACTGCACGTGTGCACCAATCTGGGCTGTACTCTGCGTGGTGGTCATGATGTCCTGCGCCACCTGCAAAAGCGCCTGGGCATCGAGCCCGGCCAGAGCACGCCTGACGGTCTGTTCAGCCTGAGCGAAGAGGATGGGCTTGGCGGTTGCGCGCATGCGCCTACCATGACTTGCGGGCTGCACCACTACGTCAGTCTCACGCCAGAGAAGGTGGACCGCATCGTGGACGAGTTGCGGCGGCAAGCGAGCGAAGCCGGCTCTCACCAGCCATCGTCGCCGCTTGCGCCAGCGCAGGGCGCGTCCACGCTGCCGGCCTGCGGATCGTCGGGCAGCGGCTACCGCGAAACCCCAGGGCTCAAAATCGTGACCAAGAATTTCGGCGTTCCCGATATTCAGAAGCTCGACGTGTATGTGGCGCGAGGCGGGTGGCAGGCGTTTGGCAAAGCCCTCGGCATGGGGAGGGAGAAGGTGGTGGAGGAAGTCAAGCGGTCCAATCTGCGGGGCCGCGGCGGCGCGGGATTTCCTGCCGGGGTCAAGTGGGGCTTTCTGCCNNTGGTGTGCAACGGCGACGAGTCCGAACCGGGTACCTTCAAAGACCGGGTGTTGCTGGGGAGCGACCCGCACCTATTGATCGAGGGCGTGAGCATCTCGGCATTCGCCCTCCGCTGCACCCACGCTTTCATCTACATTCGAGGCGAGCTCCAGCGCGAGGCGGCCATCGTACAAGCGGCGGTGGACGAGGCGTACGCGGCGGGGTGGCTGGGACGGCAGAGGCAGAGCGCAAGCGGCTCGGTCAAGCTCGACATCACCGTGCACCTAGGCGCGGGCGCCTACATCTGCGGCGAGGAAACCGCCATGCTGGAGTCCATCGAGGGTAAGCGCGGCTGGCCGCGCAACAAGCCTCCTTTTCCTGCCGTCAAGGGTCTCTTCGGCCAGCCCACTGTGGTCAACAACGTGGAGACCTTGATGAATGTTCCCGACATCATCACCAACGGTGGGGACTGGTTCGCCAAGGTGGGCATGGGAAAGTCCGGCGGCACCCGCCTGCTGTGCGTGTCCGGGCATGTGAAGCGGGCCGGTGTGTATGAGTTGCCCATGGGCATTTCGTTTCGCGAGTTGATCTACGACCTGTGTGGCGGGATTCCTCGGGGCCGTGCCCTGCGCGGGTTGATCCCGGGCGGCAGCTCCATGCCGCCGCTCGATGCCAGTGAGATTGACGTGCCTATCGAGTTCGACGCACTGACCAGCGATCCGCGCATCAAAGACGTGGAGGTGAGACCAGGCGTGCCCTTTGAGATGGGAAGTGGTCGCCGGCTGAAAACCATGGCTGGCTCGGGCGGCGTGGTGGTGTTCGACGACAACACCGACGTGGTGGGCCTATGTGCCCGCATCATGCGCTTCTATGCCCACGAGTCGTGCGGGCAGTGCACGCCCTGTCGCGAGGGCACGGGTTGGCTGGCGCGGGTTTGTACCCGCTTGGCCGAAGGCGAGGGCCGGCCGGGAGACATCGATCTTCTGGCTGAGGTGGCCAACGGGATCGCCGGCAATTCCATCTGCGCCCTGGGCGACGCGGCGGCCTGGCCCATGCTGGGTTTCCTCACCAAGTTCCGCGCCGACTTCGAGGCCCGGCTGCCCAAGGCGGCCAAGCCATCATGACCCCGGCTGCCCATCTCACAACCCTGGCAGAGGCCATCGCGTTTGCCATCCTGAGCGCCGGCGTTCTCGCGGGCGGCCTGCTGACCATCACCCGGCGCAATCCGGTCAGCGCCGTGATGTCCTTGGTGCTCACCTTCGGGGCTTTGGCCGGCCTTTTCGCCACCCTGTCGGCGCACTTTCTCGCGGTGTTGCAGGTCCTGGTCTACGCCGGCGCCATCATGGTGCTCTTTGTGTTTGTGGTCATGATGGTGAACCGTGAGGAAAGCACGCCCATCGCCCGGCAGGGCCTGGTCACCCGCGCCGCCGGCGTCCTGGCGGCCGGCTACCTCTTCTACCGGGTAGCCTGGCTGGTGAGCCACGAACGCAGCATGCCCTTGCTGGCCGCGACCGCGACGCCGCCGGTGAAGGATTTCGGGACCGTGTCCTCGGTGGGGGCTTTGCTCTTTTCGGATTTCCTGTTTCCCTTCGAGGCGATCTCACTGCTGCTCCTGGTGGCGGTCATCGGCGGGGTGATGCTGACCCGTCATGTTCGCGAGGATCGCTCGTCCCGGGGTTCCTGATGCCGACCTACGCGTACATCCTGGTATCGCTGGCTTTGTTCTTCGTGGGAACCGCGGGGGTGCTTCTGCGCCGCAACGTTCTCATCGTGCTGATGAGCGTGGAACTGCAGTTTGCGGCCGGCACGCTGGCGCTGCTCACTTTTTCCCGGGCGCTTGGGGATCAGAAGGGACATGTGTTCGCCTTCTTTGTAATGGCGTTGGCTGCGGCTGAGGCTGCAGTGGGATTGGCCATTGTGGTCAGCGTGTTCCGCACTCGGCGAACCGCGAGCCTGGACGAAGTGAATGCCTTGAAGGGGTAGGGTGGCGATGTTCTACCAACTGCGCATCATTCCGCTCCTACCCTTGCTGGGCGCTGCTTACCTTATCCTGTTTGGCCGGCACCACAGCCGCAGGGCGGTTCACCGCATCGCTTGCCTAGCCGTGGGTGCTGCTTTCCTGGTCGCGGCCGACGCGTTCTTTTTCTGGTTTCCCATTCTCGTCCAATCGAACGGCGTGACGGATCTGGTGGGGACCTGGTTCGCCAGCGGCGATCTGCAGGTGGACCTGGTCCTGCGCATGGATGCGCTGTCAGGCCTCATGTGCCTGGTGGTCAGCTTCGTGGGCACGCTGATTCACATCTACTCGACCGGCTACATGGCTCATGATGAGGATTACGCGCGTTTCTTCGCGTACCTCAATCTCTTCTGTGGGGCCATGCTGCTCCTGGTTCTGGGTGACAGCCTGCCGGTGATGTTCATCGGCTGGGAGGGCGTGGGTCTGTGTAGCTACCTGCTCATCGGTTTCTGGTACGGCGAGACGGCCAATGCCAGCGCGGGCAAGAAGGCATTCATCACCAATCGGGTGGGCGACCTGGGCTTCCTCATCGGCATGTTTCTGCTCTTCCGCGCTGCCGGCACGCTCGACATTCCTCTTCTGGTTGACACCGCCCGCGCAGGCAGCCCGAGCCTGACAGCCACCCTGTGGTGGGGACAGCCGGTGGCTTTCTGGGCAGCGCTGTTTCTGTTCATGGGCGCGGTGGGTAAGTCAGCGCAGATCCCGCTTTACGTCTGGCTGCCCGACGCCATGGCGGGCCCCACGCCGGTCTCCGCACTGATTCACGCAGCCACCATGGTCACTGCCGGCGTGTACATGGTGGCGCGGCTGGGCGCGCTCTATCTGCTGGCCCCGGCGGCGCTGGCCATCGTGGCGGGGGTGGGCGCGCTGACGGCGCTTCTCGCAGCAGTGATCGCTCTTGGGCAGAACGACTTCAAGAAGGTGCTGGCCTACTCCACCATCAGTCAGCTCGGGTTCATGTTTGTGGGCGTGGGCACGGGCAATTTCGCGGGCGGCATCTTCCACCTCTTTACCCACGCCTTTTTCAAAGCCGGCCTTTTCCTCTGCGCCGGCTCGGTCATGCACGCCATGGCCGGCTCCGGTGACATCACCCGCATGGGCGGTCTGGCGCGCAAGCTGCCTTGGACCACCTGGGTATTCCGGGTTTGCGGGCTGGCCATTTGTGGGGTGCCGATTTTCTCCGGGTTCTTTTCCAAAGACGCGATCGTCGCGGGCGCCTTTGCCACCGCGGTGTTTGGCCCGCGGCTGCACTGGGTCGGCCCGACCGTGGGCGCGGGCCTGCTGGCCGCTGCCTTGGGCACGGCGTTCTACATGTCGCGGCTTTACTACTTGGTCTTCACAGGTGAATGCCGGGCTGACCTGAACACGCGCGAGCACTTGCACGAATCGTCGGTCGAGATGGTGGGGCCGATGGTGGTGCTGGGCCTGGGCGCTCTGCTGGCCGGGGTGGTGGGCCTGCCACCTGCGGTGAGCAGATCGCACGGCGATCTTGTCGGCCATTGGCTGGCGGACGCGGTCGGTCCTGCTCTGGAAGTTTCGCGCGGCCTGCAATGGCGGGTGATGGCGTTTTCGACGGCGATTGCCCTTGCTGGCATCGGCTTGGCGTGGCGGTTCTTCGGCGGCGGTGTGCGCGAGCCAGCGCGCCGCTTCGTCACGACGTGGCCGCACCTCACGTCCGCGGTGCGCGGCAAGTTCTTCGTCGACGAGATCTACCACGCACTGGTGGTCTGCCCACTGCGTGGTCTGTCGCGGGCATTCTTCTTGGTCGTCGATCGCATCCTCATCGACAAGTTGCTGGTGGGTGGCTGGACGGTTCTGGTCGACACGGCCGGGCGTCTCTTGCGCATGCTGCAGGTGGGTGATGTGCAGCGCTACCTAGCCATCTTCGCCATCGGGTTGGCCGCACTGGTCTACGTGATGGCTCGTCCCGCCGAACCTTCTGAGGTGAAGGTTCGCATCGAAGGCCGCAGCGCCAGGGTCGAGCTGGGCGAAGGCGTTGCGGAAAAGCTCGACTATGGCTTCGACTTCGATGGCGACGGCCAAGAGGATCGTTCGGGCGCGGCTGCCAGCGCGAACTGGCTCTACCCCCAGCCCGGACACTACCAATTGCGAGTTCGTATCACGGATCCGCGCTGGAACACCTCGCGCACGATTGAACGGACGATCGACATCCAGTAGGCCATGACTGATCTCAGGTTGACTGTGCTTGTGCCCCTGCTCGGCGCCATCTTGGTGATGCTGGCGCCGCGGGGCGAACGCACCAGCCGACCGATCGGGATTGTCGCGGCGTTGGTCAGTCTTGGGCAGTCACTCCTCATCCTGCGCGATTTTGACAAGTCAATCGGGGCTTTTCAGATGGAGGTCGATCAGCCCTGGGTTGCTTCGCTGGGGATCCACTTACATCTGGGCGTCGACGGCATCTCACTCTGGCTGGTGCTGCTCACCACCCTGATGGTTTTCTTGACCCTGCTCTCGCCCCAGGCCATGGGCTTGCACCAGACGCGTAGCCGGGGATTCATTGCGGCCATGCTGGTGCTGGAGGCTGGCATGCTGGGCAGCTTCCTGGCCATCGACCTGTTTGCCTTCTATGTGTTCTGGGAGCTGATGCTGATTCCGATGTACTTCATCATCGGTATCTGGGGCGGCGAGCGGCGGCTCTACGCGGCCATCAAGTTCGTCATCTTCACCCTGGCCGGATCGTTGCTCATGCTGGCAGCCATCCTGTACCTGTACGCGCAAGTGCACGCGGTCACCGGTCAGTGGACGTTTGACTACGCAACTTGGGCCAGCATCACCCTGCCGCGCGGGCCGGAACTGCTGTGTTTCCTCGCCTTCACCCTGGCCTTCATGATCAAGGTGCCGCTCGTCCCGCTGCATACCTGGCTGCCTGATGCTCACGTGGAAGCGCCCACCGGCGGCTCGGTGATTCTGGCCGCGGTTCTGCTCAAGTTCGGCGCCTACGGCTTTCTGCGTTTTGCCCTGCCGTTCTTCCCGCTGGCTGCTCAGCAGACCGCGCCGATCATCGCCTGGCTGGCAGTGGCCGGCATCATCTTTGGCGCGCTCATGGCCTGGGTGCAGGACGACGTGAAGAAGCTGGTTGCCTACTCTTCAGTCTCACACCTCGGCTTCGTGGTGCTGGGGATTCTCGTGCTTTCGCAAAAAGGAATCCAAGGCGGAATCTTTCAGATGCTGGCGCACGGGATTTCGACCGGTGGCTTGTTCTTGGCAGTGGGAATCCTTTACGACCGCCGCCACACCCGCCAACTGAGCGACTTCGGCGGGTTGTGGAAACCGATGCCGGTGTTTGGCGCCTGCTTCCTGGTCCTAGTGTTGGCCTCGGCCGGGCTGCCCGGCCTGTGCGGCTTCGTAGGCGAGTTCTTGGTGCTTTCGGGCACATTCACCGCGGGCAAGGACTGGCAAGCATCGGGCCTGGCGGCTCCCATGTTCGGCCATCCGGCGCTGCTGGCTGGCCTGGCCGCCTTCGCGGTCATTCTCGCGGCTGTGTATCTTCTGACCATGTTCCAGCGGGTGATGTTCGGGCCGCTCGACAAGCCCGAGAACCGCGACCCGAAACTGCGCGACTTGGGCCTGCGCGAGCGCTTGGTGTTCGGCGTGCTGGTGCTGGCGGCGCTGGTCATGGGCATGGCACCCCAGCCGATTCTCGACCGTACCGCCGCCTCGGTGCAGGCGCTGACAGCAAACTACCGCGACCGTCTGGCCGAGGCGCGCGCGAATCCCATCGGGCCGGCCCGGCGTTCTGGGCAGCGGCCCCGGCGGCCGGCGTCGGCGCAGCCCGGGACAGCGAGGCCTTTCTGATGACCGTCGATACTGTCCAGATCGCGGCTTTGGCCCCGCTGCTGTTGATCTCGGGCGCGGGGTGTCTGGCGCTTCTGCTGGACACGTTCAAGAGAGCACGCGGGCCCGCACTGTGGTTGGCGCAGCTAGGATGTCTGGCGGCCTTTGCCCTGGTCGCGAGCCAATGGATGCGAGCTACATCCAGCCAACCCATCTGGGCCGGCATGTGGGTTGTGGATCGGATGGCGCTCTTTCTCGACGGCGTGTTGATCGGAACCGCTTTTCTCACCCTGCTGGTCGCGGCGCCTTTCATGCGCGAACACGACTTCGCGCACGGCGAGCACCACGCGTTGGTGCTCTTTGCTACCGCTGGCATGATGACGGTGGTCCACGCCACCCACCTTCTCTCGCTGCTCATCGGCATCGAAACCATGTCACTGGCCGCCTATCTGTTGGTGGCAAGTTGGCGGCGGCAACCCGCCGGGGCCGAGGGTGCGCTCAAGTACTTGTTGCTGGGCGCGTTTGCTGCCGGGTTCCTGGTCTATGGCACCGCCCTGGTCTATGGCACCACTGGCGGCGAGATGTCGTACGCCGGGATTGCAGCGCGCGCCGGCCAGGCCGCGGACAATCCCCTGTTCATTGTCGGTGTGTACTTCTTGCTCACCGGCATGCTGTTCAAAATCGCAGCCGTGCCCTTTCACATGTGGGCGCCCGATGCATACGAGGCCGCGCCCACGCCCGTGACTGGCCTGATGGCGGCCGGGATCAAGGTGGCAGCCGTGGGTGGTCTTGTGCGCCTGCTGGGTACAGCCTTTGCCAACCCCGGGCTGGCGCTGGGCCACGCGGGCTGGGTGCGCGTGCTGGGCGGGGTGGCGTTTGTCACCATGACCTGGGGGAACCTGGCCGCCCTTCGCCAGGATAACGTCAAGCGCATGCTGGCCTACTCGTCCATCGCCCATGCCGGCTATCTATTGATAGGCCTGGTGGCCCTGGGCCAGAGGGTGGACGGCGCGCAGCCCGCGCTGTTGGTGTATCTGGCTGCCTACGCTTTCACCACCCTGGGAGTGTTTGCCGTGGTGGCTTGGGTGGGCCGACGCGACGACGAGCGCGTGCTCGTGCACGAGTGGGCCGGGATGGCGCGCACGCGGCCGGCCGTGGCCCTTGTCATGACCGTGCTCTTGCTCTCGCTGGCCGGGGTGCCGCCCACCGGCGGTTTCTTTGGCAAGTTCTACGTGTTTCGCGCAGCCATGCAGAGCCCAGATCTGGCCTGGCTGGTGGTAGCGGCTGTGCTCAACAGCCTGGCGAGCGTCTACTACTATCTGCGCATCGTGGTCGCGATGTACTTCAGCGAGTCGGTGCGGTCGTGGCAGCCCTTTCGGTCCGCGGGCATTGCGATCGTGCTGGTCGTGACCGTGGTGGTGGTGCTGGCGCTTGGCTTGGTGCCGAGGCCGGTGGTGGAGTTGGCGGCAGGGGGCCTCATTACGGGGTGGTGAAGAAGGAAGTTAGCCTTTTCACCACAGAGGGCACAGAGGCCACAGAGGCGGACCGGAAAGGGATGGGTTGGGCTCGCGCGATCCGGACTTCTTCTTCCCATCCGATCTCTGTGTTCTCTGTGCTCTCTGCGGTGAAAAAGCTAGCCTTCTGAATTCCGGTATTGGACCCCGCACGGTGAACCTGGTAGGGGGAAAGCGGAACGGAATGACCAGGGCAGGCGGAAGACTCACGTTGATACTTTCCTTGCTGGCGCTCACTGCGGTGCTGGCGTTGGCCTATGTTCGTCCCCTGTTTCTCGACGAAACCTTCGCGGTGCGCGACCACCTGACCCACACCCTGCCGTCGCGTAGCTATCTAGCTGAGAACCTGAGCCGGGGGCATTTCCCCGAGTGGTGGGACGGCCTGCGCCTGGGCGAGCGGTTCGCGGCTGACCCCAACAACGGCGTGACCTACCCCTTGGCGTGGCTAGTAGTGCTGGTCGGTCCGCTGTGGGGAGCGGACCTTATCCTCATCTTGCATTTGTGGCTGGCGGGCGTGGGTACGCTGCTTCTGGCCCGGCGCCTGGGCGCCAGTGCCCTGGGCAGCCTGCTGGCAGGCAGCGCGCTCATGCTGTCCGGCTATTTCACCTCCATGGTGGTCAACGGCAGCATTCTGATGGCCCTGGGCTGGATGCCCTTGCTGGCGTGGGCTTCGCTGGGCCTCGGCGAAGCCGAGGAGCGCCAGGCTCTTCTGCGCCGTGGTCTGATCTTCGCCCTGCTGCTGTCGGGCTCGGTGGCGGCGGGCAACCCAGCGGGATTCAATTCGGTGGTGCTGGCCGTGGCCCTGGTCATCTTGACGGCCCGGCGACGCTGGACTTCGCTGCTGGTGTTGGCTGCAGCGGGCGGCCTGGGCATGCTGATGGGGGCGGCTTCGCTGCTGGTAGCCCTGGCCTCGCTCGGCGACAGCGCTCGCGGCGCGGGTTTCAGCTTGGCCGACGCGGGCGCCTGGTCTCTGCATCCGTTGCGCTTGCTGGAACTGGTCTGGCCCAATGTTCTGGGCCAAGGCTTCCGCCCCGAACGCTGTCTGGCCAGTCTGTGGGCGAATGGGGGCGGTCCGCTGGAAGCCACATGGTCAGCCAGCTTGTACCTGGGCGCTCCGGTCCTGCTGTGTGCGGCGTTGTCCGCATGGCGCGGGGGCAGGCCGGCGCGGCGCCTGGCCATCCTGTCGCTGGTCTTCGTCGCCCTGGCGCTTGGCACTTTCGCGCCCCTCTATGGCCTCTACCGGACTCTGGTCTGGCCGGAACGACTGCTTCGCTACCCAGAGAAGCACATCGCCGGGGCGTTGCTGCTGTGGGCGGCGCTGGCCGGCGTGGGCTTCGACCGGCTGTTCGAGCCGGCAGCGCGCAAGTCCCGGGCGCGGTTGAGTGCGGCGGTAGCCGCCGGTCTGGCAGCGGGGTTGGGCCTGGCGACCCTGGGACGCGGATATCTAGTCTCCGCCATCACCAGTGCAAGCCAGGCTGCCCACAAGCCGGTGGACGCCCAGGCCGCGCTCTCCGAAGCGTTGGCCGGGGGCCTGTCTGCCACCGTGGTGGCCGCGCTGGTGCCCCTGGCGGTACTGCTCGCCGGCCATCGCCGGTTCGGCGGCTGGGCGCGCCCCCTGTTGCTGCTCGTGCTGGTGGTCCAACTGATCGAGCACGACTGGGCGGTTCACGTGACCATCCCGCGCGAAGTGGTGCGCGCCGTGCCCACCATGCTGCAGCCGCTGCCGCTGCCGCGAGCGGGAGAATGGCCGCGCCTGCTCCGCCGCGCCAGCGACATCACCCCCATCTCGGTTTCCGGCGAGGCCCGCGCCGCTTTACTTCATCACACGGCGATTCCCAACGACGGGGCGCGCTTTGGGTTTGCCCAGATTCCAGCCTATGTCATTGCCGGAACCGCGCGCTTTGACGCCTTCGCGGAGGCCAGTGGTCGCGCCAATCTGGAACGCGTGATGGACGTGCTCGACATCCGCTACCTTCTCATCGACCTCGCCTCAGCCCCGGCCATGGGCATGCCGGTGCGCTCGCCGACGCCCTTCGCTGGCTACGTGGTGCTGGAGAACTCTATCCGCCGGCCGCGGGCCTTTGTGGCCTATCGCTGGCGCCATGGGGTTTCGGACCAGGATGCCTTTGCGTCGCTCTTCGACACGCGCCATTCCGAACTGGATCTGGGCCAAGCGCGGCTGGCAGGGCCGGGAAATAGCGAAATGCTCGCAACCGACGAACCCACAGCGTGCGTGCTGGAGAAGCCGCAGGCCGAGCATGTGATCCTGAATTGTCAGGCCGCGCGAGCAGGTTATGCCGTTCTGCTGGACGAGTGGACCCATGGCTGGAGCGCCACGGTTGACGGGATTGCAACCCCGATCGAGCGAGCCGACGTACTGGCGCGCGCGCTGCCCGTGCCGGCGGGAGAGCACCGGATCGAGATGCGCTATCGCACGCCAGGACTGCGCCTGGGGCTGTGGCTGGGGTTGGGCGGCTGGCTTATCTTCGGGCTCTTGCTGGCGTGCAGCCGCAGGAACCGAGGACGTGGGCAGCCGCGCGCGCTACAATGCGAGCGCAATGGACCTGCGTGAGTGCTGCGCGACCGCTGGGCCTAGACACCCCTGGGAGGTGAGCCGTGCCCACTTCTTCCGTGACCGGCTAGTCGCGCATGCAATCCTTTGTCCCGGCATCCGGGTTCTGGACGTGGGGGCGGGAGATGGCTACCTGGCGTCGGTGCTGCTGCCCCGCCTGCGTCCCGACGGGGCCGTGCTCTGCTACGATGCCCTTTACCCAACCGACGTTTTGGAAAGACTTCGCGCGCAAGCCGCGCCCGAATTGAGCTTCACCAACCAGCGCCCTGACCGCGCGTTCGATCTGGTCCTGCTGCTAGACGTGCTGGAACATGTTGCCGACGACTGCGACTTGCTGGCTGATGTGGTCCGCGACTTGGTTCGGCCAGGTGGTTTCTTGGTGGCCAGCGTTCCGGCTTGGCCAGAGTTCTTCACCCAGCACGATAGGATGTTGGGTCACCATCGGCGCTACCGTCCGGCGCGGCTGCAACAACTGCTGCAGCATTGCGACCTGACCGTGGTGGAGCAGGGCGGCCTGTTCCACAGTCTGCTAGCGGTGCGCGGGTGGGAGAAGTTGGCCGAGTTGGTGCGCGGCATCCATTCCCAGCCCGGCCCGGAAAGCGCCCCGTCGGTCGCAGACACCGCCGTCGCCCATTGGCAGGGCCGTGCTTGGCTCAGCCAGGCCGTACTGAGCGGACTGGCGCTCGACCGGGCGGTGGGCCAGATGTGCGCGCGGGCCGGGGTGAGGTTGCCTGGGCTCAGCGCCTGGGCCATTGCGAGGAAGGCATGAGCACCCTCGACGTCGTGGTGCTGGTCGTGCCTTGCTACAACGAGGCCGCCCGCCTGGACGCGGCGGCCTTCACCACAATGGTCGACGAGATTGCCGGCCTGAACTTGCTGTTTGTCGACGATGGCTCACTCGATGACACAGCGGAGGTTCACCAGCGTCTGTGCGCGGCCCGGCCTGGTCGGGTCGCATCCCTGGTTTTGCCCTGCAACCAGGGCAAAGCTGAGGCCGTGCGCCAGGGGCTGCTGCACGCCCTCGCCGGGCCGGCTGCCTGGGTGGGCTATCTGGATGCCGACCTGGCTACACCTCCGTCCGAAGTTCAGCGCCTGTGCACCCTGCTTGCGGGCCAAGACCAGTTCGACGTGCTGCTCGCTGCGCGGGTCAAGCTGATGGGGCGAAGCATCGATCGCAACGCCGGCCGCCACTATCTCGGCCGGGTCTTTGCCACGGCCGCCTCGCTGGTGCTGCGCATGCCGGTGTACGACACCCAATGCGGAGCCAAGCTGCTGCGGCGATCGACGGCCTTGACCCACGCCCTGGCCGCCCCTTTCCGGGGCCGGTGGACGTTCGACGTGGAGCTGCTGGGACGACTGGTGACCGGCGCGCCGGGCATCGCGCCGGTGCCCCCGCAACGCATACACGAGGAGCCGCTGCTGGTTTGGCGTGACGTGGGGGGCTCCAAACTCAACCCCACGCAGGTGCTGCAAGCGGGGCTGGATTTGGCGCTGATCGGGCGCGATCTGGCCCGACAGCGACGAGCGCGCTGACCTCCTTAGATCTGGGTGAGGGTGGCGGTCCCGACATCCCAGGACCCGGCACTATTGAAGATCCGCGACGCCCCCAGGTGCACACCGGGCGCGATCCCAAGCCCATAGAGGTAGCCGTTTGCATCCTGGGTGCCGGCTGCGTTGGGATCAGGAGGCGCACCGCCAATGATGGCGAGGTTGATGGTGCCGTGACCGGCCGGGTCGTATCCACCAAATTCGCTCGTGTAGTTGACAATGGACTGGATCCCCGCAGCCAGGTCCGGGTGTCCGACCGGCAGCGCACCGTTGTCAGCGCCCGAATCCGTCACATCGACCTTGATCCGCGCCAGATTCGCGGCAGTGAGCCCGCGCGCGGTCAGCCAACTCTGGTAGCCGGGCCCGGTCGGCACTCCACTGGCGTCGATACTGCCCGCCGTGATCACCCCCTGACGCTCATCCATGAGTTTCGGCAAGAGGTAGGGCTCGATCCAGTAGACGTCGGAGCCGAGCGTGAAGCAGGCGCCTGGCGCCGACTGAGCACCCTGGCTTGACGATGGCGGGGCTCGCCGATAGGGTATACCCATGCGGTACGTTGTAGCAATGGCGGCATTGCTCACGCTTTCAGCTGGCGTGGCGCGTGGGGATGACCAAGGCACGGCCCGCGACCACTACATAAAGGGCACGCGGGCCTACGAACTCGGCCTCTATGACGAGGCCATCGCCGAGTACATGGCGGCGTACAAGGCGAAGGATGATCCTGCCCTGCTCTTCAATCTCGGGCAGGCTCACCGGCTGGCGGGCCACGCTGCCGAGGCGTTGCGCTTCTACAAGACCTATCTGGCAAAGCTGCCTGAGGCGGCCAACCGCGCCGATGTGGAGTCGAAGATCCGGGAGCTGAAGGAAATAGTCGAGAAGCAGAAATCGTCGCAAGCGGAACCTCCGGCGGTCTCGGGCGCGAGCAACCCGCCGGCCGGCACTGGGCCGGCGCCACCAGGGCCAGTGCCGGGTGAAACCGGCGTCGGGCTGGAGGTCGGCGTGGGCGGCCCGGCCGCGGCAGTCGTGAACGAGGCTCTCCCTGAGGCAGGGCAGCCGGGCCGGGGCAAGAGGCTAGCGGGGGTCGTGCTGGCGGCCAGCGGTCTTGCCCTGGTGGGCGCCGGCATCGCCTTTGGCGTGCTCGCGAAGCGAGACGGCGACCAGCTCAGCCGGCTCGACCAGCAAGGGGGCGTGTTTGATCCATCGACAGAAAGCGCCGGCCAGCTGGACCAGGTGTTCGAGGGCATCTTCATCGGCATTGGCGCGGCTGCGGTTGCCACCGGCGCTGTCCTCTATTATCTGGGCGCTCGCACCGGCCAAGCCGCTCGTCAGGCAATCACCGTCTCGCCGGCCGTGGCCGCCCATTGCACCGGTGCCACCTTGCGGATGGTTTTCTAATGCTGACACCTTCGCGATATGGGTGGGTCGCAGGCCTGCTGCTGGTGGGCTGCTATTCGCCGAGCTATCACAATGGTCATCTCCAGTGCACGTCTTCCGGAGAATGCCCGGAGGGCTACCACTGCGCGGCGGATAATACCTGCTGGCAAGAAGGTCACAATCCCGACGCAGCCCAGGAACCCTGGGATGCCGGCAACCCAGACGTGCCATCGGCGAGCGAGGACAGCGGCCAGAGCGAAGACGCAATCTCAGTCTTTGAAGTTGATCTTGCCAGCAGTGATGCGCCCGAATCGCCCGAGGCTCCGGCGCCCGACGCCGTGGCCCTGGACGCCCCAGGCGACGGGCCGGTGGACGCTGCCATCGAGCCGGATGCGCTGGACGCGGGCTTGACAGACGACAGCGGGAAAGTGACCGTGCCGCTCGCCGAGTTCGCGAATGATTACGCCATCGTCGTCTGCACCAAGAACTTTCGCTGCTGCACCCAGGCTGACCTCAAGGGGAAGTCGCTGGCGACCTGCGAGTCGAACATTGTGAGCCAGTTGCAGAGCGGAGTTCAGGCGATCTCCGACGGGATCGATCGCGGGCGCACGGTCTACAATCCGGATCGGGCGTACCAGTGTCTGCACGGAATTGCATTGGTAGACTGTCCGTCTTGGCCGATAGGCGCCGAGGACACCCTTCCCGCGGGGTGTGGCGCCATCGTCAGCCCTCAGGTCACTTCCGGGGGCGCCTGTCGGAGTGCAGTGGAATGCACCACCGGTTTCTGTTCGGGCGCGAGCTCAACCACCGACGGCACGTGCCTGCCCAGGGCCGCGAGCGGCGAAATCTGCACCCAGGTCTTGTTCCAGAATAGTTGCCAGGAGGGGCTCTTCTGCGATTCGACCAACATCTGTTCCGCAACCGAGCCGGAAGGGTCTGCTTGCACGCAAGCGAGGAACTGCATCAGCCGGACCTGCAGCGTCGTGCCTGATGCGGGTGCCGGCAGTGTTTGTGTGCCGGCGGAGTGCTATTCGTCGGGGCCGTTGCTGCCAGCCGGTTGCTCGATGGGCGGCCGGCCATCGGCATTCCCTGGCGTTGTCCTGCTGGTGGTCGGGGCAGCTTGCTTGCGGCGTAGACGGTCTGCTTAGGCCAGCAAATCCGCGCTAGAGTCTCTGCGATGAATCTCTTCGCGGACCTGCAGGGCGCCGACGCGCGGCTGGGTGGCAAGGCCCGCTCGCTGGCGCTGCTTGCCGCTGCGGGACTGCCCACGCCGATGGGATTCGTGATCACCGACGGGCTTTTCCGCGCGATCGCTCCCTCGCTCGCGCTGCCCGAGCGCATCGACGATGCGGTACTTGCCGAGCTGGACCGCGCCCGGGCCGACCTGATGGCGGCGCCTTTCCCGGCAGGGTTTGCCCAGGAGCTGGCAGCGCGGCTTGCGCGAGACGCGGGAGCTCTCTGGTCGGTGCGGTCATCGTTCGCCGGCGAGGACGTCGCGGGCAGCCTGGGTGCGGGCGTCTATGAATCGCGGGTGGCGGTGCACGCCGACGAAGTCGAGAGAGCCATCCGCCAAGTGCTCGCCTCTGCCTTGTCCCCGGGCGCGGTGGCCTATGCCTTGGCCCATGGGTTGCGACCGGCGGCGCCGCCCTTGTCACTTTTGCTTCATCCCTATGTCCGCGGTGAGGCCGAGGGCAGCGCGGCCTGCGTGCGGGAACGCCCCGACGACCCGATCATCCAGGTACGGGCCGGGGCCTTAGCAGCCGCAGCAGCGACCCGGCTGCGCAGCGCCCTGGGTGCGCTGGTGCAGATGCAAGGCGCCGTCGAAGTGGAATGGGTGGTACGCGGAGAAAACCTGGTGTTCTTGCAGATGCGACCCTATCAGCCGCCGCCTGCGCTTGCCCCCTGGCGCGGTTGGGCTGACCTGGAAGCGGCCAGCGAATCTCGGGCTTCCTGGCAATGGGACCAGGCGCACAACCCCTTGCCGCTTTCTCCGGTTCACGCCGGCCTGGTTGCACTGGTCGACGAACGCTGCCGCATCGGAATCCGCCAGCGCGTGCTGGGACAGTATTTGTTCTGGGCACCCGATGCGCGGCCCGGGCCGGTGCCCATCTCGGTGCAGGACGCCCCTGCACGCTTTGCAGCCCTGCGCGCCGAGGTCGAGTCGCGCTTGGCCACGCTGGGGAACGAGCCGGCGTTGGAAGAAGCCATCGATCTTCTCCTGGCAGTTGAGGAGCCGATCTTCGGGATCATCCAGCCCGCGCTGCGTGCGGCGCGGGCAAACCTGGGGGAGTTCCTGCGCCAAGCAGCGCCGTCGGCGGTGCCCGCGCTTGGCCAGCTCTTGGCCGGCGTGAGGTCCATGGCCAGCGAGCGCCGTCAGCGGGCGGCAGAGTTGCGGTCAGCCAGAAACATGGAAGAGAGAGCGCGGGCGCAAGACCACTACCTCGTGCTTTTTGGCGACGAGACACCGGTGTGGGACGTGGCGATCCCCACCTGCCGCGAGGCCCCTCAAACCCTGTATAGTGAGGAGACCTACGGCCCCGATGCGCCAGTGGCGGCGGTGGGTGCGGAGCAGAGAGCCGAGGAAGTGGAAAAGCAGATCGCGCCTGCACGGCGCGAGGAATGGCGCCGGCTCCTGCGCCTGGCCCGAGAGGCGGCGGGGCTGGGCGAGGACGACGACTGGCTCTACGCTCGGGTGCAGGCCGCGCTTCGCCGCGCTCTGCTTTCTCTCGGCAAGAGATTGAACAGGATGGGTGCGCTGTCGGAGCCCATCGCGGTGTTCTTCTTGCCTCTGCCTCTCTTGCGATCTCTGGCCGCAGGAGCGCCTGCGCCAGTCGATTTGCGGGCCCAGGTGGAAGCCGGCCGCGCGGCGTGGGAGGCCGCGTGCCGGGATCCGCCCCCTGCTCCGGCTGCGCTCGACACGGTGTCAGTGCGGGGCGTGGGCACGGGCGGACGGGCGCTCGGGCGCGTGGTTCTGCACCGGCCCGTCAGCCCGCGCCCGGTGCCGGGGCGGATTCTCTTGGCGCCGACCTTGCTGCCCAGCGAGCTGCCCTTGCTGGTCGCGGCCGCGTTGGTGACCGAGACCGGCGGGCCGCTCGACCACGTCGCTGCCCAGGCGCGCGAGCGGCACTTGCCCGCGGTGGTCGGCGCGGCGGGCGCGTGCCGCCTCTTTCATGACGGCGATCTGGTGCTGGTCGACGCTGACCGTGGGCTGGTGGTCAGGCTGGGATAGCCCACCGTAGGCGGCAGCCGGATCCGGGGCCGGGACCGGCCGTCGGTTCCGGCCTCCGGCCCCGCCGCCGCCCAACCGTTCGCTCAACCGGCTATGAATTTTCGGGCGGCGGACCTATGCCAGCTTGACCGGCTCGGACGCTGGCACCGTGCCCGGACGTCGCTTCTCGTTCACCCGCTCGCGCAACTCCTTGCCCACCTTGAAGAAGGCCAGGCGCTTGGGCTTGACGTGGACGGTGGCGCCGGTGCGCGGGTTGCGACCATCGTAGGCGCGGTACTGGCGCACGGTGAAGCTGCCGAAGCCGCGGATTTCGATGCCCTCGCCGCGCATCAGCGCGTCCGACATGGACGAAAAGATCTGGTCGACCAACAGCTCCGCCCGCGCCCAAGGGAACTTGAGCTTTTCCGCGATGACGGCGATGAGGTCGGCCTTGGTCATGGTCACAGGGAGTATAATCTATCCAAAAGCGCGGACTTAGTCGAGAGGGCGTGCAGGCAAGGGGGAATTGCTGTCGGTTCGGTAGCGATAGGTCTTGAAGAAAGAGTACTCGCTGCAGTTGTGGCGGGCATAAAAATCGATGATGTCCCGCCACCCGAACTGTTTCTCGTCGACGCCTTCCTTGAACTCGCGCCACGAAAAAGTCTGCTGGCAGACGTCATGGCCGTGGAATCCTACATGACCGGCAAAGGTGCGTGGGTCGTAGAGAGTGGCGTTGGGCGGAAGACGTGACACGTAGTAGGCGGACAAGGCCGGCATTTCTACCACCTCGATGCGGTTTACGTCGACCGTCTCCTCCCTGCGATACAGGCATTCGGTTCGCAGGATAGTCTGGTTCGGCCCGATAGCCATAGCGTTGTGGGGGATCTCGCCCTTGTCCGAGCAGCGGTGCTTGTCCGCCACGCTGGTTTGAACGCGGTATGCGAGATACAGCGGCGTCCGGTTCTCGATGCGCAGAATCAGATGGTCCACGGCGATGGTCTGGCCTTCGATGACGGAGACTGCCTTGCTGATCTCCAGCGACACCCGGAGGTGTCGGGTTTCGATGGGGGCCTTGATGCGCAGACGCTGCTTCGCCTTCAGCTCGTCAAAGTACGCGTTGGGCTGCGTGATCTCTTCCCAGGAAGGGGCCTGGATTCCGTATGCCTTGGCGTCCTGTTCAAGCAAGGTGCGGTAGTAGACAGGCGAGAAGCGCATTTCGGAATGGATCATCGTCCTGGCCGGCGGCGGTGGACGCGGGCGCTCGGGTGCTGCTGGTGGTGCACTGACCGAATGCAGCACAAACACACCAACGCCGATGGCCATGGCGCCAGCCAACAGCACGGCGAGAGCAAGGGGTTTGCCTTCCAAGTCCGTCTACCCAAGGACGTCGCGTCCGCCGAAGTATGGTCGAAGAACCGCCGGCACGTCCAGCCTTCCGTCTGCGCGCTGGTAGGTTTCCAACACCCCGACCAGGGTGCGGGGCAGGGCCAGGCCGGATCCGTTCAAGGTGTGCACGAAGCGTGTCTTCTCCTGGCCGTCGCGGAAACGGATCTTGGCCCGCCGGGCCTGGAAGTCGCCGAAGTTGGAGCAGGAGCTGACCTCCAGCCACTCGCCACAGCCCGGTGCCCACAGCTCCAGGTCGAACTTGACCATGGCCGAGAACGACAGGTCGCCGGTACACATTTCCACCACCCGGTAGGGCAGCTCCAGCGCCTGGAGAACCTCCTCGGCGTCGGCGAGCAAACCTTGCAGCTCATCCATGGAGGATTCCGGGCGCACGAACTTCACCAGCTCGACCTTATCGAATTGGTGGCCGCGCTTGATGCCGCGGGTGTCGCGACCAGCGGCCATCTGTTCGCGCCGGAAGCAGGCGGTGCAGGCCACGTGCTTGATGGGCAGCTTGTCGCCCTCCAAGATCTCGTCGCGATAGAGGTTGGTCACCGGCACCTCGGCGGTGGGGATGAACCAGAAATCCTCGATCGCGTCGTGGTACAGGTTGTCGCCGAACTTGGGCAGGTTGCCAGTGCCCACCAGGGCTTCGCGCCGGACCATGTAGGGCGGCAGGATTTCGGTATAGCCGTGGCGGCTGGTGTGCAGATCCAGCATGAAACTGATGAGCGCCCGCTGCAGCCGCGCGCCCCAGTCCTTGAGGATGTAGAAGCGCGAACCAGAGATCTTCACCCCGCGGTCGAAGTCCAGGATGCCCCAGCGCGGGCCCAGATCCCAGTGCGGCTGGGGCGCAAATGCGTAGCTCCGCTTTTGGCCCTCTTCGCGCATCACGTGGTTTTCGCTTTCGTCTTTGCCCACGGGAACCGAGGGGTGGGGCAGGTTGGGCAGTTCCAGCAGCTTGCCGTCCAGGGCAAGCTCCTGTTGCGCCAACTCGGCGGCCAAGGATTCGATTTTCTGCTTGAGCGCGGCGCCCTTGGCCTTCGCTTCTTCCCGTGCCGCTGGCGTCGGCGCCTTGGCGATCTCACGTGACAGGCGGTTCTGGTCGGCCTGGATGGTCTGGGAATCGTTCTTCAGCTTGCGCACGGCCTGATCAAGCGCAAGCACCGCGTCCAGGTCCACGGTGGATCCTAATTTAGCAAAGCCGGCGCGCACCTCGTCGGGCTTGTCTCTGATGAGTCGGATGTCGAGCATGAGAGCAGCAGTGTACCCCAATCCCGCAATGGCCGCAGAAGGTCGTGGTCGTAGACCTGGTCGTGGCTCCCATTTTGACCACCCCGCAACGCTGGTACCTGTTTTCCCGCGGTTTTGCGAACGCGTGTAGATACAACAGACGTGTCGGCGTGGACTGAGTGAGCGGCCCTGGCAGAGGCGCAGCAGCGTCGCTCGCATCACATCGGGTGAGACGCGTCGCTTTTGCTGGAGTGGGGCGGCGATGGCCTCCAGCGCGCTGGCCTCTGTGCTATGCACGGAGCCGTTGTGCTCGGAGCTTAGGCCGTTGTCGGCCAGCAGCCCATGCTCGAAGCCGGCATTGAAAAACAGGTTCTCGCGTGTCGACTGGTACAGCCCGCGTGCGTCCGCGTAGGCAATGAACGGCTTCGGGTCTCGTACGGACTGGCGCAGCTCCTCGGACAGCTTTGACAGCCGACGCTTGAACCTGATGATCACGGTCCTTGTCCAGGAACTTCGGACGAGATTGGCATTCTGCCTCCACGCGATTCACACGGGGGAGTGGCCCCACCGCGAGTTAAACGCGGACCTGCTCCCTGAATTTCGCCGCAAGATGGAGATCCCTAGGTCGATGAGCAGATACGGGGACCACGTTTGGGTGGCAACCGACGGCGGCAAGTTCAAGGCCCGTCTGCGCGAGGCGGTCAAGAAGGTCAATTTTGGACTCCATGCACGCCTCGTCCGCTATGTGGATTTCGCGTCGATCCATGGGCACGTTCCAGAAAACCTCCGGGGATTCGTGAAGAGCGACGAGTACAAGGAAGAGCGCGAGCATCGTATTCAGCTCGACGCGCCCGAATCCGTCGCCGACCCGTTCATCTTGGAGGTCGGCGACCTCAGGGACATCTCGATGATCCTGCCCCTCAGCGAGGTCAAACTGGATTTCGCCATCGGCGGTCCACCCTGACGCAAACTCGTGTTCGGGTCGGGGACCCTGGTACTATGGCCGGCAAGATCAACATGCCTCTAGAGACAAGCAGCACCCCGACCAAGAAATCGAACGGCTCAGCGACTGGCGGCGGTCACGTGCGCCAGTTCGGCAGTTTTTCCGAGGCGTCGAATTTTCTCTGGTCGATCGCGGATCTGCTGCGTGGGGACTACAAGCAGTACGACTACGGCAAGGTCATCTTGCCGTTCACGGTGCTGCGGCGGCTGGACTGCGTGCTGGCGGACACCAAGGCCAAGGTGCTGGCGAAGCATGACCAGATCAAGGGCGGGCAGGTGAAGAACCTGGACCCGCTGCTCAACCGGGTCTCCGGCGTCAGCTTCCACAACGTGTCCAGGCTCGACTTTGCCAAGCTGAAGGACGACCCCGGCCACATCAAGGCTAACCTTACCGGCTACATCAAGGGCTTTTCCGAGAACGTCCGGGAAATCTTCATCGAGCGCTTCAAGATCACCGAACAGATCGACAAGCTGGACGAGGCCAACATCCTCTACATGGTGGTCAGCCGGTTCGCCGAGGTAGACCTGCACCCCGATGCCGTACCCAACTACATGATGGGCAGCATCTTCGAGGACCTCATCCGGCGTTTTGCCGAGCAATCGAACGAGACAGCCGGCGAACACTTCACCCCGCGTGAGGTCATCCGCCTGATGGTCAATCTGCTGTTCATGGAGGACAGCGATGTCCTGCGGAAGAAGGGCGTGGTCAAGACCCTGTTCGACCCGGCCTGCGGCACCGGCGGCATGTTGTCCGTGGCCGAGGAATACTTGCGCGAGCTGAACCCGGACGCGCACCTTGAGCTATTCGGCCAGGAGCTGAACGACGAGTCCTACGCCATCTGCAAGGCGGACATGTTGCTAAAGGCCGAGAATCCCGGCAACGTCGCGCTGGGAAACAGTTTCAGCGAAGACGGTCACCGGGAGCAGAAGTTCGACTACATGCTGTCCAATCCGCCGTTTGGCGTCGAGTGGAAGAAGGTCGAGAAGGCCATCCGCGACGAGGCCGAGAACCTTGGCCACGCAGGCCGTTTCGGGGCCGGGCTCCCGCGCATCAACGACGGCTCGCTGCTCTTCATCCAGCACATGATCTCCAAGATGAGGCCAGCCAAAGAAGGTGGCAGCCGCATCGCCATCGTGTTCAACGGCTCGCCCTTGTTCACCGGCGATGCCGGCTCGGGGGAGAGCGAGATTCGGCGCTGGATCATCGAGAACGACTGGCTTGAGGCTATTGTCGGCTTGCCCGACCAGCTCTTCTTCAACACTGGCATCAGCACGTACATCTGGATTGTGACCAATCGCAAGTCGCGGAAGCGCAAGGGCAAGGTCCAGCTCATCAACGCCGTCGAGAAATTCCAGAAGATGCGCAAGTCCCTGGGCAACAAGCGCAACGAGCTTGGTCCCGAGCACATCACCGAAATCACCGAAATCTACGGCGCATTCAAGGAAGGTCCCTGCTGCAAGATCTTCGACAACGAAGAATTCGGCTACCGCAAGATCACAGTCGAGCGGCCCTTGCGGCAGAGCTTCCAGGTGACGTCTGAGCGTCTGGCGCTTCTGGAACAAGAAGCCGCGTTCCAAAACTTGGCCAAGTCCAAGAAGAAAGGTGCCGCTGGCGTAAAGGAAGTCGAGGAAGGCTGCGAGTTGCAGGCCGCGATCCTGAAAGCTCTCCATTCCCTCGCCCCGCGCAAGCAGGGAGAAACCAAGGAAGACGAGAAGGCCCTCCATTCCCTCGCCCCGCGCAAGCGGGGAGAGGGGAAGGGAGAGGGGAGGGTGTGGAAGAACCGCGCCCTGTTTCTGGAAGAGATCGAGGGCGCATTCAAGGTCGCCGGCCTCAAGCTCGCCACCCCCATCGAGAAGGCCATTCTGTCCGCATGTGACGAGCAAGATGAAACCGCCGAGGTGGTCACCGACGAGCAGGGCCGCCCAGAGTCCGACCCCGACCTGCGCGACACCGAGAACGTGCCGCTCAAGGAAGACATCCACGTCTACTTCGACCGCGAGGTGAAGCCCCACGTTGCCGATGCGTGGATAGACGAGGACAAGACCAAGGTCGGCTACGAGATCCCGTTCACGCGGCACTTCTACGAGTACAAGCCGCTGCGACCGTTGAAGGACATCGCGGCTGACATCAAGGCGCTGGAGGGGGAGATCCAGGGGATGCTGGGGGAGGTGGTCGGGTGAAGGTCACCTTGCAGCCAGCGCCGAACTGGATACGAGTGCGATTGAAGGCGCTTGCCTCCATGCAGACTGGGCCGTTTGGCAGTCAGATTCACAATGAAGACTACGTCTCGGGGGGCATGCCACTGATCAACCCATCGCATATCCGAGATGGTTTGTTGTCACCCGACCCAGATGTGGCAGTTGGTGGACGTGCGGTGGAGGAACTCAAGCGCCATCGACTTCTTCCCGGCGACCTTGTCTTTGCCCGGCGCGGGGAGATGGGCCGATGCGCACTGATGCGAACTTCTGATTCGCCATGTCTTTGCGGTACTGGCTCGATTCGAGTTCGACTCCATCCAGAAAAGGCGGTTTCATCGTTCGTGCGCTGGGCGCTCAGTACGCCACACGTCCGCGAGTGGCTCGAGTTGGAATCCGTCGGATCGACGATGGACAACCTGAATACCGCGATTCTGGGTCGTCTTCGGATTTCAATGTGCACGCTCGGGCAACAGCGCAGCGTCAGCAACTTCCTCGACCGGAAGACCGCCGCCATCGACGATCTCATCAAGAAGAAGGAACGGCTGGTAGAGCTGCTCCAGGAGAAGCGCCAGGCCCTCATCACCCAAGCCGTCACCAAGGGCCTCGACCCCGCCGTGCCCATGAAGGATTCAGGAGTCGAGTGGCTGGGCAACGTACCGGCACACTGGAAGCTGCTGCCGCTACGACGAGCCATCAGCTTCCTCACCGACTACGAGGCGAATGGCAGTTTCGCCGACACAAAGGACAACGTCAATCTCGACAAAGGGGTACCCTACGCATGGTACGTGCGAGCAACTGACCTGGAGAACGAGAGATGGGGCCTCGTGGATAGCAATCGCCACTGCGACCGCCACTCATACGAGTTTCTCCGCAAGACGAAGCTCTTTGGAGGAGAGCTATTGGTTGCAAAACGCGGTGAAATTGGCAAGGTCTACCTGATGCCACGGGTCGAGTGCCCGGCAACCCTGGCCCCGAATCTCTACCTAGTCAGATTGAACACACGCATACTTCCTGAATGGGCGTGCACATGGTTTCGCAGCGAAATTGGGGGCGCTCAACTGGTTCTCGCAAACCGTTCCACCACCATTGGTGCTCTTTACAAAGATGACCTGCGAGATTGTCTCTGCTTGATGCCGCCTGCCCATGAACAGCAGGAGATCCTACGTTGTCTCGCAGAGCAACTTCGACCGATTGACGTTGCGTCCATCGGTCTTCTATCGAGTGTCGACCTCCTCCGCGAATACCGCCAAGCCGTTATCACCGCCGCTGTCACCGGCCGGCTCGACATTCCGGCGGAGGCCGCATAGAGGTAGTCCCTCCCATGAAGCGCCCCATTGCCGAAATCCTCGACCAGCTCAATGTTCTCGACGAGCATTCGCGTGTCGAGGCCAAGCGGGGGCTGGGCAAGGAGGCGCTGCATACGATCTCGGCCTTTGCCAACGAGCCAGGGCTCGACGGTGGCACGCTGGTGTTCGGCGTCGTCGCCAAGGACAGTCACGACGGCTACGACGTGGTCGGGGTGCCTGACCCGGACAAGCTGCAGTCGGACCTGGCCAGCCAATGCGCGAGTACGTTCAACCGTCCCTTACGACCGACCATCTGGTCCGAATCTATTGATGGCCGCGTGGTGGTTGCGGCGTTCATCGACGAGGCTCCGGCTGGTGAGAAGCCCATCTACCTCAAGTCAACAGGCGTGCCCGCTGGTGCCTATCGCCGCATTGGGGCCAGCGACGTGCGCTGCTCTGACGACGACATCCGTCTCTTTCACACGCTTGCCCAGGAAGGCCGGTACGAGGACAGCTTTGCCCTCTACGGGGAGATGGGAGATCTGGACGACGATGTCATCGAGGACTACCGCAGGATTCTGCTGGAACAGAACCCCGACACCGCCATCAGGACCTACGACCGCGACCGCTTCGTGCAGGCACTGGGTGGTGCGCGACCGGACGGCGCTGCCCTTCGCCCAACCGTGGCTGGCCTGGTGTTGTTCGCCAAGCGGGCTGCCCTTCGGCGTTTGTATCCAGGGCTGCGGGTGGACTACGTGCGGGTCAATGGCACCCGGTGGGTGACCGACCCAGAGCGACGGTTCCAATCCATCGACGTGCTGGACCCGCTGCTGGTGACCTTCCGCCGCATCTACGCAGCTGTGATGGATGACCTGCCCAAACAGTTCTACTTGCCACCAGGGACGCCATCACGGCAGGAGATCCCAGCCCTGCCCGAGAAGGCCGTGCGCGAAGCCATCGTGAATGCCTTGGTCCACCGCAACTATCGCAGTGCCCGGCCAACCCTGGTCATCCGCTACAGCGACCGGGTCGAGGTGCAAAACGCCGGACATTCGCTGGTTGAAGACGAGAACTTTGGCAAACCGGGTTCATTGCCGCGCAACCCGAAGCTGGTCAGCGTGTTTCGAGATCTGGGCTTTGCCGAGGGCAAGGGCACTGGCATCGATGTCATGAGGCAGGCCATGAAGGCCGCGCAACTGACACCGCCGACCTTTGAGTCGCAGCGAAGCTCGGATCTGTTCGTGGCCACGTTCTTCCTGCACAACCTGCTGAGCGCGGACCATCTGACCTGGCTGGCCCAGTGGAAGAACCTTGGCCTCACCGATGCGCAGGCCCAGGCCCTGGTCTACGCTCGCAGCGCGGGGCACATCACCAACGCCAACCTGCGTGACCTGGCCGGCCTGGAAACGCTGGAGGCCAGCGCCCAGCTACGACGCCTGCGCGACCATGGCTTGCTGGAGTTGCGGGGCGGCGGGGCAGCAGCACAATGGGTGCTGGCTGGCGCGGTTGCGGCGAAAACGGTGGGCGAGACGGAAGCAACGGGTCAAGAAACACAGGGGTTCGAGGGCAAAACACAGGGGTTCGAGGGCAAAACACAGGGGTTCGAGGGTAAAACACAGGGGTTCGGGCCCGAAGCAGAAAGGCTGCCAGACGATCTGCTACTGGAAGTCAAAGAGCTTGGCAGGCGCCCAACGTCGAAAGATCTGCGACGTGTAATCCGAAAGCTCTGCGCATTCAGGCCGATGACCCCGACGGAGTTGGCCCGGACGCTCGGCAAGAGGGACGTCGCCAACTTCGTCCGCTCGCACGTCACGCCCATGCTCGATGCCGGCGAACTTGAGAGAATTTTTCCCGAAAGCCCAGCCCACCCGCGCCAGGCATACCGGACCACCGGCGGGGGAAGGGAAAAAGCATGAAGACCGAGGACGAAAATGCTGTGACAGAGCTAGTGTCGTCACGTGACATCGAAAGCCTCAGGTCAGAAGTAGGTGAGCATCGTTACCGGACCACTGGCTGGAGACAAATGATGGTCGCGGCGGTATTTGCTGAGCAAATCGAACGGCGCATGGCGTCTGCGAACAAAATTAAACAAATCCAGTCAGTTAGTTCATTTGCTGGGTATTTGCTGGATGGCCGTCGGCGGGGAGCAACGGGTCAGGAAACACAGGGGTTGCCCGGCAAAAGACAGGGGTGGTCGAACCGCAAAGACAGGGGTTCCCCAATCGCAAAGACAGGGGTTCCCCAATCGCAAAGGCAGGGGTTCCGCGACCAGCCCCCAGCCCACCCGCGCCAGGCGTACCGGACCACCGACGGGGGAAGGGGAAAAGCATGAAGACCGAGAAGGACTTCGAGGCCACCATCGAGTTCGACCTGGTTGGGACCGGTTATCAGCGTGGCAACCCGGATGACTACGACCGTGGGCTGGCCCTCTTTCCGGGGCACCTGCTCGACTTCATCAAGGCCACCCAGCCAGCGCTGTGGGACGAGCTTAGCCAGAGCCACGGAGATGGATTGCGAGCGGGGCTGCTGGATGCCCTGAGCAAGAATTTGCACAAGGCCGGCACCATGGAAGTCCTGCGGCACGGCTTCAAGTTCTATGGCAAGCGCATCGATGCGGCCTATTTCCGTCCAGCGCATGGCCTGAATCCGGAGGTGTTGCAGAAGTACGCGCAGAACATCGTGGCAGTCACGCGCCAGGTGCATTTCAATCCCGAGGCCGAGGACAGCGTGGACATGGTGCTGTCGGTGAACGGCCTGCCGGTGGCCACGTTGGAGCTGAAGAACTCGCTCACCGGCCAGAAGGTGGAGAACGCGGTCAGGCAGTACAAGTACGACCGGGACCCGCGCTTGCCGTTGTTCCGATTCAAGACCAGGGCCTTGGTCCACTTCGCCGTGGACACAGATCTGGTGTTCATGACCACCGCGCTGGCCGGTCCCAAAACCCGGTTCCTGCCGTTCAATCTCGGTCTCGACGGTGGCGCGGGAAACCCAACACCCAAAGATGGCGGCTACAAGACCGGCTACTTGTGGCGGCAGGTTCTGACCCGCGACAGCTTGCTCGACATCCTGGCCCGCTTCATCACCCTGGTGAAAGAGGAGCGCAGGGTAGCGGGCAAGACCGAGGTGAAGGAATCGCTAGTCTTTCCCCGCTACCACCAGCTTGATGTGGTTCGCAAACTGGAGGCCGCTGCACGCGCAGAGGGCGCGGGACAGCACTATCTGGTCCAACATTCTGCCGGCAGCGGCAAAAGCAACTCCATCGCCTGGACCGCGCACCGGCTGGCCTCGCTGCACGACGATCAGGACCGCAAGGTGTTCCAATCCGTCGTGGTCATCACCGACCGCAGGATCTTGGACCGTCAGCTGCAAGACACCATTTACCAGTTCGAGCACAAGCAAGGCGTTGTGGTCCGCATCGACAAGGACAGCAACCAGCTTGCCGAGGCGTTGAAGACCGGCGCAGCCATCATCATCACCACCCTGCAGAAGTTCCCGGTGGTGTCCGACAAGATCGCCGACCTGCCCAGCCGCAAGTACGCGGTCATCGTGGACGAAGCCCACAGTTCACAGTCAGGCGAAGCCGCACGCTCGCTGCGTGAGGTCCTTGCCGATACCGATGAACCCACGTTGGCCAGCAAGGCCGCTGATGCAGATGAGGACTTTGCCGCCATCAAGAAGGCCGAGGACGACCAGGAGCCCGACGAGCCGACGTCCGAGGATGAGCTGTTGCGGGTCATGGCCTCGAGGGGCAAGCAGAAGAACCTGAGCTTCTTCGCCTTCACCGCCACGCCTAAGGCCAAGACGCTGGAGGTGTTTGGTCGGCCTGGCCCGGATGACAAACCCGTCCCGTTCCACATTTATTCCATGCGCCAGGCCATCGAGGAGGGGTTCATCCTCGATGTGCTCAAGAGCTACACCACGTACAAGACATACTACAAGCTGGTGCAGAAATCGGCAGCCGATCCGCAAGTGAAGAAGCAAGAGGCCGTGGCCGCCCTGGCCCGCTTCATGAGTCTGCACCCGCACAACATCGCCCAGAAAGTGGAGGTCATCGTCGAGCACTTCCGCACCCACGTGCGGAGCAAGCTGCAGGGCCGCGCCAAGGCCATGGTGGTCACTCGCTCACGCCTGCACGCCGTTCGCTACAAACTGGCCTTCGACGACTACATCAAGGAAAAGGGCTACGCCGATCTGAGGGCGCTGGTGGCGTTCTCGGGCATCGTGCTCGACCCTGATTCGCGCCGGACCTTCACCGAGGTTGGCATGAACGCCGGCATCCGAGAAACCGAGCTGCGGGACAAGTTCGCCACCGACGAGTACCAGGTCCTGCTGGTGGCCAACAAGTACCAGACCGGCTTCGACCAGCCGCTTCTTTGCGCCATGTACGTGGACAAGAAATTGGCCGGTGTGCAGGCCGTACAGACCCTGTCGCGCCTCAACCGCACCTACCCCGGCAAGGAAGAAGACAGCGTCTTCGTGCTCGACTTCGCCAACGAGACCGCCGAAATCCAGGAGGCGTTCCAGCCCTACTACGAACAGACCACCGTGGCCGAGAAGGCTGACCCTACGCAACTGGACGCCCTCCAGCACGACCTCGACAGCGCCCAGATCTGGACCGACTCCGAGCTGGAGAGCTTCGCCAAGGTCTTCTACCGCCCCAAGACCGACCTGACCGACAAGGAACACGAGGAGCTGCACCGCTGCCTCGCCCCAGCCATGGACCGCTGGGTGCACTGGCCCGGCAACGACGCCGAGGAAGCCAAAGAAAAGTGGCGCGTCCAGCTCCAAGCCTTCTGCCGCCTGTATGCCTTCATGAGCCAGGTCGTTCCCTACCGCGACCGCGAGCTGGAAATCCGCTACAGCTTCGGGCGGCTGCTGCTCAAGCGCCTACCCCGCGACCGGAAGGACCACATCGAGCTTGAGGGCGAGGTGGACCTGCAATACTACCGACTGGCCCGTCTGGGCGAATCCAACGTCGTCCTGGAAAAAGGCCGACAAGGTGAGGTGCACGGCCCCACCGAGGTCGGCACCAAGAAAGCTGAAGACCCCACTGTACCCCTGCACGAGATCATCGAAATCCTGAACGACCGCTTCGGCACCGATTTCAAGCCCCAGGACCAGCTTGTCTTCGACCAGATCATCGCCGACAGCAAAGCCGACAGGATTGTCCAGGAACGCGCCCAGGCCAACACGTTCGAGAATTTCGCCCTCAGCATCAAGGACAAGGTCCAGGAACTGGTCATCGAACGCGGCGACCGAAACCAGAACCTGGTAGCGAAGTACCTCGACGAAGCCGACTTCAACGAGGTGGCGTTCAACTGGATGGCAAAGAAGATCTACGAAGAACTACGCCAGGCAATGGCAAGCCCACCGGGGGGTGGGTGAAAAGCGTGAGGTTGTGATGGATACTGACACCAAGGCGCGGCTCCCCGCCAGGAATTCTCGTCACTCGGTGTCCACGGAAGCATCAAGCCGACACTTCCAGTCGCCAGCCAAGTGGAGGTTCTCAGACCGTTCTCAGACCGCGTAGGATCAGTACCCGGATCTCCTCATCATGGGCGAAACCCACTCTGCGCCAAGCGACAGTCCAAACGTGGAATGCTCAGATGCGCTCGCCAACCTCCTCCGTCTGCTCACGCAAATTCCAGCTTCACCGCTACAACAGATCAAGTCCGACCTCGCCGCCGTCTACGAAGCATTGGGTATGCCCAAGACCTCGGTCATGGGGATGCCTGCCATCCAAACCTTTCTGTACTCGCGAATTGTGACACAGATAGGAACTAGTGCAAAGGACTCCTCTCGAACGGCGGATCTGAGCGTCGTTCGTGATGAGCTTCTAATGAGACACGTGTTCGACGGTTTGCCATTGCAGCCAGCGCTTCGCATCCTCGACCATCTTGTCGATGCCACGAGGCAATGTGAAGGCATCCTGCCTTTGCTGGCCGACTCAACCAAGTGGTTGCACGCGGTTGGACTGGCTTCGGATTGTATCCTCTTTGACTACGACCCCAACGCCCAGTTGTTCCCTCAGATCGCGAAGCTTCACATCCGCAAGATCAACGTGGCGAGAGCAGCTGCACGGATACGGACTCGCGGCGCGAAGATACAAATTGAAGGTACGCATGTCCAAATTGGTGACCAGGACCTTAATGCGCTAGGCGCTGATGTTCTTCATCGTGTCCGCAAGTTGGGCGGTGAGACCGTCGCAAGGATGGTCTTTCAGACGCTGCCTTTTGACCAGAAGCAGGGGCGGTACCAGATGGCTGAGCGGCTGTCATCCTCGGGAACAACGAGGCCCCCATCTGTGCCTTGGGGCTACATCCTTCAGCTTGCGGCCAGAGCGGCCTCTGAAGGATTTCTTAACCCCCAACCGGCTGTCGACCACAGAAGCACCTGGATAGAGGCATGTGAACTCAGTCGCGATCTCGCCGCAATCTACGATGCAGAACGATACAACATGTGGGATGGTATGTATGTCACTGCAGCAACGATCATTCCGTTCGCCCAGGGATTGGCGATTCGTGATTCGGCATTTGCGCTGCAACAATTGAGGCCATCCGATCTCGGTCAAATTCTTCATGGACTATTCGATTGGTGCGATGACAAGGACGCGAGGCGGAAGCTGGGATTTCGGCTTTCGAGGGCCGTCAGGGTGGCGGAGAAAGTCATGGTGCAGGCACGTGCGACACGCGGCCCCATAGAGTTCAGGACAGGAAAACTCGCCAGGGCCATTCCCGATGCGACGAGGGGGGAAGCGGCGGCGATCTTCGAAGCATTTACTCACGAAGCCGGGAACGCCAACAGGGAGTATCTGCAACCCAACGATGTTCATCTGCAATCGTTTGCGAAGCGCCCATTCTTGCCCACGGGAAGGGGACGGGTTGTGCTTCTTGATGCGTCGTGGACTGGACCCGCGTTTGTGACGAGTCTGTTGGAGGCACTCCAGGGTGCATTCGGCGAGGCGTATGTTAACGATCAAGTCGGCCACGCATTGGAGCGACTCATTCATGCGGCTCTTCAGAGGAGAGGAATTGCGTCGTTCCGAGGAAAGTACAAAACTCAGGAGGACCAAGGGGAGTGTGACGTGGTCGTCCAGACGCCTGATACCGTCATTTTCGTCGAGACCAAGCTGCGGTTGATGAGCCCTCGTTCGCGGTCCGGGAGCGACGTTGACCTGTTTCTTGACCTCTCCCGGAGCATGGTTCGAGCGCAAATTCAGTTGGGCCGGCACGAGATTCAGATCCGGCATTACAAACGATTGACGCTTCGACAGGATGACGGTACTGTGTCCTCCGTTGAACTGGCCGATGGACAGGGTGTGGAGAGAATTGTAGTGACCGCGCTGGATTATGGACAATTCCAAGACCGCATCGTCCTTGATCGCTTCTTGAGATGCGTGGCCAACGCAGCGTTCAGAACGGCGGACCCACAGTACCAGAAGGCTCTCGAGGAACTTGGCAAGAGGGGCGAGGAGCTGAGCAAGCAGCACCTTCAGTTGCAGGTTCTTGAGCCAAGGGCCAGGGATCAGCCATTCTTCAACTGCTGGTTCCTCAGCCTCCCCCAAGTTCTGGTTCTCCTCGACGGTGTTGCATCGGAGAGGGACCTGTGGCTGCGGCTTCGCAGAATCCGTCACGTCACCTCCGGACGATACGATTTCTACGCCGATCTGGCTGACTTCGGTGGCCAGTGATGCCATTCAAGCCGTCGCCACTCGAGACGCAGCGTGGTTTCGGAGAGCCTCGGTCAGCTCCACACCCTGATGATGGTTGACCCAGTTAGCTATCCCCCCACGATTTGGTGCCGGCCCCATGAGCCTGGGTCGTGCATACTGGGGGCTGGGTATGTCGATGTGGGCGGGGTCGGTCAGCGGGCATGGTTCCGGTTTCGCCAGCCGAGCCCGACGACGTTCAGATCCTTCCCCAAGGTGCCCTCGCCGGTCTTGATGAGTTCGTCGAAAGACGGTTTTGGGGACGCTGCTCTATTCAAGATAGGCATTTCCTCCAGAAGAGGAATACCGGCAGGCGCTTCCTATCTCAGGCTCATGAATGTGTACATCCAGAGCCTAGCTTCCTTGCTCCCCCGCGGAACGACGGATCGAAACGCCACGCGCTGCCAACTGATAACGTTGCGCTTTCCCCCGTCACCGAAGCCACTGATCTGAAGCGGACCGGTTGCCCAAGGCTGGAGGAAAACGCTGTTGTCTGAGCAATAGACGTCGATCTTCTCGACATCCACTCCTTCCACCGCGTTCAGCGCGGCTATCGGTTCGGAAAGCGGCCTCGTGCACACCTCGTGGTGGTGGACCGCAGGCAGCTCGACTCCCTGGAAGGAAGCTGTCGCGCCTTGTGTCTTGCCTGTATCGTCCTTCGCCATTCAGGTCACTCCTCTCTCGGGTCAGTAGCCCCTATCCCCCAATTGCCAGCCGCTACGGATAGCTCCTCCTACAACAGTTTATCCCACACTTACACTATAGCCCTACCGCAGCAATTGCGAGGAGAAGGGAATGCAGGGGTCAGCTGAATGTCTGTTCGGGTCTACCTCCCGGCCTACCCCTCCTTCATCGTCTTCGCGAGCTTCACGGCCTCGGCAACGCCCTTCTCCGCTGCGGTCTGCTTCACCTTTGCCCTGTCCGCGCCCGTGAGCGACTTCAAGGCACCCAGGTACTGCCCTTGAAGTTTCCGCGCCCGCTTGACCTTCGGCGTGACCTTCTTCACCTTCTTTGCCATCGCTGGCTTTGCCCCTGTCGCCTGGGTGACCTTGCCCTCCCGGCGCTCCTGCCGGTACTTCTTGATCTTGCTCTTGGCCACGTTCTTGTGGTCCCTGCAGACCATGCCGAAGACTGGTGCTGCTGGGTTCTTGCAGCCGGGTACTGGACATAGCTGCTTTGGTGGCTTCTTCCTTTCCACCGCCACATGTGCGACAGCCTGCTTGGGTGGCCTGCCTGGCCCGCGCTTCTGCGGAACGCCAAAGGCACCAGCAAGGGCAGCCTGGATTCGTTGAGCTACGGCTGCTTCCACGGTGGCCACGAGCTGCTGGGTGAAGGATTCGACTTGAGCGGTGATGATTGGGTCGGTGTGGGGCATGATTTCTCCTGGATGTTTCTTTCCCGGCCATCGTATGGGCTGCGGGGGAGATGGGCAACCAGATCCAAGTGGCCCCGGGGATCAAGGGTCTGGCTACGCCGATGCCACCCTCTCACCGAGGGCGGCGCTGGTCCTGTTGAACCTCCCTTCAGAACTCCACCACGAGCCGGTCCAGGAACTCGCGATTGGGCTCCTCGCCCATGTATCCGAACGGATTGCACAGCACCGTGGTCTCTCCGATCTGAATGCGCATGGAGGCGTGTGAGTGCCCGTGCAGCCAGAGGCGCGGCCGGCGTTCAAGTATCAGCTCCGTGAGGTCGCACACGAAGAATGGGTTGAGCGGGTTTCCCACGAACCTTGGGGCGACACAGCGCTGTGACGGCAGGTGGTGAGTCACGACGATGTCGCCGGGTCCCAACTGCTGGTCGAAAAAGGCGACAGCCCTGGCGTTCTCCTCGTACACCCAGGACTCGAAGTCCTCGATGACGGAGAAATCGCTCAGCGCATGCTTGAGTCCTCCGTCGACGGTGGAGCGCGGGAACCACAGCGGTGCCCCCAGGAAGTTGAACCCGAGAAGTTCGGTGCCCGAGCTGTCGAGCCAGACAAGATTGGGGTTCTCGGCCTGCGCACGCCGCGTGAGGTCGAGCACGCAGCTGCGGTTCGTGTCGTAGAATTCGTGGTTGCCGTGAACGTACACGACGGAGGCGTCGCGGAACCTCTCGCACAGCAGCGCGAGCGCAGGGGGGATACCCTCCGCAACGGCGACGTCGCCGGCAAGCACCAGCACGTCGACGCCGGCTGGGTTGAGCGACTCGACGAAGGCGCGCCCGGCGTCCCGGTGAAACTCGAAATGTAGATCTGAGAGGAGTTGGAGGCGCATGCAGGTCCATCCCAGGGTAGCATGCGCCTCTGACGAGCTCTCAGAATGACTACCCCAGCAGACCTTTCCCGCGAGGCCGCACCAGATGACGATGAGCTTGCCCGTCGGGCAGCCATCGAGCGCTACCTGCGCACCGGCAAGTACGAGACCACTTCTCCCGCCTGGCCGGGTAACACTTGGGAGCGCGAGGTCCGTGCACACGACGGCATGATCCGGGCCCTGGTGGCCGAGGTGAACAAGCTCGCAGCTGGGCATAAAATACCCACTACTTCTCTTCCCGCCGACTTGGTGGCGTTCACACGCAAGAAGGTCGAGCCCATGGTGCGTGGTCTCTTCCGGCGTGACGAGCAGGAGGCTGTGCTGGCGGTGCCGGAGAAGTCGGTGGTGTTCTTGACCCCGGCGAACACCGACCAGGTGCTGCTCCAGTTCGGACAAGGGGGCCGGTGGATGCTGCTTTGACAGCAAGCCCTAAGACAAGCGTCTGCCCAATCTGGGCCGTCGAGCACACCGTTCACCGCCACCGGTTCTCGTGTACATTGACCCGGCCGAGGTGAACAGCATTTTGGCCGATGCATGCGCGGCGGGTGGAATCATCCTGGGCCGGTGCGCGCCGGAGAAGAGCGAGACCATTTCCACGCCGCCGCGATGATGATGGGCATCTATCCAGTTAGCTATCGCCCCACGAAGTGAGGCCGGCCCCGCTAGCCTGGGTCACCCATGCTAGGGGGGTAGGTAGGGAGGCGTCGCCGTGTTCATGATCGCTTCTGGCAGGACGGCCTTTGCAAGCCGGGCTTGATGTGGCATTGCTCTTGGTGCCGCGAGCAGAACCGAACACGGAAAGGCACCATGGGCGAATTCACATTCCAGGGACAGGGAACTCTTCAACGCATCGACACCTTCACGTCGAAGGCTGGAAAGACGATCTTGACCCTCATCTGCGAAACGCAGGGGCAGTACCCTCAGCTCGTGCCCATCAAGGTGTTTGGGCGACTCGCCGAGCAGGCTTCCACCTGGAAACCCGGCTCCGTGTTGTCGGTGAGCGGTCGGCTGGGCGGTCGTGACTGGCAAGGCAAGGTCTACGGCGACATCGTGGCCAACACCGTCGAGGTGGTCAGCG
>PMBS01000289.1 GCA_003153015.1 Myxococcales bacterium
AGGCCATCACCGAGGATCTGGGCCTCAAGCTAGAGAGCATCGGGATCAAGGACATGGGCCGGGCCAAGCGGGTCAGCATCGACAAGGACAACACCACCATCGTGGATGGCGCGGGCAAGCGCGCCGAGATCGAGGCCCGGGTGAAGCAGATCCGGACCCAGATCGAAGACACCACCTCCGACTACGATCGGGAGAAGCTGCAGGAGCGGCTGGCCAAGGTGGTGGGCGGGGTTGCGGTCATCAAGGTGGGCGCGGCCACNNGAGATGAAGGAGAAGAAGGCGCGGGTCGAGGACGCCCTGCACGCGACGCGCGCGGCAGTGGAAGAGGGCATCGTGGCGGGCGGCGGGGTAGCGCTGATTCGTGCAGTGGCCAGCATGGAGAAGCTGGACAAGCCGAGCGAGGAGCAAGCGGTGGGCGTGGCCATCGTCACGCGCGCCTGCGAGGAGCCCTGCCGCATCATCGCTGCCAACGCGGGCCAGGAAGGCTCGATCGTCGTGCAGCGGATCAAGGAAGGCAAAGGCGCCTTCGGCTACAACGCGCAGACCGACGTCTTCGAGGATCTGTTCGAAGCCGGTGTCATCGATCCCACTAAGGTGGTGCGCTCGGCCCTGCAGAACGCCGCTTCGGTGGCTGGCCTACTCATCACCACCCAGGCGCTGATCGTCGAGGCGCCCAAGGAAGACAAGCCCGCGCCCGGCGGCCACGGCGGTGGCGGCATGGGCGGCATGGGCGGCATGGGCGGCATGATGTAGACAGCCGTTCGCGGCCGCAATCGCAACATCGAAGAAGCCCACTGCTGGTTGACCAAAGGGTCAGCGGGCAGTGGGCTTTGCGTATTCTGGGGATGTGCAAGCGGCTGGCGTGAGCAATTCCGGCCTGTGAGCCGGGCGTACGTCTTCACACCAGCGGACCGGTTGCGGCGAGAATCCTCCATCAGGGGGAGGGACACTGGCCGAGCCACTTGATGACATTTCCCCAGTACTTCGCCGCTTGATACTGCTGACTAGTATTGCCTCCCACGTTGCTGAGCCACACTTCGTCGTATGTGATCCACTCGTCACCCCACACGTTCAGGCGTCCCTGGCCGAAGTTTCCGGCAGCCCCCATCAGGTAGACAGGTTTCCCGGTTCCAGCTTGGGCGCTAGCATAGGACACATAATTGTCAGCGCCACTTAGATGATTGGCGGTGCTAACGACAAATGCGCCATTCACGTTCAAAGCCGTTACACCAGTGAGAAGCGCTGTAGCAATTGAAGAACCTCTCCAAAAACCGGCCACTTGAACCGTACCGGAGAACGAGTCCCGGAGTACCGTGCTGCTCAAGACACACGTAGAGCCGGAGTACCAGAGATTTGGACTATTGGGATCGCTGGGGTTGGTGATGTATCCCAACGCCTTGTTTGGAAAACTCGCCTCGGTGTTGTCGCATGAGATGCCAATCGTAGTCATGAGGCCACCTCCGCCCCGGACCCACGCGCTAAGCGCTGAGGCGTCTGACCAGCCCAGCGGAGCGTTGTTCTTCATGTAGCCTTGGTATCCGGAGTTCCCTACCGAATGGTACCACGGTGCTGTTGGATAATAGTCTGTCAGATCCTTCTGGTTGTGGGCAACGTCCAAGAGGATGACGACTTGCTGGGTTTGAGATCCAGGAAGATCAATCCACAGCTTACCGGAATCAGGGGTGTCCTGCGGCCCCCAGAGCTTGCAACCCTTGGCCTGCTTCGTCAGCCACGTGTCGAACTGACGAGTGCCGTGGTCCCAAGGCCCGTACACGCCTATTGTGGTGATTGTCGGGCACCCGGGGTCCGGCAGGCATTCATCGACGCAGCAGATCTTTGGACTTCCACAGCATTGACTGGCGCAGCAGGGGACTCCCGAGCCACAGCTCGTGCCGCACTTGCCGCAGTTATTGGGGTCGGTGCTCGTATCAACGCACTTGCCACCGCAGCAGCTCTGCGTGGATGAGCACTTGAACTTGGCGTCGGTGACGCCGCACCCGCCGCAGTTGTTGGGGTCGCCGCTTTCGTCCACGCAAATATAGGGGCCGGTGCTGGAGCTGCGGCAGCAGGAGGACGTGGGTGTGGCGGTGCAATCGGTGCCGCAGAACCCGCAGCTAGAATTCGTCGTGCCGCTTTGGCTCGCCGCGCAGGTAAGGCCGTTGGAGCCGTTGCAGCAGGTTTCTCCGCTGGAGGCACAGCAATGGTTGTCACAGCAGTGACCTCCGGAGCAGCTTGCCTGGCATGTGCCACAGTACTTGGCGTTGTCAGTGGCGTTCATGCAGGCGCCGTCGCAGCAGGTATATCCTGTCGGGCAGTCGCTGGTCTTGCTGCAGGCGCCGCTGGTGCCACCGGTACCGCCGCCGCCGCCGCCGCCGCCCGAGCCGCCCGCAGGGGGGCCGACGGTGATACCCTGCTGCACAGATGCATTGTCGTCGCAGCCGGCTGCGCCAGCCGGACAGACCGTGGCAATTCCTTGGGTCAGGATCTGGACATTCGGGTTGGTCGACATGGTTACTTCCAGGACGACCTTGGTGCGGTTGTCTGAGGCCGTGCCCTCGGAGCGAACGACCACGATGCCGTTGCGGTCAGTGATGAAGGAGTCGCCAGCCATTCGGCACTCGCCCAAATCCTGACGAATAAAGAGGCTGTACTTGCCCATGTATTGGGTGGGGGCGGGACTCATGGCATTGGGGTCAGTTGGCTCCTCCTTGTAGGCAAGGGTGGTGCCAGAGTACTTGGGAGGGTAGTTGCAATCTATGTACACTGGTTTGACTGGCATGGTTGGGTCGGTTTCACACCCAAGACCCGATGGTGGAGGGTCTTCGTCACGCAGGTAGGCCCCGCGGGTTGCAACGCCGTTGCTGGACTTCCCGGAACAGCCAGGGTCGCTCGGGTCGGTACCAGCCCTGCCTGGGATCTCGTCAGTGTAGCCTGCTGGCGTGGAAACCACGGCCCCTGAGGGGCTATGGATACCGGCAAGCATGCCGTTCAAATCGGGTTGCCAGGTGGAATCGCCGAGGACGGTCCGGTCGAGAATGGCCTTTGCGGTCTGGATTCCTGCTTCGGCGACGTAGAGGGCCTGGTTGCGCATGTTGATGTTCGAGTTCATCTGGATACTGCCGCTAGTCAGGTACAGGCCGGCCAGGCCCATGCCGAGCAGGCCAATCATGGCGAGCAGTACCACCACCAGGACAGCCCCGTTTTGCGGGCGGCGAAGCGAGGGTAGCGTTGAAGAATCGTGGGTTTTCATCGCACCTCTCCTCAGTTGTTGCGCGGATACACGGTGGTGGTCAAGACCCGGCGGCGGTACTGGTCGCAGCAGGTTGTGTCGCTCTGGCTGCAACAAACGTGCACGTGATTCTCGATGGAAGGCGGGCCATTGAGGTTCAGCTTGGCGTCGATGCCGTTGTCCTCGGTCAATGAGCGGGCAACCAGGGTCAGGCGCACCGCACTTGGTTGGTTGCACTTGGCGCCTCTGTTCATCGCGATCACGTCACCGGGGTTATTGAGTATCCATTCGTCGCTAGCCCCGGCGGAGCCCTGGCCCTCGCTCAGGGAGCCGTTGGCGTCGAGGTCGCAGGCAAAGGCCACTTGCAGATCCTCGATGCCCTCGGCCAGTACCTGGGG
>PMBS01000349.1 GCA_003153015.1 Myxococcales bacterium
TGCTCTCCATCGGGCGGTTACGTCCCAGCGACACAGTCTTCGCACAGGGTGACGTCTGCCTGACGTCCCCCAAGGAGGTCGAATGGCGCGCTTCAGGTCACTGGAACCTCCGAAGCGATGGCCGGACGCGTTCTCGGCGAGTCGATCTGCCCTGGAATCGCGTGGGCAAAGTAGCAGTCTTCCACTGGCGATTGTCGATGGGCCGGTACACCGGGAGGCGAAAAGGGGCGATCAGAGAGCCGAGACGGGGCGCCACCACTTCGATGCCGCCCTATGCCTCTTGACGGCGGCACACAGCGCCGGTTCGTCTTCAACTGACCGAGCGACCACGGGCGCAAGGGCCAGCAACGCCGACAGGAAACTTGTCAGGGTCTTCATCCGCATGCTTGCGCCTGCAGAAAACGGGTGAACGCCTTTTCGACATCCACATACCATTGTTGCCCCTCACCGCGCTCTTCTCTGTGTTCCCGTACTAGCTTGAGATTAGCCAGCGTGCTGACGGGCATCCACGGCTCGCACGCATCCACACTCAGAAGATCCAGGGCGCTGGACGCCCGGTCCTGATCGTTTTCGAGCACAGCCATTTCGAGCGCGGCTGCATGCTCCCAAAACGCTGCTTTTCTCGTGTCGACCGCGTCTTCAATGAAGTAGCGAACGACAGGAAGAATGTTCTTCAGCTGCTGATCCATAGGATCCCTGACAGCCATCAGAAGGACGACATTGATCCCTGCGAAGATCATTCGCGGATCTAGTTTGAAACCTGCCAGGAATGCCTCAATCGCATTGTTGAGGGCGCCCGGCACCTCTATTTGGGGGCCGTTTTTCCGGGTTTCCAAGAGTCGGAGTTTTCGAACTACTCCGAGAAAGCAATATGTCAGCGCTGTGGGTCCACGCATAGCAATCAGATCGTTCAGAACCTTCTCTGCACCAACGAAATCGCCTCGCCTGCCGAGCGCCATCCCGTATTGCTCCTGCACCGATATCGCTTTCTTGAGACTATCTGGCATTTGCTCTACCAGGCCGGCCACGTCGTCCCAAGCTGCCGCCCGGCGATAAGCCATCAATAACTCCAGCACCACCGGTGCATTGTCACGGATCCCGGGAGGGTACTTCATCTGAATCTCGCGTAGTTGCGTCACCGCATCGTTACCCGACGCGACCTCATTCCTTACCTTCTCTAGTTTACAAGTCTCGGCGCCATCCTTCAGTTTGGCTTCCAGTCTTGTCAGGTCCGGACCATCGTAGCCCTGCTGCCTCAGCAACGTGAACAGTGGGCTGTCCTCCATCACCTGATTGCTCCCTCTTCTTTGTCTGACATCCTCCAGCCGCGTACGGATCTCACGCACATCACCCTCGGGGCTGGAAAGCGAACCTGCGTCATCAATAGTGTAGAGATAGGCCCTAGACAGCTCGATATCAAAGGGCAGCCTCGACTTGTTTCCGCAGATCAGCACTGTGCTCCACGGTCGCACGGCGTGCCGGACGCCCAACTCGTAGTAGACGTTTGGATTCGCCGTCGTAAGATCCGCGACAGCATATTCGCACAACAGCAAGCGCTCGAACATCGCGAGATGAATCAAGCCGCTGCTGATCTCTCGGTCAGCGCGCAGCGGCTTCAGACTTGCGCTCCGCACTGCAGGTTCTATGATCTTTTCATAGACACCATCGAAGTCTATCTGACTTGGTCCGGGAAAGGGGTTTGCTTTGCGGCCAAACGGCATCAATACAAAACAAGTGTCTGATTCAGGCATTGAGACAGGCCCTCCTTTCGGCTAAGCGGTCGAGCGCATCGTCCTCTACCACGCCGGTTCACCGACCGATAGGACAAGAATACGTTCCACTTCTGACCTTCCTTCAGTTCGTCAGGGGGTGGTGCGAAGGCGAGCCAGGTATCCATGATTCCAGACATGCGCACACTCTTAGGGTGATGGTGGTGACCTCTAACGAACGGTGAGGGGGTCAATTTCGACCACCTCTCCGCGATCTCGCTCCTTCCAGAGGCGAATAGCATCCTCGGTCCCGCCGCGGGGGACGACTCCGCCCGCGGGAACCACCACCGCGATCAGAACGGGACGCTCGCCCAGAATCCGCGCCGCGTCGGCAGTTTCCCGCTGGACCAGCTCGTTGCACCGGGCGTAGGCCTCGTTCTTCGCCACTTCGCTTGCGGGCGTCTCATCGTTGGTGATCACAATCCGACTAGGCGCCAGCCGATCCAACACCCCCTTGAAACGGCTGCGCCATTTGGCGCCCACCGAGGTGCCGATGAAATCGACGGCAGGGAAGGGGAGAAAGATCGACACCTCGCCTCCGCGTTCGAGCAAGGCCTCGGCGAACAGGAGATCGGCGCCACTGGCCGCCGAGCCGAAACCGAACTGGATTTTGTATTTATCGATCGCTCTCTTAAGGGCTCCGGTGACCGCGCCGACCTTGCTTTCGGGGAAGCGTGCGGGAACGGCGCCTGGACTGTCGATCCGATGGCCGGTCACGCAAGCAACGGCTCCGACGGACACCACACTGTCGAGCTCGTCTCGTCGGAAGCCCAGGCACTCAAGGTTGATGCGCGCGTCGGTACGCATGCTGGCGATGGCGCGCGCGCCGCCGGGGTTGAGTGCCACTGCATGGCCGTAGTCCCTGCTGGCGGCGGCGCGATCCCCGAGCAGGAGGCGCGCCTCCCCCAGGGTCGCCCAGCCCCAGTGGTTGCGTTGCGCCTCGGGCTGGGCCGTCACGCGCGCGAGAACCTCCCCGGCGAGTTTGCGGCTCTTCGGCCCATCGCCGAGCCAGAGTGCGAGCGCGGCGGCGTTGATCCCAGGGTAGGGGTCTTGGGTGGTCTCGTACGCCTTCTCATATTCGAGAAGTGCCGCCCGCAAATGGTTGACGTTCTTGGTCTCGAGGTAGCGTCGCTTCTCGACGCTACCCGCGATGCCGCCGGTCTCTGACGAGGGGGGCAGCGTTTTCAGCATCGCCAGCGCTATTGTATGCTCCCCGCGCAGCGAATGAGCGAGCGCGACCAATTGGCGCGCGCGCTCATCTTCCGGCGAGGCGCCAAGCAACCCGATGACGTCATTGGCGGCTCCCATGTCCAGCAGGATTTCCCCGGCCTGAAGGAGCACGTCGAGCGTCGCTAGCTGTTCCCGCCTCAGCTCGTTGATCGTCTGCAACGCCTCGGCGGCGTGCGCGGACAATCGTAGCCTGAGCAGCAAGCTCACGAGCTTTGGGTGTCGCGCTTCGTCGTCCGTTGGCGCGGGCGGCGGTGGCACGGGCATGGCGCCGCCGTCCAGGACGACTTGCAGGCGGCTCACCGGAGCGGCATAGAGAAGCCCGAAGTGGGTGGCTGACCAGGAGCCCGGCGCACCAAGAACGCGGTAGAGCATCCCCACGACCAAGGCCCCATAGAGGATGGGGGTGCCCGAAACTCCTCCCAGGCTCACATCCTCCCCGGTCAGCATGCTGGCGTTGACCAGGATAGCGGATTGGCCGTCGCGGTCGCGCACGTCGGGGTCGGCTACACCCCCCACAAAAGGGACGCCGATGCCGTCGGTGAAGGCGGGGAATCCATAGCCGAGCCACCGCGTGAAGCGCCGGTTGTCGTTCGCGAGCTCAAGGGGCTTGGCATCGGCAATCGGCTCATCGAGACGCAGAAGTGCTACGTCCGCTTCCACGTCCCAGCGGACCAACTTGGCAGTCCGGTCTTTGCTCGATTGTCCGAAACGGCATTGCACCTCGCCGCCGATGGCGAGATCCTTGACAACATGTTGGCAGGTGATCAGCTGATCGGGGGCGACGAGGAACCCCGTACCTTCTGTACCGTAGTTCGGGATGCGCAGCCGCGCGACGGCGGGCTTGAGATCGGCCAGGATGGCCGGGTCATAATCGTCGATGGCTCCCACGTTTCAGCCCTTCACGCCGAGGCGAGACCACATGCCCTGGGTGCTTAGCGCTTCGACGTGCCCGTTGCCGTCGTAGAACTGAACGCGACCGGTCGCGACCTTCCCATCCACGTCGATCTCGGCGAACGTGGGCACCTGGCAACGGTACTTGTCGATGCGGTTCGCCTTGATGTCGGCAAGAAACACCTTCAGAGCAGCCTTCGCCATGTCCTCGGCCGGGCCATAGACAGTGTCCGGCAGGCACATGAGGTCCGCCCACGTCCCCGTATTGAGGTAGGTTCCCCCGGCAGGCATTATCACGCTCTTCGCCAGATGCGAGTGGCCCATGACCACGACCTGAAATCCCCGGAGCGCCGCCGCGCCCGCCGGACGAAGGTAGGTGTCGCTTTCCCGCTCGATCTCGAAGGTCGTTCCATCCTTCTCTTTTCGCTTACGGAACGCTCGCAACAGCGATGAGAGTTTGAGGTCGTCGATTTGGTCGTTGATCCAGCCGACCTTCTCGTTGTGAGTTCCGACCACGAGCTCGTCTGCCAACGCGAAGACATCTCGATCCAGCAGATCCGCCGGCGGCGCGGCGGCAACGGAACTCGTGGTGGCAGCGATAAGCTCACGCCGCTTGGGAACGCCATCGTGGTCCACCGAGCCGCGATACCACGCCTCAGAGGCCTCTTTGACGACTGTACCGAATTTACGCCAGATACCGCCGTCGAGCGCGGCGAGGATAGGCACCACTCCCGCCGTCTCGGGCTTGAGCAAGTCGACGAAACCGTACTTCTCCTTGATGCGGTTCATGACTTCGGCGACCATCTGGCTTCCCGGCTGGACGGCGAAAGCGTCCCGCGGCGTTTCCCGGCGAGAGAAGTGCGAGCGCAGGCGTCGGAGGCCGTCGTGGTCGACCTGGTTGAATCCGTCGTATCGGTTGCCGTGCTCGACGAGCAATGCTCCCGCTGAAAAGGCCTCATTATCGAACAGGAACTCGATCGGATGCCCCCCGATCCGTGCCCTCAGGCGAGCACGCAGCGCCGGAAAGGCCAACTCGATGTCGTGATTTCCGAGCATCAGCGTCAGCCCTACCTCGCCCGCACACAGGCGATCGAGCGCGTCCCAGACTTCGGCCGTACTGTTGAGGATCCGATTGAGCTTCCCGAGGGCGATTTCTTCGGTCTGCGAGAACGCCGTAAACCCGCCGGTTGCTTCGCGTTCGGCGAGAAAGTCGACGATGTCGCCGGCAATTACCAACCGTGTCTCAGTCCCGTCGGCGCGCTGGCGGGAGACCCAGTCGATGAAGTCAGCGAGCAGCAAGCGCCCTTTCGCCGAGCACATTTGGAAGCCCTCGGCACCGCCGAGGTGCAGGTCCGAAATTACGAAAATCCTCATCCCCATGTTTCCTCCCTGTTCGAGATGCTGGGTCGAGATGCTGGGTCGAGACGATACTTCACTTCGCGCGCGTTGTCGCTTTGAGAAGGTAGAGGAGATCCGCACGTGGCCAATCTGCTAGGGCTAGTGTTCCTCTCGGCCGCCTCGGCCGCTCACCTGGGTGGCTCTTCCCGCCTGGGCTGGTCCCTGGGGCTACTGGTAGTGTGCGGCGTCCACACGCATGGGGTCGGGGCAGGCGCGTGCCGCCATGGGCTCGGCGCTCTTGCGCTCCCCATCGCCCATCAGGCCGATCGCGCACGTGGCAAGTGCCCGGCGTTGTGGAAGGGTATTCAGAACCGCCCCGATTCGGTCCAGGTACCTATGAAGACGGCGCTGACCAGAGGCATCGAGCTGGTATTACATACCCATTCTGCCGCCGATCTCTCCATGGACTGGCAACTTTTTCAACCAGTAGTGTTAGACGCTGGTGCCGTCGCCATCGGTGTTCGCGCCGTCACGGCTGACTTCGATAACCTAATCGTGACCACTCCGTAGTGTGCCCGTCGTGGCTACCCCACCCTTCACCGCTCTGCCAGGCGAGCGACTCTGCCGTGGAACACGGCGACCTTCGACCAGGAGCCCCGCGGGGTCGCTGCGCTTGCCGCGAGATTGGGGTTGGCAGCGCTCAGTGGTCTTCAGAGCCCATGCCTGGTAGATTCTGTGCCGCCGCGCCCTGAAGGTATGGGCAGTCCGGACCGAGGCTGAGGAGGATTGCGATGACGCACCAAGAAGCCATCGAAGTTGCTCGAACGACTGTGGGGGTCGCCGCCGAGGACGACCGCGACTACATTGTCCAACCGACAAGGCATGCCGAGCAGCTTGAGGCTAAGCTCCCGGGGCTGGCGACGCTCTTGAGGCGCTCCGAGGTCTCTGGGCTTGCTGAGGAATATGAGCGCGAAGACAAGGAGGCCGGTCGCAATCAGACACTGTTCAAGACCACGGCTAGCCGTGCAAACTGGGCGGTCATGCTGACCGCCTGTTTCAGTGCGCTGCTCTTGGTTGTCGGAACACTGGCGACGCTTGTCCCTGAAACTTCCGGAAAGGTCTTGCTGGTGGGCCTGGGCGTATGCGGCGTCCTCACCGGCGGGCTCGCCTCAATGTGGCTGTTCCGGGCTCGGCAAGGCGGACTGCTGGATGCCTGGATGAGTGCGCGGGCCGCCGCCGAGGCCTTGCGGACGAAGTACTTCGAGGCGGTTACGAACGCAGACCCGGCCGAGGTTTCCTCGGAGATTCCGCTGTCTCTGCTGCAATTCGAGTATTTCAGGCGCTATCAGTTCGACGTCCAGAAGAAGTTCTACGATCAGCGCGGCCAGGACCATCGTCGCGATGCGGATCGCCTGCTCCAGATCAGCGCGGTGGCCGCAGGACTTGCCTCGATCGGTGCCGGGCTGGCGGCATCTCTCGGCCTTCTGGGCACGGCCTGGGTCTCGATTGCGGTCCTGGGCACGCTCGGCACGGCATTGTCGTCGTTTGCTTCGACCAAAGAGGCGATCGGTCAGAGCCGCCGCAATAGCGAAAGCTACGCCAAAGCGCGGGACGGGCTGGCACTCTTGGCGCGTAGAATCGACAACGTCCGCAGTGCCGCAGCCGATGGCGAGCGGGAGCCCTTGAGGCAGTTCGTGGCCGTGGTACACGACCTGCTTTCAAGCGAGCACCGACAGTGGCTTGCGGCAGCGCAAACCATCCAGCCGGCCCTGGACGCACTGGACACTGCACTGGCGAAGCTCAACCTGAAACCTCCCAAGTAGGCCAGCGCGAAGACTTCCACTCAGCCATGGAAATCGCGAACGCGTCCTGTCCCAAAGAGCTACGCTAAAGCGCGGGATGCCGTTCTGGCGAGCAGGATTCTCTGGAGTGTCGTCGCTCACAGCTGCAATGATATTTTAGTCAGGGATGCTGCACACATCCGCGCATCGAATGTCTGGGTACACAGCTGGGTCAATGATCTAGGTTTGCAGATCTGCATCAACGTTTCTGGAGAATTCCATCGTGAAGAAGAAAACCGCGAAAGCCAAAAGTGGATAGTCGGTTTAAGCGCCATTTTCCTTCACCTGAAAAATGTCCGATATAGGAACGTTACGTCAACCACAGAGACCTACACACACGACCTACCTCAAACCATCCCTCTTCGTTGTGTCGTCCATCCCAAGCATATGTGGGTGTCTTGGGACAGACCGCAAGTTTTTGGGTTAATGCCTATGGGCCTACCCGTTGTGAGTCAAGCACTTGTTCGCGAGCACCCACCGTGGAAAGCTGCGGGGACTTCGGTTGCCCATGCATCCCGGAGATCATAACGACAATTAGCAAAGTGCTGAACAGGCAGATGGCAATTGCCTTGCCGAAATACATTGCCCTAATCAGCGAGGAATATGCTTCATTCATTCGCTGCAGATTCTTGCCGATGAAATACGTTGCATAAAGGCAGAGCAGGGTATTTGCCGCAAACATACAGGGAAGAAACAGCGACAATCCTTTGGTCGTCCTCACAATGCAATTGAACTCACTGCAGGTTCCAAAGTGGTAACAAAATGCCAGATTCTGCAGAACAATGAATCCAACGATGGCATTGGAATACAGCTCCAAACTGCCGGAAATCTGTTCTTTAGTAATCGCTAACTTCTACTTGAAAATCATGAAATACGCCAGATCCTATGAACCTATTTCAGTAGGGCACGGGCACAAAGTACGGCGGCCAGGTGAAATGGTCAGAGAATTGCATGCGCGACGAATTGGCGCCGCTCTCGCCAGACTGTCCGCCGCAAAAACTCCATCCCAGAAGCATAGGCGTCATGGAAGTGTGGCGTCCACGAGGAAGTCACGGCGTGCGAGGATAGCATCCGCCGGCAGTCAGGGTGAGTCTCGCGTCGCCGTGGAGTTCGTCTCGCCTGGACGGCGGGCTGGCTCGATCTTGGCTCCTTGCCCAATTAGCTATGGGTTGGGGGTCCCCTCTTGCCCCCACACCCACGGTCGTCCATACACCAGGGGTGGGGTATGTCGGCGGAGAGGAGCAAGATGACGGGCTACAGGCATCCAGCTACGGCCGAATACGTCGCTCGAGCAACGACCTGGGTCAGAGCTATTATGATTGCCGCCATGGAGCCCCGACCTGCCGAGGTGATCTGCTACAGTGGCCACACGGCCGACGAGGAGCCGCGTGCGGTGGTGACAAGTGGCCGCAGGTTGGAGGTCACCGTTGTCGAACGCCGTTGGCGCGAGCCTGATGCGCGCTTCTTCGTCGTGCGCACGTCAGACGGAGCGAGGCACGTGCTGCGGCAGAATGTGACGAGCGGCGACTGGACGATGACATCGTAACCATGCTGGCCGACGAAGCCCGTGGTGATCAGGGGGAAGTGACTTCCGCTGTGGGCCGCCCACACGCCGGCATGACCAGCGACTCCAAGCCGATTGTCATCATCCCGGTTCTCGGTGGTATTCATGCTGACTGCCGGAGGGCCGCGTGATCAATGGATCTCTCGGCGGATGAGCAAGGTAGCCACCACGGGCCTCACGCGCTGACCATCCGCTCCTCAGCTTTCCACCACCGAGAACTCCGCGTCCGGATGCTGTCGCAGCACTCGGGAGATGAAGGTCAGTGCCACGTTCATGCTGATATCGATGCAGTTGTCACAACCCCGAGGCAACCGCGTGTGTGCGAGCCGACGGAGGTTCTCCATCCAGGCATTTCGGAAACTGTTCCCTTCATCGACCACGATCGTTTCCGGGTTCTCGACGCCGCAAGAAACAGCTCGCCGCACCGAGAATCTTGTTGTTCAGAATCAACGGCCGCTGCTTCGATTTTTCGAACCATCCTTTGAATTCCGCGATCTTCTGAGATCCGTGGGCATCGCGGTTTTCAAACACCTCGATCTCGTTCGAACCGCCCCGGAGAACATTCCCATCCCAGAAAGAACGGCCCACAAATAACGGGCTGTCCTTGATCAAAATACCGAATAGGTGGGGGGTGTACCGATACGAATAGACGTTGATGGACCAATGGCACCGGGTCATCTCCTCCTGATGTTCTTGGATGAAGGACATGATTCGCCGGAGGCTGAATTTGGCCGCCTGAGAGGATGATCCGGTGAGCCGTTTTGACCCACGCCAATTCCGGTCGATCAGCGCAATATCGATTCTGAGGCGGCGCGGAGGTGGCTGCCGCAAAAGCTGCTGCGTCAGGAAAGCATCCATGAGCGGCCCGAGATGGAAGAGGGCGATGCCGAGGATGCGAATTGTTTGTCGTCCATGGGACCTCGCGAAGTAGGCGTTCAATTCCTGGGTGATGCTCGGTGCAGCCTCGGGAACCCCCATGAAACAACGGGGTGCCTGTCCGGCCGGCTTTTCGAGCTGAACCGGCGCAGTCATAGACAGGATGACCAACTTCTGCAGATCTTTATGGTATAGCTCTTCGTTGCTAACGCCGATTCCGAGTTCTCCTCCGGTCAGTCACCACTCGGGGCTGGGCGGGTCAGCGTAGTCGACCTCGGCGAGGTTGGCCGTGCCCGAGAGCTCAGTCTGTAGCGGTGGGCGGGAGCCACCTGGTGCAAGAAATTGAGGGCCGTGAACCGAGTTATCTATCGTCAAACGAAATGGGGCCGGCCCCATGATCCTGGGTCGCGCATGCCAGGGGTGGGTATGTCGGCGGATGAAAAATTTGGGGGCTAAAATTCAAGCCGCCTGCGCAGCTTGAACCCGGAGACGTGAACGTCTCCATCTGCGTGGTCAGTTTCGCACCCGCTTGCGAGCAACGGGAATTTCGAGCTGTGCCCGCTCGGCAAGTTCATACCCGAGCCGGCGGCGCGGCGACGACCCGATTTCGACGAAAAGCTAGGCCGCGATCTGGCAGCCCTACACCGCAGGGCCGCCGAGCTTCGGCCTCGATCACGACAACTTCATCGGGCGCCTGCCCCAGTCCAACGCACCCGCGCCGAGCTGGCCGGACTTCTACCGCACCCGCAGGCTGGAACCGCAGCTTCGCCTGGCGCGCGATGCCGGCCTGTGCAGTTCGGCCATGGCCCGCGGATTCGACCGCCTCTTCACCGCGCTGGATGAACGTGTGGGCCCGGCCGAACTCCCGGCTCGCCTGCACGGCGATCTATGGGGCGGCAATATGATCGTGGACGAAACCGGCGCGGGGTGCCTTATCGATCCCGCCGCGTACGGCGGCCATCGCGAGGTCGACCTGGCCATGATGCGCCTCTTCGGCGGGTTCGGGCCGCGCGTGTTCGCCGCCTATGAAGAAGCTTGGCCGCTTCACCCCGGCCACCAAGAACGCGTGCCCCTCTATCAACTCTACTTCCTCATGGTTCACGTCAATCTCTTCGGCGGTCCGTACGTGGCGCAGGCACAGCGTGCCCTTCTTGCAATAGCGTAGGATTGCCCATCTTGCGAGCCCTCGGCATCGAGGATGCGGGATTCTCTCTGCACGCTGCTACACGCGCTGGCGCCGAGGACGACGTCGGCAGGACCAACCTGTTCAAGTACGTGCTCCGGCCTCCAACGCAATTGACAATTCCCGTCCCTCGGACCGTCCCCCTCGCCATCTCGTGGCGGCTTTCCAGGAGGGGATTGAAAAGAAGCGAAGGGAGTCTGGGCGCTTGCCGCCGATGCCGTTCACCTTGTAAAGGTCGCGGAAAAGTGTAAAAGCCAAACCGTATCCGTGACAAAGGCCGACATCATCACCATCATCGCCGAGAAGCTCAAGTTCCCTTGGGCGCGTGCGGAGCTGCTGGTCGATGTGGTCTTCGACTGCATGGAGCAGTCAATGAGTCGCGGCGAGAAGATCGAATTCGAGCTTTGGCAGCTTCACCGTGCGCCAGTAACGCGCCTACGACGGTCGCAACCCGCGCACCGGCGCAATCGTTCCCGTCAAGCCCAAGCGTCTGGCCTTCTTCAAAGTGGGCAGGGAATTACGCGAGCGGGTGAACGGTGGACGGAGATCGACGGAAGGGGCAGCAGGTGCGTAGTCGGAACAAGCGCCACTTTTCCTTCACCGTACAGCGCAAACCGATCTGACACTGTGCGCTTGCAACCCGCCGCGAGACGCCACGAGAATCCGCAACCCGAAACTTGAACACTTACCTGCAACGCCATAATAAATAGAGATAATGTCTCGTCGCCGCTTCTCATTCGACTTCGCTTCGCCCGCTTTCACCTTCGTGCTCATGATGGGCGTCGTCAATCTCTTCAGTGACATGACGTATGAGGGAGGCGGGAGCATCAACGGCCAGTTCATGGCGTTGCTCGGAGCAAGTGCCCTGGCCATCAGCATCACCGCTGGCCTCGGGGAATTTCTCGGTTATACCCTGCGCCCCGTCGCCGGTTACATTGCCGATAAGACGGGGCGATACTGGACTGTCACGTTCGTCGGCTACACGATAAACCTGCTCGCCGTTCCCGCCATGGTATTTGCGGGAAACTGGCCAATTGCCGCAGTTTTTATCCTTCTCGAGAGAATAGGTCGCGCCATTCGCAAGCCGACGGTGGAGGCTATGCTTTCCTACACCACCGCCAAACATGGGAAAGGGTGGGTATACGGAGTAAACACCGCGCTCGATGAGACCGGCGCAACCCTCGGCCCGCTCCTTATCGCTCTGGTACTTTTCCTCAAGGGCAGCTACCGGACCGGGTATGCCTTACTCCTCATATCAGGTGTGCTCGCTCTCATTTCGCTTGTCGTCGCACGAAAGAACTATCCTACCCCAACTCGTCTTGAGGAAGATAGGACCGCCCGGAGCGGCGGATACTCGCGTTCATATTGGCTCTATATGATCGCAGGAACTTGCTTCGCGGCGGGCATGATGAGCTATGAACTGCTCGCCTTTCATCTCATCACCACCAAGATCATCGCCGTCAACTCGATACCGCTCCTCTTGGCCTTTGGTACAGGTTCAGGAGTGATCGCTAATCTCGTTCTCGGCAAGCTGTATGATCGCTTCGAGCTGCCGACCGTGCTTTGTGCGGTCTTTCTTTCCGCTCTCTTTTCACCTTTCATCTCTTTCGGCGGTTTTTATGGAATGCTCGTCGGAGTGGTGCTCTTGGGTATCGCGTACGCGACGGAAGACACCCTGATTTCGGCGATCATCGCTGGCGTCTTGCCGAAAGGAAAACGGAACTTTGCCTTCGGTTTGTTTTATCTGGGATATGGAGCAGGGTGGCTCGCGGGGAGCATCGTCACGGGGTTCCTCTATGGCTGGTCATTGCACTACCTCGTGGCTTTCCTTATGATCGCTCAGCTTCTTTCGTTGCCGATCTTCTTGGCGGCGACACGTGCAAAACGCCGCTTGCTTAAAGATGCATAGCACTTTCGCAGTGTCAGCGTTCCTTTGAAGTCGAGTTTGTGTTCCCCGCGGATTTTCATTTGTCGATCCGGCAAAATCGCCCTGCTTCGTTCACTCCGCCAGAGCTCGGGTAGCCCCAGGGGCTTTCTCCTCCAGGGCCGGGGGCAAGATGAGGCTCAGTTTTCAACCGTCGACATTCCCACCCCTGGTGCATGGACGATGGTGGGTACTCGAAAGCAAAGGGGACCAGGACCCATAGCTAATTGGGGACAGAGCGAAGAGCGAGCCGTGGTCAGGTTGACCGAAACCCCATCCCGCACGAGAGGGACGGCGGATGCGGGAGAACCTGCCGCGAGAAGCCTAGGTGACGGCCGTCACATAGAGCCATCAACGCGGCTCCTTGAGAGGAATGGGAATCCTGGACAGGTGTATACTTCTGGCATGAAACTTCTTCTCGTATTCGGGCTCTTGGGCGTCGTTTCGGGCGCGGTCACGGGAGGCGGATGCAGCAAGACCGGGAGCGGATTCTCGGTTGATGCTGCAACGTCGAGCGACAGTGCTTCTGGCGCGGGCGGAATTCTCGCTGGCGGTGGATCGGGCGGGGGCGGCACGGCTGGGAATTCAGGGGCCGGCGGTAGGGGTGGCGCAGTTTCGGGTGGAACCGGCAGCGGCGGTGCAGGCAGCGGCGGCGCAGGCTTGGGCGGAAACAGCAGCGGCGGTGCAACCAGCGGCGGTGCAGGCAGCGGCGGCGCAGGTTTGGGCGGAAACAGCAGCGGCGGTGCAACCAGCGGCGGCGTGGGCAGCGGCGGCGCAGGCTTGGGCGGAAACAGCAGCGGCGGTGCAACCAGCGGCGGCGCGAGAATGGGCGGCTCGGGAAGTGGAGGCTTGGGCGGTGGCGGTGCGGGTGGCAAGGTTGTGGGTGGAACAACTGCCAGCGGGGGTTCGCCCAACGGGGGCTCCGGTCCAGACGGCGGCATCGGGGCGGGCGGAACTGGTGGGCCTGTCTGTCCGGGTGTTACCCCGTGGCCGTCGGGCTACACCCTGTGCCGAAGCCTGAGCGACTGCCCATACACCTACTATCCCTGGTCCTGCCAGGAGAGTCCTCCAGCAACGACGGGATCGAGCTGTGGCCCGACATATTGTGTGTATCCGCCTCCGCAGCGTCTATGCACAGTGGATGCGGACTGCGGTTCCGGCAAAGTCTGCCTTTCGCAGCCCACCTCCGATTGTTGCCCCGAGCCTAGCTTTGTCTGCGCACCTGCTTGCACGGCGACCTCCTGCCCAGCTGACCAGCGATGTGGCACGTCAGGTAGGTGCGAACCGACCCCATGCAGTGCCGGCTTTGTCTGTCCGTCTGGCACTCTCTGCGCGNNGGCTATTCCTGTCCAAGCGACAGTCGCTGCCAAGCGGGTGCTGACAACTACCACGGATGTGTTCCGGTGCGTTGCACGGAAGGCTACACCTGCCCAAGCGACAAGCGCTGCCAAGCGGATGCTTCCAGTGCCGACAGCCACGGCTGCGTGTTTGCCCTATGCCCAGACGTTCCATGTCCGATCAACAATGAGTGCCAACCCAGCCAATGGAACAGCGACGTTCACGGTTGCGCCCCCAAGACCTGCTCGACTGACAGCGATTGTGATTGCGGGGCGTGTATTCGCCTGGGCACGGGTTCGAAAGGGCAATGTGCGGGACGGCCCTATGTTTGTGTCTTCAATTCCGCCGGCGGCGCGCAGGCCGCAGCCATGGGTGGCTCGGGTGTGGGTGGAATGGGCGGTGGCGGGATAGGGGGATACGCCGCTGCCGGCGGCGCGGGCGGTGGCGTCGGCACGAGCAGCATTGGCGGCCCCGACGCGTCCGCTGACAAATCGTCGCCGATATCCCTCGAAGCGGGTGTCGCGAATCCGAACCTGGTGACCTGCGGGACGACCCCCTGCACCGTGGGCTCGCAAGTCTGCTGCGAGACCGCCACAGGCTCGCCTACCTGCATTTCGGTCGACGGCGGTCTGGTCGGGTGCCCGGGCGGAAACGTCTTGGCCTGCGATGAACCGGCCGACTGCCCCACCGGTGAGCGGTGCTACACCACGAGTAACGCTCCCCTCGGAACCGCTTGCGCGGCCACGTCGGGCGGCTTCGCTCTGTGCAAGACAGACAGCGATTGCCTCACGGGGACATGCGTGACGCAGACCTGCTTCTCTGGGGGCGCGGGTCAGATCGTGATTTCGACGTGTGGTCCCGACGCCTGGTGCACGGCGCACCCGTAACCTCAAGAACTCAACGCTCGCTTCGGAGCGCGATCCTTGTCCCCCTGCTTGCCATTGTGTTGTTCCCAAGTCCCCTTGACGATCTGCCGTTCACCGGTGGGGGCGCTGCCGAGCCGCCTCTGGCACAAGCCGAGCACGCCCTGCGCGCAGTAGCGTAGTCCGACCGTATCTCAGGCGCGACTTCGTCCCGTCACTTCGCGGGCGCCGGCAGCGCAATGTCCTTGAGCGAGTACGAGCTCGTGGCCGCTCTCAGCATGGCCTCCATCACTTTCGGCTGAACCACGCTGTTGCTCCCGCGGTCGATGAGTGCGAAGCCCTTGCCTCCTCGATCGCCATTGTCCCAATACACGGGGACAAGCCCGCGATCGACCGCGGCTTTGGTCACGTACTCCATGTAGTAGCGTCGATAGTCCTCGTAGCCATCCTGTTGGACAGCGCCATACTCACCGATGAGCACCGG
>PMBS01000330.1 GCA_003153015.1 Myxococcales bacterium
ACCGCGTTCATCACCCGCGACAGCGAGGGCAACACATCGATGGCCGGCCAGTGGTTGCGGTCGCACAGCTCACGCGCAAGCACGATGTGCCCGTCGAGAATGCCGCGCACCTCGTCGGCGATCGGCTCTTCCATGTCGCCGCCCGACACCAACACGGCGTAGAGCGCGGTGATGGACCCGACATGCGAATTGCCCGTGCGCTCGAGCAGACGCGGCAGCACGGCGAACACGCTAGGGGGAAACCCTTGTCGGGCGGGCGGCTCACCCGCGGCCAGGCCGACCTCGCGTTGCGCGCGGGCAAAGCGGGTCAGCGAATCCATCATGAGCAGCACGCGCTGGCCCCGGTCGCGGAACCACTCGGCCACCGCGGTGGCCACGAACGCCGACTTGAGCCGCACCAAGCTGGGCGTGTCGCTGGTCGCGCAGATCACCACCGAGCGGGCGCGCCCCTCAGGCCCCAGCGCGTCCTCGATGAACTCGGTCACCTCGCGACCGCGCTCGCCCACCAAGGCGATCACGTTGACGTCAGCCTCGGTCTGGCGCGCGATCTGACCGAGCAGCATCGACTTGCCAACCCCAGAGCCAGAGAAGAGTCCCACGCGTTGGCCCTCGCCCACGGTCAAGAAGCCGTCGATGGCGCGCACCCCAAGGGCAAGCGGCTTGGCCACCCGCCGGCGGGTGAGCGGGTCGGGAGCGGGCCGGTCAACCGCCCATTCCTCGGTCGGGCCTAGGATTGCTCCCCGCCCGTCCAAGGGTTTGCCCAGACCGTCCAGCACCCGCCCCAGAACCCCTTCGCCCACCTGCACGCCGAGCGGCCGGCCGGTCGGGCTCACCACCGCGTCCGGGCCGATGCCCGCCACCTCCCCGAGCGGCATGAGCACGACCTCGTCGCCGCGAAAACCGACCACCTCGGCCTGCAGGCGCGGCTGCTCCGCCGGAGCAGGCCCAGGCATCGCCTCTCGATCGATGAAGACCAACTCGCCCACGCGAACACCGGGGATGGTGGCGCGCACGACCAGGCCAGTCACTTCTGTCACCCGGCCGGCCAGCCGCCGCGGATTGACTTGGTCGAGAGCCTTCAAGGCGTCGCCCAGTTCGACCAGTGCAGGTTGGATGTCGGATTCAGCCATGCTTGTCTCGGCCAGAGGCGCCGGACGAGCCCCGCAGGGCCCGTTCCAGGGCATCGAGTTGGGTCTCCAGGCGCGCGTCGAGACGGCCGACCGCGGTTTCCACCACGCAACCATAACGGCCGATCGCCGGATCGGCCACCACGCGCACATCAACCCCGGCCGCCACGCGCGCAAGCCAGCGCGGCCGCTCGCGCTCGATGGCGGCCAAGTCCTCGGGATGCGCGCGCAGCACGACCGTGCCGGTCCGGGCACGACTGGCAACCATGGCCTCGCCGACGATCGCGCCCATCAACCCGGGCGAAAGCTCGATGGCGCGGCCCACGATTCGCTCGGCCATGCGACGGGCCAGTACAATAGCTGCATCCTTGGCGCTGTCGAGATCGCGCTCGGCCTGCGCACGCGCGGCCAGCAGCAGCGCACTCACCTGCGCCATTCCTTCTTGCTTGCCCGCCTCGAAGCCGGCGCGTTCGGCCTCTGCCCGCGCCGCCTGCGCCTCGGTCCGTATGGTGGCCGCGTCCGCTTCGGCCCGCGCCCGAATCTGTGCGGCTTCTTCGGTTGCGGTGAGAACCGCAGCGGGCACCACGCGTCCCAAGCCTTTCTGCAGTCGGCCCATGGCGTCGCCTTCTACCACTTCACCCACTGCCGCCCCAGGGTAGCGGGCAAGCGGCCGGCAACCGCCCATAGAGATGCGTCTCCCTCGGCGCACAGTTCTTGGTAGAGCGCCGCACCTCGGCGGGCAACCTCGGCCAGCAGCTCCTCGCAGCCCAAGCGACAGAGGCTCGCACCCACAGGGCCCGAAGGTCCCACACAGAGCGATGCCAGCTGAGAAAAAACACAGCGCTGCAGCTCGGCCACTGCGTCGGGCGGCCAGGCGTCGCCAGCGATCGCGCGGGCATCGTGAGATTGTGACAGCAACGCTACTACGACCTGCACCCCGGGCAGGCCGCAGAGCAGCGCCGGCCAAAGGTCTGGCGGCTCGCTGGCCACAGCCTCCACTAGCCAGCTCGGATGCAACCTTTCCATCCCCAGCGGAAACGGCGCCTTCGTCTCGACGATCCACCCGGCCAGGAGAGCGGCCCGCTCAGAACGTGCAAGTGCGCGCAAGGCCTGCCATGCCTTGCAGGACGCCTGGCGGCAGTCACCTGCCAGACGAGAGAGGACCCCATCGCTCGTGGCCAGCAAGCTCAACCCGAGCAGGAGCCCGCGTTCCTCGGCGTGCAGTTCGTTGAACCCGAATCCAGTCCGTTCCGTCACGCGCCCAGCCTACAGCAACCGGGCGAGGGTGAGCCAGTGGTTCCATGGCCGACGGTGATCACTCCGGCCACGGCCACGGCCACGGCCACGACCACGACCTTCCGCAGATATCGCGAGATCGCGGGGGCGGTCTGTCGGCCAGGATGTGGTATGCCTGCGCGCCTCCCATGAGTAGTTCCGGCCCCGAAATCGACGAAACGCCCCGCCGTAGCGACGTCCGCAACATCGCGATCATCGCCCACGTTGACCACGGCAAGACCACCCTGGTCGACGGATTCTTGCGTCAGGCGGGCAGCTTCCGGCCTGGTGAGGTCATCGCCGACTGCGCCATGGACTCCAACGAACTGGAGCGCGAGCGCGGCATCACCATCCTGGCAAAATTCACCGCCATCACCTGGAAAGGCACGCGCATCAACATCGTGGATACGCCCGGCCACGCCGACTTCGGCGGCGAGGTGGAGCGCGTGCTCAAGATGGTCGANNTCGGTTCTGCTGCTGGTGGACGCCTTTGAGGGCCCCATGCCGCAAACCCGTTTCGTCACGCGCAAAGCGCTGGCCCTCGGGTTGCGGCCCATCCTGGTGGTCAACAAGATCGATCGCCCTGGCTGCGATCCCGAAGCTGCGGTCAACGACACCTTCGATCTCTTCTGCGCACTCGGGGCCAGTGAAGAACAGCTCGATTTTCCGGTGGTCTACGCCTCGGGTCGCGAGGGCTACGCGGTGAGGGATCTCAAGCACGAGCGCAAGGATCTTTCACCCATGCTCGATCTGGTTGTGCAGGCCGCGCCCCCCCCGCTGGCCAACATAGAAGCGCCCCTGTCCATGCACGTGGCCACGCTCGACTATGACGACTACCTCGGTTATGTGGCTATCGGCCGCATGCTTTCCGGCCGGATTCACCAGGGCGAACGCGCCCTGTGCGTGCATCGCGACGGCAGCCGCGAAGAATTCCGCGTGGCCAAGATCCTGGGCTACCAGTCGCTCAAGCGTTTCGAGCTTCAGGAGGCCGTGGCGGGCGACATCTGCGCCATCACCGGCATGCACGATCTGACCGTGGGCGAGACCATCACCGAGATCGCCCGCCCGGTCGTGCTGCCCCTGCTCGAGATCGAAGAGCCCACGGTGAAGATGCAGTTCCTGTCCAACAATGGCCCCTTCGCCGGCCAGGAGGGCAAGTACGTTACCTCCCGCAATATCCGCGAGCGCCTGTTCAAGGAGATAAAATCCAACGTCGCTCTGCGCGTGCTGGAGACAGATTCGCCTGACACTTTTGAGGTTCTAGGCCGCGGCGAGCTTCACCTCTCGGTGTTGATCGAAACCATGCGCCGGGAAGGCTACGAGCTGATGGTTTCCCAGCCACAAGTGATCTTCAAGGAGGGGCCCAACGGAGAGAAGCTTGAGCCCTACGAAGAATTGGTGATTGATCTCGACGAGGCATACACCGGCCCGGTCATCGAAGAGTTGGGCCGGCGCGGCGGCCGCATGCAGGACATGGGGCCGGCGGGCGAAGGCCGCATGCGCCTGGAGTACGTCATCCCGTCGCGCGGACTCATCGGCTACCGCTCACAGTTCCTCACTGACACGCGCGGCACCGGCATTCTCAACCACAACTTCACCCACTACGGTCCCTACGCAGGAACGTTCAAGGGCCGGACCAACGGCGTGCTGATCGCGCAGGACCCGGGCCAGACCAACACCTACGCCCTTTTCTACCTGCAAGAACGTGGAGCCCTGCTGCTGCCGCCGGGCGTGCCGGTCTACGGCGGCCAAGTGGTGGGCTTGCATGCGCGCGGCAACGACATCATTGTCAACCCATCCAAGGCCAAGAAGTTGACCAACATCCGCACCACCGCCGCAGATGAGAAGCTCTTTCTCACGCCGCCGCTCAATCTCACGCTAGAAGCCGCGCTCGAACTTATCAATGAGGACGAGCTGGTCGAGGTCACCCCCAAGAGCATCCGGCTGCGCAAGCGCATCCTGGACCACAACGAACGCAAGCGCGTCGAAAAGCTGCGCGGCCAGGGCTTGGAAGGATAGGTTAGCTTTTTCACCACAGAGAGCACAGAGGTCACAGAGGTCGGAACGAATGAAGAAGGAAAAGCGGCAGCCAGTCTTTTCCATCTTCCTCTGTGTTCTCTGTGCTCTCTGTGGTGAAAAGCATTCTTCCGGAGGCGCTACGTGAAGAAGCTGATCTGGCGAGTAACCCTGGGGGTGGCTGCTGGCGTGGCCATATACCTCGGCTTTTCTATTTGGGCCGGGGCCAAGAGCGTCGGCCACGCGCTGGCCACTTTCAATTGGGCCGTGGCGCTGATCGCAATCGCGCTGGCTTCGCTAAACTACGGCGTGCGCTTCGTGCGCTGGCACTACTATCTGAAGGTGCTTGGCCTGCAGCAGGTGACGGTCGGGCACAGCTTCCTCATCTTCCTGGCCGGTTTTTCCCTCACCGTCACCCCGGGCAAGCTGGGCGAAGCGGTCAAGGCCTTGCTGCTGCGCGAATCGCACGGCATCCCCGCCGCGCGCACCGCCCCCATCGTCGTCGCCGAACGCTTCACCGACCTGGTGGGGCTCTTGCTGCTCGCGTGTGTGGGCGCGTTCACCTTTCATGTCGACCGGCGCTTTCTCGCCGTCGGCGCAGTGGTGATCGGCCTGGGTTTTGTGGCGGTTTCAGTCGAGTCCATCGCGCTCTTTTTCCTGCGGCTTGCAAGCAGCCTTCCGGGGGTGCGCTCGTTTGCTGGCAAGCTGCACGAGGCCTACCAGGCGACCGCTGCGCTGCTGCGGCCCGGTCCCCTGGTGGTCGCGGTGCTGCTGTCCACCCTGAGCTGGTATTGCGAATGCGTGGCTTTTTGGGTCGTGGTGCATGGCTTTCCCGGCGCTGCGGTCGGAATGCAGGCTGGCACTTTCATCTACGCCTCCATGACTGTGGCCGGTGCGCTTTCGTTCCTGCCGGGTGGTCTGGGAGTCACCGAGGCAGGCATGCTCGCCCTGCTCGGGCAGCTTGGCACCGGAACCGGACGCAGCGTGGCCGCTGCTGCCACCTTCGTCACGCGGCTGTGTACCCTGTGGTACGCAGTCCTCGTCGGGCTGGTGGCCCTGTTCGCCTTTGCACGGCGGGCGCATGTCCGGGTCCAACTGCCTGAAAAGACGACCGATCCCGCAGCCGGCGCTCCTGTTCAAGAGTAGCGCCCACCGGCATCTCAATATGGGAACCCTGGGAGGGTTCCCATGCCCTCCCGCGATGGTGCGCCGCCGGCAAAGCCGGCGGGCTCCCCACGCGACCAATTCATAGAAGCAGTTTCTTCGGACCACGGCTCAAGTTACGGGGTCGGGGTGCCGAATGAATCTGTCATCGAACGGATCCTCGCGGCGAGCCACCCCTAACCGAGAGAGCTGACATGGCAGACGCTTCCCGCATCAACATCTTCGAAAGCACCCACGGCGCGTGCCGGCAGTTGCCCGGCCCTTGCCCCTACGCTATCTGCCGCTTCAATCTGACGGCAGAGACGCGCGACACCCGCGGGGCCAAACCGAGCCACGCCACTGAACCCATTCTGCGCGAGGCCTGCGTCTTGGAAGCTGCCGAACACGGTGGCATGACCCTGGAGGAGATCGCGGCGCGCTTCGCGCTTACCCGCGAGCGGGTACGCCAGATTGAACTGAGCGCCTTGCGGAAGCTGGAGCGCCAGCTTCAGCGCGAGGCCTGGACGAGCGCCGATCCGATGCCTGAGGCATCCAGGGCGGCGTAGCCGCCTTCTGAAGGCGGCGGGGCCGGGGCCGGTGGCCGGGGCCGGAGCCGGTTGCACAAATGCGGCAAAGGGGGCCGCCGGTCACTGGGACACGTATAGCTCCGCGCTCGAAAGGTAGCCGCCCAAAGACGTCCCGCCGGCGATGAGCACCTTCTCGTTTGGCATCAGCGTCGCCGTGTGGGATGGTCTGGCCTGCGACATGGAGCCTGTGG
>PMBS01000276.1 GCA_003153015.1 Myxococcales bacterium
ATGATGCCGGTGGAGAGGCCGAACGCCGTGCAGTTCATGGCTTCGGAAATGCCTTTGGAGAGCAGGGTCGCCTTCTGTGATGGGTCAACGCCCGCTACGCCGGCAAACGCTTTTATCAGGCCGGTGATGGTACCGAGCAGACCGGCCAGGGTGGCGAGATTGCCCAACATGGCCAGGTAGCCGGTTCGCTTCTCGACCTGTGGCATCTCGCGCAGAGAGGATTCATCCATGGCCGCGACAATCTCGGTTTCTGTCCGGTTGGCGCGCATGAGGCCAGCCTGGACGATGCGGGTCATGGGCGTGGGGTTCCCGGTGCAGACCTTGATGGCGCCTTGAATGTTGCCCGCCGAAATCTGCGAGCGGAGCAGGGCAAGCAGCTTGTCCTTGTCAATCACCGCCTTGCGAAGAACCACAGCACGTTCAGTGACGATCGAGATGGTGATCATCAGAATGGTGAGAATGGGCCACATGCCCCATCCCCCTTCGTGGAAGGCATCGGCTAGCATTTTAAGGACGCTCATCTGTTCCTCCTTGGTCGTGGTGCCGGTGTCACAGACAGCCAGGTCTGTGCGACAGGAAACCGGACAGAGATTTCGGAAAGCGTGAGGTGCTGAAGAAGTGCTAGGTTAGGTTCGCAGGCTCGCTCCGACGCCAATCGCCCCAGCAAAAATCCCCCATCAGCTACGGAAGCATTTCCAATGCCACAGAACAGGAGCCCTTGTCCAGCAAAGAATTCTCGCTTTCTAGCCGCTCGACGCAGAATCTGACCGGGGCTTTCTGCCACGGTATGGGGAATCTTGGGGCGGCGCCTAGTGCTGCCCGCCGGAAGCTGTGGAGGGTGCTCTCGTCGGGCAGCACGCGAGCGCAAAGCGCGAGCCGCGAGGCCGCAAGGCCGAGCGGGGGAAGGGGGGACCCGGCGGGCTTCGCCCGACGGGGGGAGGGGCTCTCCCCTCCGTAAATTGAAGCTAGTGCCGCCTCGCCTCGTGTTCTAGTGTCCCGCGTTGGTGTGTGCATCCGTTGGAACCCTTCCGCAACTTCTGGCAAGCGGCACTAGCGTGGATCTGGACCAGAGGGCGGCGCTGCGGTACGAATAGAGGTAGTGGTCAAGCGCGTTCTCGACTTGGCGATTTTGTTGCTGCTTGCGACGGCGATTCTCATGCCCAGGCCGGATGTGAAGGTCAAGCCTGGGTTGCCGCCGGATCCGGCCATGCGTCAGCGGGTGGCGGAGCTGCAGACCGAACTCTTGGCCACGCCGGGCAACGTGCTTGCCGCGCTGGAGTTGGCGGACATTTTCATGGACCTGCGCCATCCGGACTGGGCCTTGGCGTCGCTGGAAGGTGCGCTGGATGCCCATCCGGATGACCATCGCCTTCACCACATAGCTAGCCTTGCGCTGGCGGACCACTTCGAACCGGGGTACGCGTACACCGAGGCCGGAAAGGCGTTGACACTGTGCGAGTCGGGGTCGGCTGTGGCCTGCGGCGAAGCCGAGCGCAGCCGCCTCGATATTCTGAAAAGCACACTGGAGCGGATAAAGAACCTGGACATGCGCCGCGATCCGAACGCGGCCAAGGAACAGCTCATCAAGGCACTGCGCCTGACCTACATCCCCAAGAAGGCGGTGCCCAAGCCGGGGAAAGCAAGTGCGCCCGCGCCAGCGCCCGCACCCAAACCGGCCGACCGCCATCCTTGACAGGGCCGGCAGGGGCCGGGATTATCTCGCCCGACTATTTCGTGTTGCGCCCGTAGCTCAATTGGATAGAGCATCGGCCTTCGAAGCCGAGGGCTGGGGGTTCGATTCCCTCCGGGCGCGCAGCCGCAAGCTGCGCGGCAGGCCGTCTGGGCTACAGCAGCGCTTGGGACTCATTGGCCGAGCGGGTGCGGGAGGCGGTATGCTACGTGCGCTATGCCGGAATTTGCCTACCAGCCGATGCTGCCCCTTGCTCCGGACCACACACCCTACCGCCTGGTAACCACCGACCACGTCTCGACCTTCCAAGCAGCGGGTCACCGCTTTCTCAAGATCGAACCCGAGGCCCTCACCGTGCTAACGCGCGAAGCTATGCACGACATCGCGTTCCTCTTGCGGCCGGGACACCTGGGGCAGCTGCGCAACATCCTCGACGATCCGGAAGCCAGCCCCAACGACAAGTTCGTGGCGCTCGATTTGCTCAAGAACGCCGTGGTTGCCTCCGCTGGCGTGCTTCCCCAGTGCCAGGACACCGGCACGGCCATTGTCATCGGAGAAAAAGGGCAATTCGTCTTCACTGGCGGCAACGACGAAGAGGCGATCGCGCGCGGGGTGTTCGAGATCTACACCAAGCACTACCTGCGCTACTCGCAAATGGCTCCGCTTGCCATGTATGAGGAAGTCAACACCGGCACCAATCTACCCGCACAGATCGAAATCCACGCCGGGGACGGCAGCGAGTACCGCTTCGTGTTCGTGGCCAAGGGTGGCGGCAGCGCCAACAAGACCTTCCTTTTCCAGGAGACCCAGGCCCTGTTGAATCCCCAGTCGATGCTGCAGTTTCTCGGCGGCAAGCTCCGAACCCTCGGCACCGCCGCCTGCCCCCCCTACCACCTTGCTATCGTGGTGGGCGGCACCTCGGCCGAGTACGCACTCAAGATCGCCAAGATGGCATCGATACGGCTGCTCGACTCGCTCCCCACCAAGGGCAATCGGCTCGGGCACGCAATTCGCGATCCGGAACTCGAAGCACAAGTGCTTGAACTCTCGCGCCAGACCGGCATCGGCGCGCAGTTCGGCGGCAAGTACTTCTGCCACGACGTGCGGGTGGTCCGTTTGCCGCGGCACGCTGCTTCGTGCCCAGTGGCGATCAGTGTCTCCTGCTCAGCGGATCGCCAGGCCTTGGGAAAGATCAGCGAGCAAGGGTTGTTCGTCGAGCAACTCGAAACCAACCCAGCCAAGTACCTGCCTGATCTCGATCAGACCGCGCTCGCCAGCGGCGCGGTGCAAGTCGACCTGCGCAAGCCAATGGACCAAATCCGCGCCACTCTTTCCCGATACCCAGTCGGCACGCGACTTTCATTGTCCGGTCCCATGGTCGTTGCGCGCGACATTGCGCACGCCAAGCTCAAGCAGCGCCTCGACCGGGGGGAGGCCTTGCCAGACTACTTCAGGAAACACATCATCTACTATGCCGGCCCGGCCAAGACTCCGCCGGGCTTGGCCAGCGGATCGTTCGGGCCCACAACTGCGGGCCGCATGGACGGGTACGTCGAGCAGTTCCAGTCGCACGGCGCAAGCTTGGTCATGTTGGCCAAGGGCAACCGGTCGGCGGCGGTGACCGAGGCCTGCAAGAAATACGGTGGCTTCTATCTCGGCAGCATCGGTGGGCCGGCCGCGCGGCTGGCCCAGGACTGCATCACCAAGGTCGAGGTCATCGAGTACCCCGAGCTCGGGATGGAGGCGGTCTGGCGCATCGAGGTGGTGGATTTCCCGGCATTCATCGTGATTGACGACCGAGGCAACGACTTCTACCGGTAGCGGCGCTGATTGGCGCTTTGTCTAGCGCGCTTCCTCGCTGGCCAGGTCTATGCAGACCGCGACCACCTCCATCGCCTTGTGTACCTGCGCAACCGGCGGCCGGGTCGGGGATATTCGGATATTGCGGTTTTGGGGGTCTTTGCCAAAGGGGTAGGTGGCTCCCGCGGGAGTCAAGGCCACGCCGGCCTGCTTGGCCAGCTCCACCACACGACTGGCGCACGGCAGGATCGTGTCCAGGCTGATGAAGTATCCACCCTTGGGAGTGTTCCAGCGTGCCAGTCCTCGGCCTCCCAGCTCACGCTTCAGCACTTCCTCCACCGCGCTGAACTTGGGGGCCAACAGGCGGGCGTGCGCCCGCATGATTCCCGGGATTCCACCAGGATAGCGGCTCAGGAACAGGACGTGACGGTACTGTTCGATCTTGTTGGGAGTGATCATCTGCGTAGAAAGCAGATCGGTAAGCCAGGCCAGCATTTCCCGGCTCGCAGCCAAAAAGCCGATCCCCGCACCAGCGAAGGTGATCTTGGACGTCGATGCGAAGAGAATGACGCGCGTCGGGTGGCCTGCCCGTTTGGCTGCCCCGAGCAAATCCGGGTGGGGTGGCGGCGTATCGTCGAGGTGATGGACGGCGTAGGCGTCGTCGGCGAAAATGGTGAAGTCCGGCGCCGCCGCCGGCATGGTTGCCAGGCGCTCGGCGACCGCCTGAGTGGTCGTATCACCGGTGGGATTGCTGTAGGTTGGCACGAAGAGCAGACCCTTGACCGCTGGGTCCGAGGCAACCGCGCTCTCTACCGCTGCGATGTCCGGCCCTTGCGCCGTCATTTCAACCGGAATCATGCCGATGCCGAGCCGCTCGAGCATAAGGAAGTGTCGATCGTAACCGGGCACGGTCACGACGAACTTGGTCTCCCCTTTGCTCCACGCCGCCGGGCTGCCGGGCACGCCTTTCAGCATGGCCCACATCAGCGTGTTGCTCAGGAGTGCGAGGCTCGAGTTGTTGCCGACCAGAACTTCCTCGGGAAGCACTCCGAGCAACGGGGCTAGGAGCTCTCGGGCTTCTTGCAAGCCTGCGACCCCACCGGGATAGTTGCGGATGGACACCCCGCTGGACGTCACCACGGATTTGTCGTCGACCATGGTGAGCATGGGGTTCGACAAATCAAAGTTGTCGTCGCCGGGCTGGCCCCGGGTGAGATCCAGCTTGAGGCCAAGTGTGCGTAGGGCAGTATGGCGTTCATGGGCATTGGTCATGCGTCTCTTCCGATTCTCTCTTCATCGGTGAAGCGGAATCCAGCCCTTTCTCACAACACCCTCCAAATCTCTCTAGCCAGCCTCCGTGCTTGCCACCCGCGGCCGGGCCAAGAACACCGCGCCGATTAGGTCGCGGTTGAGGCGGCCGATGAAGTCGGGCGATACGTTCTTGGGGCAGACCGCAGTGCATTCCAGATAGTTGGTGCAGCCGCCAAAGCCCTCGGCGTCCATGGCCGCCACCATGGCGTGCACGCGCGACCAGCGTTCGGGCCGTCCCTGAGGCAGAAGGCCCAGGTGCGAAACCTTGGCGCCTACGAACAGCATGGCCGAGGCATTGGGGCACGCGGCCACACACGCGCCACACCCGATGCAAGCGGCCGCGTCCATGGCGGCGTCAGCCGCTCCCTTGGAAACCAGCATGGCATTGCCATCCGGCGCGCTTCCCGTGGGCGAAGTGATGAACCCCCCGGCCGCGATCACCCGATCAAAGGCGCTGCGGTCGATCATCAGGTCGCGGATGACGGGGAAGGCACGCGCGCGAAAAGGCTCGATGACGACCACCTGGCCGTCGCGGAAATGGCGCATGTGAAGCTGGCAGGTCGTGGTCCCTGGTTGCGGGCCGTGCGGCACACCATTGATGACCACCCCGCACGAACCACAGATCCCCTCGCGGCAGTCGTGATCAAAGGTAATGGGCGACTGGCCGGCGACGGTCAGGCGTTGGTTGACCACGTCGAGCATTTCCAGAAAGGACATGTCGGGGCTGATGTCCTTGGCCTCGATCCTCTGCATGTGGCCAACCGTACGCGCATTCTCTTGCCGCCAGACCATCAGCACGAGATTCATGGTCACTTGTAGCTCCGCTGCGCGAGGTGGACGTTTGCAAAACTGAGCGGCTCGGTATGGCGAAGTGGCTCTTGGCCGTCACCCCGGTGTTCCCACACTGCCACATGGGCGAAGCGCGCGTCGTCGCGCCGGGCTTCGCCGTCTGGGGTTTGATACTCCTGGCGAAAATGGCCGCCGCAGGATTCTTCGCGGGCAAGGGCGTCTCGGCAGAGCAACTCGGAGAATTCGAGAAAATCTCCCACGCGGCCGGCGCTTTCCAGCGACTGATTCAGTTCTTCGGGACCGCCCGGCACCATCACCTCGCGCCAGAACTGCTCGCGCAACTCGGGGATGCGGCTGAGGGCTTGCTGCAGCCCGGCCGCCGTGCGCGCCATCCCGCAGTTCTCCCACAGCAGTTTGCCCAGCTCACGATGGAACGACATCGCGGTTCGCTTGCCCTTGCGGGCGAGTAAACGGTTGGCTCGCTCCTTCACCTGTGCCTTGGCCGCACCGAATTCTGGTTTGTCGGTCGACGCCGTCCCCGCTTTGCTGCCGGCCAAGTAGCCTCCGATGGCGTAGGGAATGATGAAGTAGCCGTCAGCCAGGCCTTGCATGAGCGCCGAGGCGCCCAACCGATTTGCCCCGTGGTCGGAGAAGTTCGCCTCGCCCAGCACGAACAAACCCGGAACGGTGGTCATCAGATTGTAGTCAACCCACAGCCCACCCATGGTGTAGTGCACTGCCGGGTAGATGCGCATGGGAACCTTGTACGGGTTCTCCGCGGTGATCCGTTCGTACATATCGAACAGATTGCCGTAGCGCTCGCGCACCACGGCTTCGCCCTGGCGTGAAATGGCGTCAGAAAAATCCAGAAAGACGCCGCGGCCACCTGGCCCGACCCCACGGTTTTCGTCACACACTGCCTTGGCGGCACGGCTGGCCACATCGCGGGGAACCAGATTGCCGAAGCTGGGGTAGCGGCGTTCGAGGTAGTAGTCGCGCTCGGCCTCCGGGATCTGGGCGGGCGGCCGCTGGTCGCTCGGCCGCAGCGGGACCCACACCCGGCCGTCGTTGCGCAACGACTCGCTCATCAGGGTGAGCTTCGACTGATGATCGCCGGTGACCGGGATACAAGTGGGGTGAATCTGGGTGAAGCAGGGGTTGGCGAATCCGGCCCCGCGCTTGTGCGCGCGCCAGGTGGCAGTGACATTGCAGCCCTTGGCGTTGGTCGACAGGTAGAAGACGTTGCTGTAGCCGCCGGTGGCGAGGATGACGGCGTCTGCGGCGTGCGACTCGATCGCGCCGGAAACCAGATCACGGGTCACGATGCCGCACGCGCGACCGTCGACCACCACCAGGTCCAGCATCTCGGTCCGCGGGAACATCTTGACCTGGCCCGCCGCGATCTGGCGCGACAGCGCCTGGTAGGAGCCCAGGAGAAGCTGCTGCCCGGTCTGACCGCGGGCATAGAAGGTGCGCGACACCTGTGCGCCACCAAAGGAACGGTTGGCAAGCTGTCCGCCGTACTCGCGGGCAAAGGGAACCCCCTGGGCCACACACTGGTCGATGATCTGGTTCGAGATCTCGGCCAGGCGATAGACGTTGTGCTCGCGCGCGCGAAAGTCCCCACCCTTGATGGTGTCGTAGAACAGGCGTTGCACGCTGTCGCCGTCGTTCTGATAGTTCTTGGCGGCGTTGATGCCCCCTTGCGCAGCGATGCTGTGAGCGCGGCGCGGGCTNNCCCGAGCCCACCACGATGAGCTGGTAACGGCGCTTGTTGGCCGGGTTGACCAGCTTGAGCTCGAACCGGTGGCGCTCCCAGGCGGTGGAAAGCGGTCCGGAGGGAAGGTTGGCTACAAGTTCCATCGCTCCTTACCCCCCGATCATGCGAAGGAACACCGCCGCTGGAGCCAGAGCCAGACCCACCGAGATCGCGAGTGCGGCGACGCGGGCGAAGCCAAAGAGCAGCGATTCCACCCGACGGTGGCGTAGCCCGAGCGATTCAAACATGCTGTGGGTGCCGTGGAGTAGGTGCAACCCCAGCAGACTGACCGCGCCCACGTACACCAGCGCCACCCACCCCGTGCGAAAACCATTGAGCATGTTGGCGTAGATGTCGCCCGCGATGAAGGGGCCGGGCACGACGTTGTACCCCCAGGTCAGATGGGCCAGGTGAAATATCACGAAGGCGAGCAAGAACGGTCCCGAGTACTTCATGGTGCGAGCCGCATAGCTCGCCCGCAGGTAGCGCCGGTTGCGATAGCCCACCGGACGCGCCGCCAGCTCCTGAAAGTAGAGCAGGGTCGCAAAGGTGACGTGGACCACGGCCGCGACGATCAGGCCGGCGCGAAAAAACCAGATCAAGGCAGCCGAGTAGTGCAGCAGGCGGCCGTACCCGTTGATGGCGCCGGGCCCTTTGAGAAAGAGTAGGGCCCCCGTGACGTGCTCGACGCAAAAGGCAAACAAGAGGACCCCCGACACCGCCATCAGGACCTTCTTTCCGATCGTCGATCGGAAAAATGGGATAAGACCAAACATCGGAGGTTTCCTAGCACATCTCTGCTTGTAACGGTATGGTATAAACAAGACCCATGAAGTCCTTATTTGCTCGTTCTCAGCGAGATCCCATGCTAGTTATTGATTGCGACTTCCAGGAGAGCGCATGAATCTGACTAGCCCAGAGCGCCAGGGGAAAGGGACGGTGTTCGTCCGCCCTGAGATCTGCAAGGGTTGTTCCTTCTGCATCGACTTCTGTCCCACCCACTGCCTGGAATTCACCAAAGACTTCAACGCCAAGGGGTACCACTTCCCCATCCTGGCCCGGCCCGCGGACTGCAGCGGCTGCGACCTGTGCGGCCTGTACTGCCCAGACTTCGCCATCTACGGCGAGCGCTGGAAGGACATCGACGCACGCCAGGCCAAGGGCCCGCCCGCGGCAACCGCCTCCGCGCCCAAGCCGATCGCCGCACCACGAGTGCAGGACCCCGAGCCGGCTGACCCCAAGGGCGTGCTCACCGGCATTCATTTCATGGACGGCGACCACGCCGCCTGCGAAGGCGCTCTGGCTGCCGGGTGTCGCTTTGCCGCTGGCTACCCGATCACCCCGTCGACAGAAGTGGTGGAACGCTTTGCCGCGCGCATCCCGATGGTGGGCGGCGTGTTCATTCAGATGGAGGACGAGTTGGCCTCTAGCATTGCGGTGCAGGGCGCGGTGTGGGGCGGGCAGAAGTCGCTGAGCGTGACCTCGGGCCCGGGCTTTTCGCTCATGATGGAGCACATCGGCCTGGCGGCCATCACCGAAACCCCGGGGGTGTGGGTCGACGTTCAGCGCGGCGGCCCTTCTACCGGACTGCCCACCCTGCCCGGGCAAGCCGACATGATGCAGGCGAAGTGGGGCAGCCACGGCGACTACGAGATCATCGCCATCGTGCCCAATTCGCCCCAGGAATGCTTCGACCTGATGGTGAAAGCCTTCAACCTGTCCGAGATCTATCGCTGCCCCGTGATGTTCATGATGGATGAGGTGGTGGGGCACATGGTCGAGCGCGTGGTAATTCCACCCGCTTCCGAGATCAAGGTGGTCCCGCGCAAGTGGACCCACAAGCCCAAGGACGAGTATCGCGCGTATGCCACGAGCAAGGACGATCCGGTGCCTGAGATGACCAAGGCCGGCGCGGGCTACCGCATTCACGTGACTGGCCTGACCCACGACGAGCGCGGCTACCCGGCCATGAACGCGGTCGCGCAGGACAAGCTGGTGCGGCGGCTCATCGGCAAGATTCGCGACAACGCCGACAAGATCATGGACGTGCGCGAGGATGGCGTGGAAGGAGCCGAGATTGTGGTCGTCTCCTATGGCATCACATCCCGGATCGCGATGTCCGCGGTCGAGGAAGCGCGCAAGCGCGGTGTGCGGGTGGGGCATCTGCGCCTGGTGGTGGCCTGGCCGTTTCCCGCCAAGCGCATGCGCGAGCTGGCCAAGACGGCCAAGGTGTTCATCATGCCCGAGTTGAACATGGGACAAATGGTGCTGGAGATCGAGCGCGCGGTTGCCGGCGCGGCCCGCGTGGTCAGCCTTCCGCACGCGGGCGGTTCGGTGCACGAGCCAGAGACCATCCTGGCCGCGATCTTGGAGGTGGGCCGATGACCGAGAACACGCCAGGCACGCTCTTGCGCGACATCGACAGCATCAACCCGGTGATGCCCTATCTGCGCCAGGAGCGCATCCCGCATATCTGGTGCCCGAGCTGCGGGATTGGCACCACGGTCAACTGCTTTACCCGCGCGCTCACCGAATCGGGCATGAACCTGGACGAGATCGCAATCGTGTCCGGCATCGGCTGCACCGGCCGGGTGGCCGGCTACCTGAACCTGGACTCGTTCCACACCACCCATGGCCGCGCCATTCCCTTCGCCACCGGGCTGAAGCTGGCCAACCCCAGGCTCAAGGTGGTGGTGTATTCGGGCGACGGGGATCTGACGGCCATCGGCGGCAACCACTTTGTGCACGCCGCCCGCCGCAACATGGATCTGATGGTGATCTGTGTGAACAACTTCACCTACGGGATGACCGGCGGACAGGTGGCGCCCACCACGCCACTCGGGGCCAAGCAGACCACCATGCCCTTCGGTAACTACGAGGCGCCGTTCAACCTGCCGTTCTTGGCCGACGCGTGCGGCGCCAGCTATGTCGCGCGCTGGACCGTGTTCCACGTGCGCCAACTCGCCAAGGCGATGTTGGAGGGATTGAAGAAGCGTGGCTTCGTGTTCATCGAGGCCCTTTCTCCTTGCCCGACCTTGTATCAGCGACGCAACAAACGCGGCGACGGGGTAGACGAGTTGAAGTTCTACAAGCAGAACAGCGTGGTCAAGAACGGCGCCGACACCAAGGAGCTGGGGCTGACCTTCAATGGCCCCATCGCGGTGGGCAAATTCGTGGACCGCGAGCGCCCCACCTGGCTGGACGCGATGAACGAGCACTTGGGCAAGGTTCTGGGCGCCGAGTATTTGCCCTGGGAAGGCGGAAATGGCTAGTCGCGTGGGGAGCCCGCCGGCTTTGCCGGCGGCGGACCATCGCGGGAGGGCAGGGGAACCCTCTCAGGGTTCCCCTGATCGCGTTGGCGAAGGCGGGCTTTGCCCGCCGGAGCCAGAGCGCGGGAGGGGATGGGAACCCTCCCAGGGTTCCCATCACAATAGGACTGAAATTCGCGTAGGGGGTTTGGGAGGCCAGGGCATCATCCTGTGCGGCTCCATTATCGGCAAGGCCGCGGCCATCTACAGCGGCCGGCACGCGGCCCTCATCCAGGCCTTCGGGCCCGAGGCGCGCGGCAGCGCGTGCAGCGCCCAGGTGATCGTGGCCGACGAGGCCATCGGCTATCCCTACGTGCGACGCCCGGACATCCTGGTGCTGCTCTCGCAGGACGCGTTTGTCCAGTTCGCCCCGCAGCTCAAGCCGGATGGTCTGGTGCTGTACGAAAACGAGCTGGTGCAGGTGGAAGGCAAACTGCCCGCCACGGCGCGTGCACTGGGCATTCCGGCCACGCGCTTTGCCGAGGAACTGGGCCGGCGCCTGGTGCTCAACATCGTGATGACGGGCTTCTTTGCCGGGGCGACGAATCTCTTGTCTATCGATGCGGTGGAGAAGGCGGTTGTCGATTCTGTGCCCAAGGGCACCGAGAGCCTCAACCTGAAGGCCCTGATGAAGGGCTACCAGTACGGACGAGATCTGGTTGCAGCAGGGGCACCAACTAGCGCGGACCAACCACAAGCCGGAAGATAGCTTTTCACCGCAGAGGGCGCAGAGGCCACAGAGCCGGACCGGAAAGGGAAGGGTTGGGTTCTGTCCGATCCGAACCCCTTCTTCTTATCCGATCTCTGTGATCTCTGTGCTCTCTGTGGCGAAGAAGCTAGCCCACCAACTTCGCCACGGTGGTGCCCAGATCGGCGGGCGTGGGCGCGATGGCGATGCCGGCGTCGCGCAGGGCCGCGATCTTGTCGGCGGCCAAGCCCTTGCCTCCGCTGATGATGGCGCCCGCGTGGCCCATGCGGCGTCCGGGCGGTGCGGTCACGCCCGCGACAAAGGCGGCCACCGGCTTCGTCATGTTGGCCCTGATGAAGGCCGCGGCTTCTTCTTCCGAGGTGCCGCCGATCTCGCCGATGAGCAAGACGGCCTTGGTCTGCGGATCCTCCTCGAAGAGCGAGAGACAGTCGATGAAGTCCATGCCCTTGACCGGATCGCCGCCGATCCCGACGGCCGTGCTTTGGCCCAGGCCCAGCTCGGTGATCTGGAAAGCCGCNNGTCAGCGTGCCCGAGCGCGAGACGATACCGACCGAGCCGGGCTGGTGAATGTAGCCGGGCATGATACCCAGCTTGGCGGCACCTGGCGTGATGACGCCCGGGCAGTTGGGACCGACTAAGCGGCAACGCGTGGGGAGCCCGCCGGCTCCGCCGGCGGCGGACCATCGCGGGAGGGTTTGGGAACCCTCTGAGGGTTCCCATGAAGATAGCCGGGCATCCAGCACCCGTTTCGCCCGAACCATGTCGAGGACCGGAATGCCCTCAGTGATGCAGACGATAAGCTCGATGCCCGCATCCGCAGCTTCCAGGATAGCGTCGGCGCCGCCCGGCGGGGGCACGAAGATCACGCTGGCGTTGGCGCCGGTTTTCGCCACCGCTTGCGCAACCGTATCGAACACCGGGAAACCCTCGTGCACGCTTCCACCCTTGCCCGGGGTCACGCCGCCCACCATCGGGGTTCCATATTCGCGCATATGCTTGGCGTGGAAGGTTCCCGCCGCACCGGTCAGGCCCTGAACCACCACACGAGTCCGGTTGTCAGCGAGGATCGCCATGGTCAGATCACCTGTCCTTTGACCAAGGCGACCACCTTGCGTGCACCGTCCGCCATGTCGCTGGCGGTGGTGATGGGCAGGCCGGATTCCGCGAGAATCTTGGTTCCCGCTTCGACGTTGGTGCCCGCCAGCCGCACCACCAGNNATGATGCCGCCGAAGATGTTGACCAAGATGCCGCGCACATCTGCATCGGCGGTGAGGATCTTGAACGCCGCCGTGACCTTCTCTTGCGTGGCCCCGCCCCCCACGTCGAGGAAGTTGGCCGGCGCGGCGCCAAAGTGCTTGATGATGTCCATGGTCGCCATGGCCAGACCGGCGCCATTGACCATGCACCCGATGTTGCCGTCGAGCTTGATGAAGCTGAGATCGTAGCCGCGCGCCTCGCTCTCGCTCGGGTCTTCCTCGCCACGATCGCGCAGCGCCACAACCTCGGGGTGGCGAAAGAGAGCGCTGTCGTCGAAGGTCATCTTGCAGTCGAGCGCCAGCACGCGCTCGTCGCTGGTCACCACCAGCGGGTTCACCTCGACCAGCGAGGCATCGAGCGCCACGAAAGCCTGGTAGAGCTTCTGCAAGAACGAAGTGGCGTTGCGCGCCGCCGTGCCGGTCAGGCCGAGCGCGTAGCTCAGCTTGCGCGCCTGGAAAGCCGCCAGGCCCAAGGCCGGATCGACATGTTCCTTCACGATGGCTTCCGGCGTGCGCGCGGCAACTTCTTCGATCTCCATCCCGCCTGCTGCCGAGACCATGACCACCACGCGGCTGCACCCGCGATCGACCAGGATGCCCGCGTACAACTCGCGGGCGATGGACACGCCTTCCTCAATGAGCAGGCGCCTGACCACGCGGCCCTCGGGTCCAGTCTGATGGGTTGTGAGAACCTTACCCAGAATCTGTCCAGCCGCCGCTCGCGCCGCCTCGACACCCTTGACCACCTTCACCCCGCCGCCCTTGCCACGACCGCCGGCGTGGATCTGGGCCTTGACCACCACCGTCTGGCTCTTGCTCGCGCCGATGACGTCTTGCACGGCCTGATCCAGAGCGTCGCTGCGCAAGACTGGTATTCCCAGGGGCACCGGCAGACCGTGCTGGCCCAGCAATTGTTTGGCTTGGTACTCGTGTATCTTCATGCTTGGCCGATTCGGCGGACGGGGCGTAGCCGTGTCGAAAGAGGTTCGCTGCGGTCCCTATTATGCACTGACGCCAGGGGAGAGACGAGCAACTTCCGGAGGGAACCCGTCGGTCGGATTCTCCCGCAATGGTTCGATTCCGTTTGATCCACGCCTGCGAACGTGGCATCTAGTTTCTAGCGGGGTTCGGTCGGAGGCGAGAGGCTCCGGTGTGGATTAGTGCGGCCGTGCGACTGGCCGGCAGAGGAGTATTCATGAAGCGCGTTGGTATCATTGGCAGCGGCAATGTCGGCACCAACATCGCCTTCTTCTTGGCCGAGAATCGCATCGCCTCGGTCAGATTGGTGGACATCAAGGCAGGGGTTGCCATGGGCAAGGCGCTCGACCTGATGCAAGCCGGCCCGCTGCGCGGCTACGACACCACCATCGAGGGATCGAATGGGGTGGAAAGCATCGTCGGCAGCGACGTCGTGGTCATCGCCGCTGGCCGGGTCCGAAAACCGGGCGAGCACCGCATCGATCTGTACTTGAACAACTCGCAGACGGTGAAAGCGATCTGCGCCGACATCCAGCGGTTGGCGCCCCAGGCGGTGGTGATCAACATGGTCGAGCCGGTAGATTCCCTGACGCTTCTAGCTCAGAAGACGCTGGGGTTCGAAAGGCAGCGCGTGCTTGGGGTCGGAGGACTGCTCAGCGCGACCCGGCTCCGCTACCTGGTCAGTCACGCACTTGCGACCTCACCCCGCGAGGTCACCGGCCTGATCGTCGGCCCGCACCGTAGCACGATGGTCGTCCTCAGGGATACGGTGCGGGTTTCCGGGATTCCGGCCGCGAAGCTGATTGGCGAGGATCGGCTCGACGCGATCATCGAGGAGGTCCGCAACGCCGGCGACACAATCCTGCAGATGGCCCAGTGGTCGACGGCTTTCTACGCGCCGAGCGCGGCCGCCTGCGGCCTCATCGAGGCGGTCGCGCGAGATACCCACGCCATCCTGCCAGTGTCGGTGCGCCTCGAGGGCGAGTACGGGATCAGCGGGCTGTGCGTCGGCGTCCCGGCACAGGTTGGGGCCGGGGGCGTGGAGAGGATCCTCGAGGTGAGGATGAGCGAAAAGGAGCGGCAGGCCTTTGATTCGGCCTGCGCCGAGCTGAGGTCGGCCATCCAGCAAGCGGAAAGCCGCCAGACGGCTTCGTAGGGAGGAAGAGATGCCCAGGAGGAAGGTGAGCGTCATCGGCGCCGGCAATGTCGGCGCTACCGCCACGTACTACATCGCCGAGAAGGTCATCGCGGACATCGTGATGGTCGACGTCATGGAAGGAATGACCCAGGCCAAAGCCTTGGACTTTCTCCACTCGGGGCCAATGCGGTCGTACGACGGGCCCATCAGTGGTTCCAACGACTTCGCCACCATAACCAACAGCGATGTCGTCGTCATCACTGCCGGGCTTCCGCGCAAGCCCGGCATGGACCGGATGGACCTTCTGAAAGCCAACACGGCCATCGTCAAGACCGCCGCGCAGCACATCGCCAGATACGCGCCGAACGCTACGGTCATTGTGGTTTCAAACCCCCTCGACGTCATGTGCCACGTTGTGCTGAGCACCACGGGCTTCGCCATCAGGCGCGTGATCGGCATGGCGGGAATTCTCGACGCGACCCGTTTCCGCTACTTCGTCGCCGAACACATCGGTTGCTCACTTTCGGTCGTGCATGCCATGGTGCTTGGCGGGCATGGGGATCAGATGGTGCCGATTCCCAGATTCACCACCGTGGCGGGCATCCCGATCACCGAGCTCATGGACCAGGCCACCATCGAACGGCTGGTGGACCGGACGCGCAAGGGAGGCGCGGAGATCGTTGGTCTGCTGAAGACCGGCTCGGCCTACTACGCACCGGCGGCGGCTGCGGCGGAAATGGTAGAGGCCATCCTCACCGACCGGCGGCACATGGCTCCCTGCGCGGCCTACCTCCGGGGCGAGTACGGTATTGAGAACCTGTTCATCGGCGTGCCCGTGATCCTGGGCAAGCATGGCATTGAGTCGGTCGTCGAGCTCGACCTCACGGACGACGAGAAACAACAGCTACTGGCCAGTGCCGCCGCGGTGAAGAAGGGCGTCGACGAGCTTCACACGTTCTTCAAGGTCAACTGAGAAACGCGACGGGATCTATCCAGCCTTGCCGGTGCGCTTGTCGATGGGGACGTAGTGGTTGATGGTCTGGCCAACGTAGATCTGGCGCGGCCGGTAGATGCGGGCCTTGGGATCGTCAAGCATCTCCTTGTAATGCGCGATCCAGCCCGGCATCCGGCCGATGGCGAAGATAACCGTGAACATCTCGGTCGGGATGTTGAGAGCCCGCATTATGATGCCGCTGTAGAAGTCCACGTTCGGGTAGAGCTTGCGCTCGATGAAGTAGGAGTCGGAGAGCGCAGCCTCCTCGAGCTTCTTGGCGATGGCGAGCTGCGGATCGTCGAGCTTGAGCGACTCGAACAGCTCGTCGCTGGCCTTCTTCAGTATGCGGGCGCGCGGGTCGTAGTTCTTGTACACGCGGTGGCCGAACCCCATCAGGCGCTTGCCGCTGTTCTTCTCCTTGGCCGCTGCGATGAAGCGCGAGCCGTCGTCGCCGGACTTATGAATGTCCGCCAGCATCTCGATCACGCGCTGGTTGGCCCCGCCGTGCAGCGGCCCCCACAGCGCGCACACTCCCGCCGCAGCACTGGCGAACAGGTTGGCCTGCGACGATGCGACCATGCGCACTGTCGAGGTCGAGCAGTTCTGTTCGTGGTCGGCGTGGAGGATGAAGATGAGGGCCAGCGCTCGCACCACCTCGGGCGGAGGCTCGTAGTCCTGGTAGACATCCGAGAAAAGCATGTGGAGGAAGTTGGCCGTGTATCTATACTTGGGCTTGGGATAGATGATGGGCAAGCCGCGCGACTTGCGGTACGAGAAGGCGGCGATGGTGCGCACTTGCGAAAGCAGCCGCGCGGCGTGAATGTCGAAATTCTCGCGGGTTGGCCGCTCCATAACGTCGGAGTAGTAGCAGCTCGAGGCGTTGATCATGGCGGAGAGAATCGCCATGGGATGGGCGTTGGTGGGAAAGCCCTCGAAGTGGTACTTCATGTCCTCATGCAGGTTCTCGTACTGCGTGAGCATTTTCGAGAAGCGCTGCAGTTCGGGAAGCGTGGGCAGATGGCCGTAGATGAGCAGGTAGGCAGTTTCCACGAAGGTCGAACTCTCGGCCAGCTCCTCGATGGGGATGCCGCGATAGCGTAGGATTCCCTTTTCGCCGTCGATGAAGGTGACGGCGCTCTGGCACGACCCGGTGTTGCCGTAACCGTCGTCCAGGGTGATACACCCGGTGGTGCTACGTAGACTACTTATGTCGATGCCGCATTCTTGCTCCGTGCCCACGATTGTTGGCATCTCCAATGTCTGGCCGTTTACTTCCAGTCTTGCCGTCTTGCTCATGGTGGTGTCTCCCATCGGCCGGGTTACGAGTCTTCGATAATCTGCAAGATGTGTAGACCGATAACATACCTCAAGATGGGGATGGTTTCCGCCTGATGGTGAACCGTACCGCATCCGGAGATCAGCAACCGGCGTTTCTTATGTTGCCGCCGGCTTGGCTTGACAGAGGGTTCAATCTGTCGGAGCCATGCGGTTTGATCATCGGAAATCTCAGGGCTAGGCGGTCAGGGACCTCACCGGTCGACTATCGACCTTCACCGTGATAGCTGAAAGACATGGCATCAGCAAAACCAGTCATTTCCACCGACGGCGAATCCATCACCATGTCGTCGAGCGGCACGCTCGCCGTGCCGGATCATCCCATCATCCCATTCATCGAGGGTGACGGCACCGGTCCTGACATCTGGCGCGCGTCGGTGCGCGTGCTCGACGCCGCGGTGGAAAAGGAATTCGGCGGCAAGAAGAAGATCGCCTGGGCCGAAGTCTACGCGGGCGAAAAGGCGAAGAACCGGTTCGGCACCTGGCTGCCCGACGAGACCATCGAGGCGTTCAGGACCTACCTGGTGGGCATCAAGGGCCCGCTCACCACCCCGGTGGGCGGCGGCATCCGCTCGNNACCGAGGACATCTACGCCGGCATCGAATGGGCGGCGGAATCGCCCGAGGCCAAGAAGCTGATTGGGTTCCTGCAGTCGGAACTGGGCGTGAAGAAGATTCGTTTTCCCGCGACTTCGGCCATCGGCATCAAGCCGGTATCGCGCGAAGGCTCCGAGCGCCTGCTGCGCGCTGCCTTCGACTACGCCATCCGCCACCAGCGCAAGAGCGTGANNCGCGACTGGGGCTACGCCCTGGCCAAGCGCGAGTATGCTGGCCGGGTCATCGGCTGGGACGACTGCGCGGGCAAGCCGCCCGCGGGTCAGATTCTGCTCAAGGACTCCATCGCGGACATCACCTTGCAGCAGGTCCTCACCCGTCCCGACGAATTCGACGTCATCGCGACCCTCAACCTAAACGGCGACTACCTCTCCGACGCCCTGGCCGCACAGGTCGGCGG
>PMBS01000117.1 GCA_003153015.1 Myxococcales bacterium
TGCATGGCGCGTGATCACTACGAGACGATCCCACCGTTGGGAAATCTCACGCGATGACAGCGGTGACTCAGGCCCCGGTCACAGGTAGCTAGCTGGCGTCTCAGCGCAGTTCCGTCGCTCGGAACCCGAGTGCCTCGGCGACGCCGAAGTCATCGAGCAACCAGGCCGCTGCTTTCAGGGCTGACCTGGTCCTGGTAACCCGAGAGTTCGCCCGCACCGCTCGTTTTCCATTCGAGGAGGTAACTCCTCTGCCCGAGATCATGTAGGTCAGGAACGCAACGTCGGTCAGGGTGCTCTCTACCCAGGGGACTTCAACCTGGTAGCCTGCGGCCCATTTCAGGCGTCCACCGGCGGCAGCGAGGACGTTTTCAAGGTCATTTCCGATCTCGCATGCACCGAGAAGCAGGCCCCTTCTTGCGTCTTGACGGCGCGTACCTCTAGCCGCAGACGCGAGCACAGCGCGAAGGTTCACTCCCCTCGTGGCCAGGGATGGGTAGAGGCAACGACCGCTGCCGTGCGTGGAGATGTAAACGACTTCAGGCTTCCCTTTGGAAAGAAAGACCTGGTGCATCCAGTGTTCGAGATCGCGGCCAGAGTGAAAGGTCCTGAACACGGCCGTGATTTCTAGCGCGCGCGCAAGCCCTTCGACGAAGGGGCGCGTACTCCTGGTGTCGATCAAGTCCTCCCCCCAATCGCTTTCCAAGACGAGGATGTCTGCATTTCTTGGGTTGCGATTCATGGCCTCACCGGACAGCGATGAATCGCGACTTTCTGGCGGGTGTTCCAGAAACGACCAGTTCCGAAACGGTGAAAACCATCAAACCGTCCCCGTGGTTTCGGACACTTGGACCCCGTCATCCTCAGACGTATTTGGTACGTCGAGATTTTCCCGGTTTCGCAGGGCTCGATGCAGGGTTGCCGTTCCGATTCCCAACAACCTGGCCGCTTTTCGGAACGACTGCCCTGACGCCATCAACGCTTTGGCGCGGGTGATGTCTATCTTCGCGCGAGGGCGACCGACCAGGGCGCCTCTTCTTCTCGCGGCTGCGATNNACGCTGATGAAATCGACGGACCTCGAACGGAAATCTTCGAGGGCGGTAACGAGATGGCGAACAGATCTCGCGAATCGGTCGAACCGCCACACCAGGACGATTCCGACCATGCCCCGGTGAACGTCCTGCATGAGTCGGTCGAGTTCGGGACGGCGATCCTTTGACCCGGAGTATCCAGCGTCGACGTACTCACCAGCGATCTCCCAGCCCCGCTGGGAACAGACCCGCCGCAGCTCATCGACCTGCATGCCGGGATGTTGGTCGGTCGTGGACACCCGTGCGTAGATCGCCACCCGCTTCGGCTTCTCCCCAGATGTCATCACGCGGCCCCTTTCGCGCTGTCTTCAAGCCTCTCACTCTCGCCACAGAGGGCGTCGAGGATTCTGTTCGTGGCACGAACTATTCGCTGACCCGATTGAAGAACCATGGTTTCGGCCTTCTCTTCGCCGGCCCAGCTGGCAACGTAGGGGAAGCTGTAGGTTCCGGTTTCGAGTCCAAGAACTTGGCAGACGACGAACGCGGTCGACTCGGCCTCGACTTCCATCTCGCTGCGCGCGTGGTGGTCGGCGTTGCCGTGAAGTATCGCGTGGGCGATTTCGTGCACCAGAGTCTTGAAGATCTGTGCACGTGAGGTTTCGCCGGTAATGACCACGATCTCGCGAGTGCGTCGATCAAACCATCCACGGGTGACACCGGAATCGCGGCGCCCACGGGGCCGAAGGGCAACGTCGGCGACAACCTCGTCGCCAAGGCCAAGAGCGACGTCGCTAAGGATCTCGACGCTGTGGTCGAAGGCTTCGTCGGCGGCGATGTCCTCGGTGACCCGCGCTGGTTCCGGAAGCGGTCGACCGGCTTCGCCAGGGAGGGGATCCGTCTGGCTACCGGCGAAGGTCGCCAACGGCTTGAAGCCAACCAGGACCTTGCGCCCGTGTTCCTCTTCAAGGTCGGGATCGACGACCTTCTTCGCCTTGTTCACGATTAACGGTGCGAGGATGACCAGGCTCTTTTCGCCCTTCCGGACCTGTCGCCCAGCCCGCTGCCAGGCAAGGTAGCTGGCAACGAATGGAGTTCCTGGTGACTGAATCTCGACGAGCAGCTGGTTCCGAAAGCTCAGGCGTCGAATGCTGAAGCGGCCACCCCTAGCGAGCTTGGCCAGCATCGCCTTCCAGTCGTCGCCGCTTTGCAGTCGCCCAACCGCGTCGGCGAGCAAGCCCTTGGCTTTCTCGATCTTCTCGTCGCGGTTCCGCTTCGCGTCTTCGATGGAGAGGGGACGCATGGCCTACCTCACCCTCAAGACCGTGGAGGTGACCGGCTTCAAGACGGCCGCGAACTGACGGGGACGAAGGATCCTCTTGAGCTTGCCGCGGTCGATGTTGAACCGGCACGAGGTGAAGAGGTTCGCGTGGATCCCTGTGGGGCTCTGGTATTTGGCGAGCCCGGCCGATGACATCCCCTGCTGGATCGACGCTCGAAGCTGGTTGGCTTGGGTAGCGAGCTTTTCGGCCTGCTTCTGCAACCCCACCAGCTTGGACATGTCCGCATCAAGCGCCGACAGAGCGAGAATGTGACGGGGACCGGAACGGGGACGGGAAACGACCGGGAGACCTGGAACGGACGCAATAGAACAGTGTGTCATATACTGACCTCCTATCTGGGAGTCAGTATACTTCCTCCGGGAATCTTATTCAACCAGACTCGCTGACGCATCGCATCCCGCGATTACCCCCGTGTTTTGCGACGTCGCGTCGAGTGACGTCCGTCGTGGCGCTTGGGCGAGGCCCCCTTTGGGCTCTCTGGGTCTGGAATCCAAGCTCGTGCCTTCAGGACATCCTTCCCCCCGGAGATCTCTTTGGTTATGTCCTCGATGGCGAATGCGATGGCGAGGCCAGGGCTTCGCTCGCCGCGCGCGTAGCGGTCGACATGCTGGCGTTCGATGCCTAATCTGTCAGCAAAGGCCTCTCGCGTGATCTCGGAGTTATTCCGAAACCACTCAGAAAGACGGGTTGTCTTCTCGCTACTTGGGGGTCTGCCCATTTTTTCACTTCCCAATGGAAGTATCCATGGAGGGACGGACTACGTCAACGACAATGCCAAGCGTGGACAAGAACCTCGGGGGGCATCACGGCCGTTTGTCAGCCATAGAAGCGGAACAAGATGGATGCTGGCTTCCAATTCCCTGCTGGTCAGGCTCGCTTCAGAAGACGATCTGTCCGAGCCACGGGACGGGATACACGTTTTCGGCGCCGGGTCGCCCTGGATTCCAGCATACGAATGTGGGCGATGGTCGCGTCGTCAATCCCGAATACGTAGCCAATGATTGGCCCTTCCATGTAGCCGGGCATCGGTTCAGCAGGGAGTCCTCTGACCACCCAGTGGCGTGCTATTTCCACGGCGAGATTCAAGGCACCTTGATGAAGAAAGTCGCCGGGCTGGCTCGCATAGATGCCGGCGTCCGCCTCACCGAACCAATCCTTTGGATCTTCGTTGCACGGCGGAAGCGCACGGCCTTTGGCATTAGGGGCGTCTGGCCATGGGTTCTCCAGCAGCACGCCAGTCGAATCCGCATGACGAAGCATTTCTCTCTGGCACCCGAAGCATTGGTTGAACCCGCGCAACAGGACCTGCCGGAGCGTCAGGGAATCCATGCCAAGAATGGACGCTCCAGGAAGGACGACGCCGAACTGCAGATATCCCTCCATCCACAGGTTGCCGACGGCGCCGAGGCAAACGTCTTTTGAATCTGGGAGGACCCAAGCGGCGTCCACGATTTCAACAGGGGGCATCACTGGGACCTTGGCGGCTGCCGCGATTGAAGCTCGCATGGCGAGAATTTCGCTCTGCTTCCCCCTCAGGCCCGGGCGCACGCCACCTGGCAACCTCTTCCACCTTTTTGGATGCGGCCGCAGGAACACCCACTTTTCGGGATCTCTTGGGATATCTGTACGACGCCACCCGAAGTCGAGTAGGTCGACGGTTGAGCCATCGACTTTCGGAACGCTGATCATCGCCATCGTCATCGCGAGCCCCCATTCCCGCCACCCAACTGCGCCTTCTTGACCACAACCGATCGCCTGGTCCCGCCGACACCCGAGGGACATGCGCAGTTCATCACCAGCGCGGACAGGAGGTTCCCGGTCCCTGCTGGTCGGCCGCCAGCACCGTTCGTCGTGTTCGTCCTCGGGTTGTAGGTTCCCCTCTGCTTCCCGCGCGCATCGAACCCAGTGATCTTCCCGGTCGCCGGATCCTCCACCATCTTGCCGAGCGGTTGCCCTGTTGGCCCGTGCAACCATTCAACGATTGGTCCTCGTCTTCCATCTTGAGGTGTTGTTCTTCTCATACCCAAAAATAACCAAGATTCCTCCCAACCTTGTGTGGCAGGGGGGTACCTTTGACCGGGGCCTCAGCCACTGCTGTCGCCGCTGCCACACAAGGATCGTTCCTCTCGCTGCCCTTATCCATGGACTGTTCGCTTGGCGGCCAGAGAAGAAAGCCGTCCAACTTCGACGGACTGACTGCCCTACCATTGAACCATCCACTCGATCTTCCCGTAGCGCCGGCTATGGGTCCAATCATCCGACTGGGTGCGTGTGAGACCGGTGCCCGAAGCCCGACGAGTGAATGAGACGGTCGCGCGAGCGTAGTCGGCATATCGCCTCCTCATCACCATCGATTGCGGCAACAAGGAGGGTTAGCTCCCTGCGATCCTGAACCTTGTACTTACACAACCTATATGCCAGGGCGCGAATCAACCCTTCGTTGGAGACAACGAGGCAAAAAGTCTGATCCCAAAGGTCATCATGTCCGCTCTTCGCATGCGGGAGCAATGCCTGAACCTTGTCAAAGTCGTGCCGGGACATCCTCAAGGCGCGCTTGATGGGTTGACCCGAAATCCCGCAGCTGAAGTATCCGGCACACAACGCTATCACGTACTTGTCGCACATCTCCGGATCCGGAGTCAATGTTCCCGATTGATCCTCCGAACAGGCGAACTCCGGGGCGTCCGGTATACCAATAACTCCATGCGGGTCTTCGCTGGGCATAATGCTCACCTCAGTGCAGGGCAATCCGAGCCGCATATATGCAACGGCGTGCGCAGCTTCGTGGTGTGCAATCCAAGCCATCTTGTAGTTCATCTTCCATCTCCCAATTGTGGGCAGCCTTCAAATCCTCGATTGGGACCATCCCCAACTGACGATTGGCCGCAAATCCGTTGCGAGCACATCCAGGTATTAAGACGTCTCGCAATTGCCCTTCTCTATCTTTACAAGATTAAGAATTGGGCCACCCACTCGCGACTATTCTCGCCGCCGAACGAAATCTCCGCCGGAATCCATTGTTCCAAAGACCAAGTCACGTCGATTCAGCGCTACCGGCTGACAACAGCCCTTGCGAGGTCCAGCAACAAATGCAGGTATTCTCCAGCGTCTTCGGCCTTCATCTTCTCGATGCGACCGAGCAGACCAAGGCAGGTCCCAACCATTCTCCTGGCTTCTTGCTGGCGATCAGGTCCGAGTTCTGCAATCGATGTGAGCCGCTTGGCCGGCGCCCTGGTTGGCAGTCCCTCCGCCTTCAACAGATCACACCATCGTTTCCGGATAAGGACGAGGTCCAACTTCCCCCTGACCAACACCAGAAGTCGGACCGATAGCTGGAAGTGGCCAGTGCCGTCTTCGCCGGGGCTGTATTTGCATCGAAAACGTACCACCCAACCCGATGGGAGATGAGGCCATGGCTTCTTTCCCCTGAGCAGTTTCCTCAGTGCATGCCGAACCGACTCGAATGCCTGGCGTAGCTCTTGTCCATGCACCTTGGCCGGCGCCAAAAGACGAATGGATTTCCACCTCCCATCGCCCGACATGCTCAGATGGTCCAGAACAATCCAGAGATTGTGTTTTAGATGTCGTCGCAAACACAGTGGGCAAGCGCGCGCACCGCAGGGATTGCCCGGTTCGCACGTGATCCCCACCATTCTTTCAAGGTCGAAGAACCTAGTGGACAGGTGCCCAGTTTCGCGGCTCTTCAACTTGTAGATCGAGGCCATCATCGCCTGTGTCAGTTTCATCTCAATCAGCCCTTCTTGCTGCACTTCGCAACGTCCCTATCGAACCCGCGGTAGCAAACGCGCAGCCGATACCTGACGGCTCGGACATATTCGACAACGTCATTGTCTGGAATCTTCCACAACAACCACGGGGCTCCCTTCTTTTGGGGATACCCGGCGATGCGCTTCTTCACATGAGTGAAGTACACGCAAGTGCGGCGCAGCCTGCGCACCCTTTCCCAGTAAAGGGCATCGTGTCTGCTCCTTCCATTGAACGGACCGAGGCTGTTTCTGATCGTTTTCCACTCCGAGGCAATCCGCGTGACATCCGGCCGCTTGTTCCGAGTGAGACAGATGATATGGAGGTGGAGCCAGTAGCCAGCCGGGTGGCTGTCACTAGCGGATTTCCATGGGAGGTGGATGACCGCAGCGCACAGTCTTACTTCCTTCCTCCAGTCCGCCGACTGGGTGAGCCGCTTCCAGGCATAGGCGATCATCCTCATGGCATCGTGGAGTTCCTTGCCAGAGAGGTTTCCACGAGGGAGATCCAGTCGGGTCTCGAACAGTCTCCTAGAACGAGTGTATTCCTCAAACTGCTTGTAGAGAAAGTCGCGGTTTCTCTTTGCCTTTCTGGTCTGGCAGGTCGGACATAGAGCTAGCTTGCAGTGTTTCAGGTTGTGAGTCCGATGAGTGTCGGGATCCTCGTATGGTTGTCTACAGAACTGCATCGTCTTGGCCCACTGGACTAGGATTTGTCGATCCCTGGATTCCTTGTCACCTGACTTCTTGATCAGGATCCTGGCCAGAATATTGGTCTTCGTCTTCTTGCGCTTTGTTGGCATTGGTAGAACTCCAAGATGCGGTTTGTCTTTGGTGGTAGTCACCTAGATTCAATGGGTGACTACTCGGAGGAAACAACCCATGTGGTTGTTGGAAATGTGTCGTGACAAGAGTGGGTCATAATAGGTATTGGTGGTTCTTTCAGTCGTCGTTCGTTCCCGCAGATGTGCTGGCCAGATCGCGTGATTCTGTCTTTCCCTGTGGTACCCCACAGGAGGACCCGGAATAGGTGGTCAGGACCGAAACAGGGGGTCGGATTGGGGTCCAAAGGTCGAAAGAACGATGTGTGGATGACGTTCTGGTGGATTCCTCTACGTCACTTGAAGCGGGACCAGGCTGCACGACTCGAAAGTCGAGTGACAGCTGGAACCCCGTCTTGACCCCGTGGCCTCGGACCCACGCGCGAGACCAAGAGGGTCAAGACGGAGCAGTTCCGCGTCTATCTAGGGCGACGTAGCGTTGGTGGGGTCCAGAAGATGTGGTTGGTCGACGCCTCGGCGTATGACCACAGAGCCATTGCCGCCTGGAGGTGTTGCGTTTTCACGATTTCCGATCTCGCCATCAATGCGTAGATGCAAGACAGGCGCAGAAGCTGGCCGTGATCGCGAGCCACGAGCGCATCGATACCCGGCTCCAGATTGGCACGCCGGTCGTCCAGGTCACGGTACAAGGTGTCCCATAGTTCCGCGGCCTTCTTGGATCTGCGTATCTCGCCTATTGACCGGCTGAACTCTATCGCCTCGGCGAGTTGGTCGGCGAGGGGTTGCAGCTTGTCCGAGGGCACCTGGCCAGGATTGGGCAGGCTCTTGGATCTCTTGGCGGCGAGCCAGAGAAAGCGGTTGCCAAAGCCGTTCTTGGCTTCGAGACCAAGCTTCGAGAGCAGTTCATCCTTCGTGACGTGCCCGACGATGGAGATGTGTGCGCCCGTGGCCTTCTCGGGTTGCCTCTTTGTGAGCGTTTGCAGGGTGTCGCCGTCCCACGCCTTGCGTAGGTATTGCGACAGGGTGTTGCCCTGCCGCCGTAGCACGGTGAGTACAGTTGCGAACTCGCCCTCGATCACGAACTGCCGCTTGTCCTGCACACCGGGGTCCACAGCGGCCTCGGCGTCATCCGGCGCGCCTTCAACCGGGTCTCGTAGCGCGTGGATCAAGCCCTCGCCTGAAGACAGGCCGGACTGAATGCATTGTGATCCCCACCGTGGGTCGACCTCTTCAAAGATCCTTTTCACGGGGTTCCATGAGGTGCCCTTTCTGCTTACGGCTGTGTCGCCCACGATTGCCACGAACAGGTTCATGTGATGGTCGGTGGCCCCGACTTTGGCGTGCGGGCCTCTCCCAACCACGTTCCCGAACGCCGCAAGAGTCTGGGCGAGGATTGCGATTGGGGATCCTTCGCAGCATGGCTCGATGGTCCTGACGATTTTGCCGGCGAGACCGTAGTACGGATAGTCATCGAGTGGACGCGCCTCCGGCCACGGTGGCGAATCGGCGGAGACATCGCGGATGCGAATGGGTGTTGGTCGTTTCAACTCGTGGGCTTCGTTGATTGAAGAAACTGCTGCTGTCGATCTTGCTGTACTCATGTTCGGTCTCCCTATCTTTTTGTGGGCGAAATTGCCCCCTACTACCTCTTTACAGTTCGCAAGCAGCTTCTTCCGCGCTGGACGCCGGCTTCACGACAGCGGTTCTTCTTGTCCGGGTCCGGTGGTGATGACGATGGGAGCGGTGGGCGGCGCTCGGCGTTCGTGCGGTCATGACAACCACGGGGCAACGGAGCGGTATCGCGCGTGTCTCTTGATTGGGATGTCACCCGTTGGAGCGGGTGCCGAGGACTTTCATCACCAGAGCGGCGAGCAGAGTCGGTGAAGCAGCCGGCCCGCTATCGGGTTTGGACGGAATGGTTGCCTCTTGCCCGGACTTTTTGAAACAGCTCGGCGTCTCTCGAAGGTCGGCGGCATGGTGCAGGCCATGCTGCGCGATGAAAGTTGACCAAGGTCGGTGAAAGTGGCGCCAGAAAAGCCGTTGTTGGGTCGGCCCTACAGGGACACGGGAGAAACGCCGAGAACGCATGGCGAGCGAACCAGAGGGCTTTTTTGGCGTTTTCTTGCCACTCCTGAATTGATGACGTCAGATACAATAGATGACGGCAAGTATGCGACTTAATCGGGGGGCGCACGGATGACGCCATCCGTGCGAGCGAAGCCTGCGTTTTCGTTCCTTTGGTGGCGTCAGAATCCGTGGTAGTCAGCCTTGCATGGCGAAGGATGTGAGTCACAGCACGGGGAAACGCGGTCCGGGACGCCCGAGCAAAGGCAAACGGATCAGACCAAGTCTTCGGCTCCCCAGCAAGCTGCACGCGCGGGCTGCCAGACTCGCGAAGCAGAAGCGATGGAGCCTGAACAAGATGTGTGTCATCGCGCTTCGGTTTTGGCTGAAGCACCGCAAAGGGAACAAGAAGAAAGCGTGAACGGTTCCTCGTCTCGGCTCTCGCTTGATCCGCGGATACACGCTCGGCGTATCTTCTAGGACGCGGCCCGTTTCGGTTTGGCAGGGTCATCGCGGTCGTCAACGCAGCCAAGGCTTGGTAGAGCAGCGCTCAGTCCATCTTGTAGAGTGGCGCGCTTTCGAGCGTGGGCCTGCAACGTGCAGATCGCCGGTCTGGCATCCGTGGCTTGCGTGATCGACATCGCGACTTCTCCCGGTCCGGTGGTCACCGACTCCGCCCACGGCTTCATGCGCGCCAGGACTCTTTCCAATGCGGGTGTGCGGGGATCTGCGCGACCACATCCACGCAGGAACCAGCTGACGATGCGGATTCGGGGTGGACCGTCCTCGCGTTGGTGCAGTTGTTTACCGTTCTTGTGCCGTTTGATTCTGATTGCGATGGTTGGTTTCTCTTTCGTTGTCCGCGAACGTCTTCGCATTTGCGAATCCGCCCACGTTGCCGTTCATCTTTCTCTTCAAGGCTGTGTCGCTGTAACTTCGTCGATGCTCGCTCCATCATCGGACGGGTGAGCCGGCTGCTCGGCCCTGAGGTGCGTCGACCTCTTTGGTCCGAGCGGCCAGCCCAAAGCCGGACGCTATCGCTTCCGTTCGGTGAAGATGAAGTCGATGGATTGGTCTACGAACTGCCACATCGCCATCGCGGCCTTGAGATGCTGAGTCTTGATGGTCGAAGTCATGTCCAGCAGGGCAAACATGCAGGCCGTCCGCATCACATGAGTGGGGGCGTGTCTTTTGAGATTCTCGACACCCGGCAGCCCCTGCGGACGCTGCTCGGTCAAACGGGCACGCAGCTTCGGCCACAACGCCTCGGCCTTCTGTGATCTCTTCATCTCGCCCACGGTCCTGGCAAATGCCACGGCCGTTTTCAGACGCAGAACCAGCGGTGCAAGCTCATCGGTTGGCCAACGGCTGCGGAACAGGGACTTCGATCTCCTGACGAAGAACCACAAGAATTGACCGAGGATCCCGTCGCTTTTCGCGTCCAGTTTGAGGTTGGGGATCCCGCCGCCGAGGTTGAAGTGGCCGACGACGCCGACGTGCGCATCGGTTATCTTGACGGGCTTCTCATCGACCATCGTTCTGACGCTCCCTTTGTTCCAGAGACGACGGAGTACAGGAGAAATCGAGTCATCTGGGCGGCGCATCGCTGCAAGCGTGCGAGCGAACTCGGAGTCGACGATAAAGAGCCGCGTGCCTTGAACGTTGGAGACCTTGCTTCTTGCTCGCTTGCTGCCGGAATGTGTTTGGCCGCGAACGCCGGTTATGACGTCCTCGCCAGACCAGAGGTGATCCACTTGGCAGTCCTCTTCCCAGCGTGGGTCGATTCCGCGCAGGATCTTGAGTGCCACGCATAGAGCCGTGGTCTTGCGATCAAGGCAGGAGGTGGCGACAATGGCGACATTGGTTCCCAGGTAGTGGTTGGCGGTGTCGTCTTTGAAGTAGGGGCCTCTCCCGATCATGTTTGCCGTCGCAGCTATGAGCTGGGATGCAACCGCTGTCGAGTCGGCCTCGGTATGCGGCATCGCCACTCGAAGGAGGTCGCCGAGTAACCCATAGAACGGATACTTCTTGCGAAGTGAGGGTGTCTTCGGGAAAGGTATCGTACCTTCTGGCACCATGAGGACAGGTGGTCGATCCGGCTCGGCTGCTTGTGGCTTGCCATCGTGGTTGGTGATGCGTGTGTCGAACTTTTGGATCGTCGACATCGCTGGCTGCGGTTCTTCTGCCGCCTCGGTGTCCGCGCTGTGGGTGATGTCGGTCTTGAAGGCCGCATCGTTGTCGTTGTCCGATGCTGCTGGCTCGTTGGCCTGCTTCATCTGCGCTGGCGTTTCGTCGTGCGATTTGGGTTGCGTGATTTCGTTCGTCATCGTGTTTCTTCTTTCTCAGGTGGTGATGGTGTTCGCGACCACCGCGATTTCTGCCGGCACTCCCTGCCTGCGAATTTCGGACCATCGTGAACGCGAAGATCGGGCCATCGTGAACGGATAGATCGGTCATCGTGAACGCGAAGATCGGCCATCGTGAACGCCGGTGACGGCGTGCGCGCAGCGGGGGAGAAGGGACTTGCGGCGGCCGGGGACGGCCGGAAGGAAGTGACGCTGGATG
>PMBS01000106.1 GCA_003153015.1 Myxococcales bacterium
AGCAGGCGGAGGTGTTCGCGCTGGTGAGGGAGACATTCAATATTCCGCGCCAGGACGACGTGAAGCTGCGTGACTACCCGACCCTTCGCCACGTGATCGGGTTCGTGAACAAGTACTTGCCGGCAGCAGCGTCGGTGGCGCCGGCAGCACCCGCGCCCGCGGCGGCGGCAGCGAGTGCGGCGGCTCCCGTGGCCGACGCGGCGGAGGGGCCGAGCCCCTTTGTGAGCGGGCTGCTGCGGCGTCCGGTGGTGACCCTGCGGCCTCCTCTCGACGCGTGCAAGAAGACCAGCGTGCGACTGGAGAGGGGCAGCCGCGTAGTGGTGGTGGCTGACAGCGAAGGCGCGGGCAAGCTCCTCTGTGAGCAGTTGGAAGGCCGGGGCGTGCAGGTGCTGCGCATCGACGCGCGACCTGAACGGGCCGAGATCGAGGCCGCCTTGCACACATGGGCAAAGGTGGGCAAAGCCGTGGGCCTCTACTTCCTACCCGCGCTCGACCGTTCGGCGTCGTTGGCGGACCTCGATCTGGTCCAGTTCCGCAAGCTGTACCGCGACCGTGTCTTGCTCTTGCACGGGGCGGCCCGCGGTCTTTACGAGGCTCTGGGCAACCCGGGCAGCTTCGTCATAGCCGCCACGCGCATGGGAGGACAGCACGGCTATGGCGCGGCTGGCGCCAGCAACCCCGTGGGCGGCGCGGTCACCGGATTCAGCAAGACCCTGCGGCGCGAGCGGCCCGATCTTCTGGCCAAGGCGGTTGATTTCGAGGACGGCGCTTCCCCCGAAATGATTGCGCGCGCTCTGCTCGACGAAACTGAGCGTGATCCGGGCGCGGTGGAGATCGGCTATGTGGGAGGCCTGCGCGTGACCATTGGCCTGGAGGTTATGCAAGCCCTGCCGGCCGACGCCAAGCCGCCGCTCAAGTTGGACGAGAGCACGGTGTTTGCGGTGACCGGCGGCGCCGGGGCCATCACCGTGGCCATCGTGCGCGATCTGGCGGCCGCGTCGCGCGGCACGTTCTATCTGCTCGACGCGCGTGCCATGCCGCCCGAAAGCGAGCACGCCCTGCTGGAAACCGTGGTCAGAGATCGCGAGGCGGCCAAGCGCGAGGTATTCGAGCGCATCAAGGCGGAGAAGGGTCGTGCCACGCCCGCGCAAGTCGAGGAGAGGCTCTTCGATTTGGAACGGCAGGCTGGCATACTGGAGGCCCTGCGCGGGGTGGAGCAGGCGGGCGGTCGTGCCTTCTACCGCCAGGTCGACGTGCTGGACAGCGCAGCGGTCAAGGCCGCGGTGGACAACATCCGCGCCGAGAGTGGACGCATCGATGTCATCCTGCATGCCGCAGGACTCGAGCGCAGCCGCTCGCTCGACCGCAAGCCAGTGGAGGAGTTCGACCTGGTCTTCCGGGTGAAGGCTGACGGGCTCTTCAATCTGTTGGCCGCGACAAGGGAGATGGACGTCAAAGCGATTGTGGGATTCTCCTCAGTCGCCGGCCGTTTTGGGAATGCGGGGCAGGCTGACTACAGCTCGGGCAACGATTTCATGTGCAAGACGCTTTCGTGGTGGGCGGCCTCGCGTCCGGGCTCTCTCGGCATCGCGCTCGACTGGACCGCCTGGGGCGGGATCGGCATGGCCACGCGCGGAAGCGTTCCCGAGATCATGAAGCGCGCGGGTATCGACATGCTCTCGCCGGCCGAGGGACTGCCCGTCATCCGCCATGCCCTGCAAGCGGGTTTCTCCGGCGAGGCGGTGGTGGGGCACAAGCTGGGCATCTTGATCGAGCCCTTTGACAAGGACGGGGGCCTTGATCCCGATGGCAGTCTGCTGGCACGCGCCCGCGCCAGGGCCTTGCCTCTGCCCTTTGCCAAGGTCAGCTTCGATCTGCACCAGGGAATGACCGCCGAAATCCGACTCGACCCCAAGGTGGAGCCGTTCCTCCATGATCACGCGATTGACGGAATTCCGGTGTTGCCGGGCGTGATGGGCCTGGAAACCTTTGCCGAGGCGGCCTGGTTGCTGGCCCCGCTGCATCGGGTGGCGGCGCTGGAAAATGTGCGCTTCCTGGCGCCCATGAAGTACTACCGGCACGAGCCGCGTTCGGTGATCGTGCGGGCGCGCCCGCTGCTGGGTGCGGACGGGCGGGTGCGGGTGCACACGACCCTATCGTCGGTGCAGGTGGTGGTGGGCCGTGAGCCCGAGGAGAAATTGCACTTTTCCGGCGTGGTGGTGCTGGAGCAAGGGGAAGGGCAGGCTGCACGCACTGCCGTGGACGGCGCCGGCGCAGTGGGCGGCATCGGCCACGACGACATCTATCGCGTGTACTTCCACGGCCCGGCCTACCGGGTGTTGGAGATGGTCAACCGACTGTCGACCGGGCAGGTGGTGGGGACCATGCGGACGCCTTTGCCGGCTGACACCACCAACCCCAACAGCACCAGCATGGTGGGGCCGCGTCTGGTGGAGCTGTGCTTTCAGACCGCGGGGGTGTGGGAGATCGGGCAGACCGGCCAGATGGGGCTGCCCGCGGTGGTCGACCGCGTGACCGTGTTTGATCCGGCCCCCAACGGCAAGCTGGTGGTGGCTGAGTTGCAGCCGCACTCGTCCGCAGACGCGCTCTCGTTCGACGCACGTGTGCGTGACGACGAGGGCAAGGTCTACCTGACGGTAGAGGGCTACCGTACCTCGCGCATGCCGGGCGGGCTGCCTGACGAGGCATTGGGCCGCTTCCGCGGCGTCGTCGGCTGACCGGCGCAAGATGTTCCGCTATGTTCTGGCCCACGCCGGCGAGCATCCCGCGCTGGCGCTGGCCCAGGCGCCGCCCGGCCTGCTCAGCCCGCGTGAGGAAGCGATCCTTGCTGGGCTGACCTTCCTGCCGCGCCGACGGAAGTGGTTGCTCGGCCGCTGGGCAGCCAAGCGGCTGCTGGGCGAATTGGCTGCCGAAGACCACGGCCTGGTGGCGGGGCTTGTGAGGAATGAAGACTGGCATCGTCAGTTGAGTATCCTCAATGATGAGGCCGGCGTTCCATATGTCGATCGAGAAGGGCAGGGGAGGCTGTTGTTGTCACTGTCGATCTCGCACCGTGGAGATTGGGGATTGGCAGCAATCGCGATCGAGCCTGGTGCTTGCATCGGCGCCGATCTGGAAACCGTGGAACCGCGGGATCCGGCCTTGGTGCGACAGTTTTTCAGTGAAAGCGAAGCTGCGCGGGTAGGCAGAACAGGCGGCCGCGACGCCGAGCGGACTATCGCGCGCGTCTGGAGCGCCAAAGAGGCGGTGCTCAAGGCCCTGGGACTCGGGCTTCGTCACGACACGCGCGACATCGTGGTAGGCGACGAAGTGGACGCACCCGCAGGCGTGGCAGAAGCCTGGCAGGCGCGGGGAATTCGACTGGCACCTGTCTTGGCAGTGCGCATAGCGCCGCGTTCACTCACCGTGCTCTGGCGCGACCTCGACGCGCATGTGATGACGGTGGCGCTGCTGGGGTGAGCGCGCTGGACATCCGGCTGGCACCGTTGTTTGGGGCGCAAAGCGCCTACCGTGTGATTGGCCGGCGCGCTTGTTGATAGATGCGGACCACGCGTAGAGCCTCGTCTGTACGCTGGTAGTACAGACGGTACGGCGACAGCGGCCAACTTCTCACAGTCTCGCCAGAGCGAAGCTGCTGCTCCGGCCTCTCGAAGTCGCCGTGGGCCAGGCGCTGGACCAGCGACCTAACACCGTCGACCAGCCGCGTGGCGGCCGGTGGGCTGCGACTGGTAAGAAAATCCACCGCCGAGTTGAGATCTTCCTCGGCCTCAGGCGTGAAGATCACCCTCAACGACGCAATCTCTCCTCAACCCGGCGGAAGACAGCATCGGCCTCGACTCCCTTCCCCTGGCGCAGGGAGTTTATGGCCTGCTCCAACCCGGCCTCCTCGTCGGGGGACAGGGCAGGCGCTGCATCGACGGATTCGATGACATACCGGCCCTCAGGAAGCGCACGCAACTCCTGGGGGATATCTCTACCGTTCCAGTGGACCATCACTGCCACACTCGCAAGGATACCTCGCTTCGGGCCTGTGCGCGATAAGATCGAGACCATGGGCCTGGGGTTTCGTCACGACACGTGCGACCTCGCCCAGTGCCGGTCGCGCCCCCGGAGCCGGCCGCCCCTCCGGTGCTGATCGCGCCCCCGGATCCGGTTGTTCCTCCGCTGGCGCCGCCGCTCGCCCCGCCGGTTCCGCCTGCACCTATGCCGCCTGTGGCAACCGGCGTGTCGCGGCTGCCCGCGCCGCCTGTGCCGATCGCCGTGGCACCTCCGGTGCCGGTTGCGCCACCGGCACTTCCCGCCTTTCCACCGCCACCATCGCCGACGTAGTCTTTCAAACTCAAGTCGTAGCACCCGACCAAGAACACGACCGAACACAGGGCGCAGAGACAGCGAATTCCCCGGGTCGACCGCAATCGGGGAAAGAAGTGCCTAATCTCGCGTACCATCGCCAGATCTCCGCAGCGCGGGGCCTATGCTACCAGGAAAGCCACGCGAAAGCGCACGACCTTCGACCAAGGGCTAGGGGCCAGCCTGTGCAGGCTTCTCCATGAACACGATCGACACGGTTGGTGATAGCTGCGAGGTTCGAGTGATCGTGTAGCCGTGGCGCTGATACAGGCGGATGTTGGCTTCGCTCTTGCTGCCAGTAAACAGCTCGAACCTGGCCACAGAGCTGAACCTTGCTTCGATACTGCGCAAGAGCTGCGACCCGATACCTTGACCCTGTAGTTCCGGGTGCACAACCAAGCGCCCGATTGCACAAACATCACCATTCTGCCTGGCGCGCACCGAACCAACGAGTCGTTCGTCCAGAGTTGCCCTGAGGATGATCGAGCTGGTGAACTCCTCGCGGAGCGAATCAATTGTCTGGGTCAGCGGAGGAATCGACCAGTCGTTGTACAGCCTTGCCTCCGATTGGTAGGCCAGCTTTTGCAGCGCGAGGATGGCCTCGGCGTCTTCAATCGATGCCGCACCGATGGCAACCATATGGTCTTGTCCGCTAGCTTGAATCTTGCGACGCTATCACAACTGCGTCGGATTCTCCTGTCGCCGCATGCAGTCCGTGGAGCCCTGGGAGAGGCTCTGCGTCTCCCTCGCACCGGCTGGGTATGGGTGGACGGGTACGGATGCACTGGCTGACCCGCGAGTCATCAAAGTGCTGACCGATGCTGGAAGATGGGTTCCCTAGGGCGCCGCTCGCAAGTGAACTATGCAGATAGTCCTACCAAACGTAAAGTATGGTAGCAGGGTGCTCCTGACACGCGCGACATCGTGGCGGGAGACGAATTGACCGCGCTTTGGCCTGGCAAGCATGGTGGGCGCTGGAGATTCGGCCAGCGTGCATCTTGGGTTTCCGGGCGCTCAAACACCGCGATCGGCTTTTCTGTGCCCGCGCAGCCGCGAGGCCCGTCGGCGTGCCTCGCGCAGATGCGCCAGAACGTCGTCTTCACCCAGTGCCGCAGCCAGTGCCTTGGTCAGCTCGTCCAACTCCGCGGCGTTGATCTGGCTCGCCTGCATGGCCAGCAGCGCGGCCGCGTCTTCGATATCTTTCGGACGACCGGCCAGCACTTTCATGACGACGAGGTGGGTGGCAGTGGCCACCGGGACCTGCAGGCGACCAACCCTCACCCTCTCGGCCGTCAAGGCGAAGCGTTCTTCGAGCCCGGGTCCGCCCAGCACGATGTCCACGGGAAAGCCGGTGGCCCTGTGGACGACGGGCAACACTCGAGTCGTCGCGACGAACGCCGTATCCCTGAAGCTGGGCGAGAACCCTCGCTTGCCAAGCGCAGTGACTAGGCGACTGGTCGGCATCGCACCAAGCAGCACGGTCACATCAAGATCCGCTGTCGCGCGCGGGTAGCCACGCAAGACGAGTGCCTGCGCTCCAAACACATACCAGCGTGTTCGCAAGCCTCGGAGGGCCCTGGCCAGATCGGCCAAAACCTCAGTGATGGAACCCGAGGCGCGCGGCATCGATTCGACGTTTCAGGGTGACGTGGTCTGCGAGGTCCAGGGCACGCTGCGCCTGGAGACTGTCGCGGGCAAACCGGACGACATGCGCCCGAAGCGCAGCCGCCGCCCGCAATGATGGAGCGGCTGCGTGTTCCTCGTACTGCTTGGTCCAGTACGCAAGCTTGGCGCGCGCGACACGTGGCCAGTCGCGCCGGGCAAAGGCTCGCAGATCCTCAGGTCGCACAGAAGGATTAGGCCACGTCCGTCCGGCCCATGCAAGCTGACTACAGGGCGTGCATCCCAGGGTCTCCGGCCGCCGGACATTCGGCTGGCACATGTCTTGGAGGCGGTGAGGCCTACTTTGGCGTCAGCTTCATCAACCTGTCCCAGACCTCGCCGAGCCAACCGTTGGTCCAATAGACGCTCGTGGCGTCAAACGCAATGTAGATGGGTCCGCCCTGGCCTGAGGCGAGAGTAGCGGGGGTGCCGCCGCCGGTGGGGACTTTCATCACCGTGCCGTCGGAGTCGCAGCATTTGGCCCAGTAGACGCTCGTGGCGTCCACGGCGATGTAGCTGGATGGGGGAGCACTAGAGACGAGAGTAAAGAGGCAGCGGCCCGCACCGCACGTGGCCGTGGAGGGCGAATTGGCCGAGCACACTAGGCCGCAGCCGCCACAGTTGCTGTTGTCGGCTTGCTCATCGACGCAGGTGCCGCTGCACCAAGACAGGCTCGACGGGCAGGCGGCACACCAGCCGCTCTGGCAGGTCGTGGCGCCAGTGCAGGCGCCACACGTGGCCCCTGGAGACCAAGTTCAGTCTCCGCCTCCGGGGTGATCTACACCCTAGAGCCGGCGCCCACGCAGAGATAGAGTCGCCTCCGATGTTGCGCCTCCTTCCCCTTGCCACCGGGTTGTTTGCTTTGACCGGATCCGCCGGCCTAGCTGATCGTGGGGTCTTTCCCGAATTGGATGCACGCGTGGCCATTGCCTTGCCGACGTGGGTGCCCACTGCCGACCTGCGCTTTGTGGTGGATCGCCCGCGCCGGTTGCTCACTGTGCTGGCGGGCCGCGAGCCAATCAAGACCTATCCCATGGACCCGAAGTGCAATGAGCCCACGCTCGATTGCCTGAACCTGCGCCCGGCGGATCGGAGCGAGTTGGCGAGCCTAGCGGCAGGCCGCCTGCCTCTGGCCGAGGTGGACCTGCGCGACAGTGACGGCGACGGCATTCCTGACCCGGTGGACATCCTCTTGGGCGCAAAGAAGGCGGTTCAACTCGCCTCGCCCTACGTGGAAACCAGTCCCAGGCTTGCCTATCCGGGTGGCGATGTCCCGCCGAGCGAAGGGGTGTGCAGTGACGTCGTGGTGCGCGCTCTTCGCAATGCAGGTATCGATCTGCAGAAGGAGATCTTCGAAGACGCGGGCCGCGCCCCGGCCGCCTATCCCGCCATCCGCAAACGCAATCCCAACATCGATCACCGTCGCGTGCGCAATCTGTTCGTCTACTTCGGCCGGCACTGGCAACGGGTGGAGCGGCTGCAGGATCTGTTGCCTGGGGACGTGGCGATGCTGGACACTTTTCCCAATCGCAAAGGCATTGAGCATATCGGCATCGTGTCCGACCGACTGGGAAAGAGTGGAGGGCCACTTATCATCAATGCCTGGACTGTGGGCTACCACACGAGCGAAATGGATCTGCTCGGCTTTGTGGCCATGCCAGTCGCTTTTCGCGTGCCGGCCACGGCTAGTCCAGCGCCTGCGCCATCGTTCTGTATCCCGGCCGAAACCCGCCAGCTTGTCACTGTGGTCACTGCTGACTGGGGCGCCAGTCGCGCCCGATTGGCCTGGTGGCAACGGCAAAGCAATGGGCAATGGGTTAGGCAGGGCAGTGAAGTGGATGCGGTAGTCGGCAGCGCGGGCTTGGGCTGGGGCCGCGGGGTTCACCCGGCTGAGCTGGCCAAGACAATGGGCGGGCCGCAGAAGCGCGAGGGCGACAACCGAGCGCCGGCAGGCGTGTTTCGCTTGAGGCAGGCCACGGGCTACGCCGAGACGCCACCGCAGGGAAGCCGAATCGAGTACCGCCGCGCCTCGCCCGCGCTCCGCTGCGTCGACGATCCGGCCTCGCCCTTCTACAATCAGTTGCGCGAGGCACCTACCAATGGGAAGGCCGCCTGGGCTTCTGACGAGGCGATGTTCCGCACTGACGGCATGTATGCCTTGGCCATCGTGGTGGACCACAACCGCGATCCGGTCCAGCCCGGCGCAGGGAGCTGCATCTTCATCCATCCCTGGGTGACGCCCGGCGTGCCCTCGCCCGGCTGCACCATGTTGCCCCACGCGCCAGTCGAGCGCCTGCTGCGCTGGCTGGATCCCGCGGCCCATCCCTTGCTGGTGCAACTGCCGCGCGCCGCCTTTCGCGCCGTGGCCGAGTCCTGGGCTTTGCCGGTGGAAAACCGCCGATAGTTCCGCCGCCACATGCCTCCGACAGGCTATAGTGCGGCGCCTTGTCCGATAGCCCCACCATACCGTCCGAATCCTGCAGTACCCCAGCCAGCTTCAGGGTGCGTCTGCAGCGGCTTCCGCGTGACTTTCTTCTCTTCGTGATCGCGGCGACCCTGTACGCCTTCGCGCAAAGCGCGGTCAATTCGGTCTTCAACAACTTTCTCAACGACACCTATTCCATCAGCAATTTCCAGCGCGGGCTGCTGGAGATGCCGCGCGAGACGCCCGGCTTTCTGGTGGTGTTCGTCTCCGCGCTGCTCTACCTCACGAGCTCACGCCGCCTGGCCGCCCTGGCCAACCTGCTGGGCGGGTTGGGCATCGCGGGCATTGCGCTCTTTTCTCCGCGCTTTGGCGTGATGCTGGCCTGGTTGTTCCTTTTCAGCGTGGGCCAGCACCTGTTCATGCCGCTCATCCAAAGCATCACCATGGAGTTCGCCAGCGAGGGCCAGGCGGGCCGACGCCTGGGCCAGGTCACCGGGGCCAGCAACCTGGCGGGCATCGCCGGCAGTCTGCTTATCCTGGTTGGCTTTCGCAGCCTGGGCTTCGGCTTTGCCACCGCCTTTGTCATCGCCGCCAGCGCCTTGCTGCTTGCCGCCCTGCTCATCCGCACCATGAAGGCCGACCCGCCGCCGGCCACCCGCACCCGCTTCGTCGTGCGGCGCGAGTACAAGCTGTACTACTGGTTGAGCATCCTGTACGGCACGCGCAAGCAGATCTTCCTGACCTTCNNTTCTCGCCCTGGGTGCTGGTCACCATCTTCAAGCAGCCCACCCAGATGGTTGCCTCGTTGCTGTTTGCCGGCGGCCTCATCGGGATCGTATTCAACCCGCTGCTCGGCCGCGCCATCGACCGCCTGGGTGAGCGTTTCATCCTCATGGGCGAGGCCGTGGTGCTGATCTTCGTCTGCTTCGGCTACGGCTTCTCACGCCGGCTGTTTGGCGAGCAGACGGCCCTGATGGTGGCCGGAGCCTGCTTCATCGTCGACCAGCTGATGATGTCCGTGGGCATGGCCCGCGCCACGTATCTGAAAAAGATCGCGGTGCAGCCCGACGATGTGTCGCAGACCTTGATGATGGGGGTGAGCATCGATCACTTCTTTTCCATCATCGTCGCCGCCCTGGGCGGCATTATCTGGCTGCACTGGGGCTACGAATACGTGTTCCTGCTCGGCGTCGCCATTGCCTGCGTGAACCTGGTTTCAGCGTCACGGGTTCGGCTTCCGCGGTGAAGAACTTTGTTACGCAATTGCCTGCGGACCGGCATCCGCCGCGGCCTGGGCTGCATGCCGCCGCTTTTCCGCGTGGGCTTGCAGGGCAGCGCCGATGAACGACCGGAACAGCGGGTGGGGCTGCTGCGGCCGCGACTTGAACTCGGGGTGAAACTGACAACCCACATAATACGGGTGGTTGCGCAGCTCGATCATCTCGACCAGCTTCTCGTCGGGCGAAGCGCCGGAGATGACCAACCCAGCCGCCACCAGTCTTTCGCGATAGTCATTGTTGACTTCGTAGCGGTGGCGGTGCCGCTCGGAGATTTCGTTGACCCCGTACGCCGCCTCGGCGCGCGTGGCCGGTCGCAGAATGCAGGGCCACGCGCCCAGCCGCATGGTCGCGCCTTTGTCCACCACGGCTCGCTGCTCGGGCAGAAGGTCGATGACCGGATGCGCGGGGGTGGGCTCGAACTCGGTCGAGTTGGCCCCGCGCAGACCCGCCACGTTGCGCGCGAATTCGATGACTGCGATCTGCAGACCTAGACAGATGCCGAAGTAGGGCACCGCACGTTCGCGCGCGTAGCGGGCGGCCATGATCTTTCCCTCGGTGCCCCGCGTGCCAAAACCCGGGGCCACCAGGATGCCGTCGGCGGTGTCGAGACACGAGGTGCCCTTGCGCTCGATTTCTTCGGAGTCGACGTGGCGCAGATTCACCCGGCAGGCGTTCGCGATCCCGCCGTGCATGATGGCCTCGTTCAGGCTCTTGTACGACTCGCCCAGGTCAACGTACTTGCCCACCAGAGCGATCTCGACCTCGGCCAGCGGGCTGCGCATGGCCTCCACCACCCGCTCCCAGCCGGTCACCTCGGGCGCGCGCGACCAGATGTTGAGCAGCTCCGCAATCTTCTCGTCGACGCCCTGCTTGAGAAATCGGATCGGCACTTCATAGATGCACGCGACGTCCTCGGCGGAAAACACCGCGTCCGGCGCTACGTTGGTGAAGAGCGCGATCTTCTGCTTCAGGTTCGTGCCGATGGGCTTGGTCGACCGGCACAGCAAGATGTCGGGTTGGATGCCGATTTCGCGCAACTTCATCACCGAGTGCTGCGTCGGCTTGGTCTTCAGTTCACCCGCAGCAGCGATAAAGGGCACCAGCGTCACGTGCACGGAGATGGCGTTCTGATGGCCCAGCTCGAAGCGCAGTTGGCGCACGGCTTCGAGGAAGGGCAGCGACTCAATGTCGCCCACGGTGCCGCCAATCTCGACGATGAGCACGTCCATGCCCTCGGCACATTCCAGCACGCGCGCCTTGATGGCGTCGGTCACGTGCGGGATCACCTGGACCGTGCCGCCCAGATATTCCCCGCGCCGTTCCTTTTGGATGACCGTCTGATAGATCTGTCCCGAGGTCGCATTGTTCAGGCGCGACATGCGCCGCGAGAGAAAGCGCTCGTAGTGGCCCAGGTCGAGATCGGTTTCGGCCCCATCGTCGGTGACGAACACTTCCCCGTGCTGGAGCGGGTTCATGGTTCCCGGATCGACGTTCAGATACGGGTCCAGTTTCTGGATCGTGACCTTGAGGCCGCGCGCCTCAAGCAGCGAGCCGATCGACGCGGAGGCCAGCCCTTTACCCAGCGACGAAACCACGCCGCCCGAAACAAAGATGAACTTCGTCCGCTTGGGAGGGGTCTTGCTTCCGGTGGCCATCATGATCGACCTCCTTCCGGAAGCCTGCCGCCGGTGGACTGCCGGTGCGGGCCCCGAGTTCCAGGTGACGAATCGTTCCTCAACTCGGGAGGTCATTCTTGGGCCTCGCCCCCCGTGAAGTCAATGGCGATCGTAGAAGCGGACGAAAAAAGGTGGCGCGGGTAACGCCTCTCGAAAACTCGTAGCCGGTTGAGTTACCGGCTGGATCGCGGCGGCGAGGGCGCGCGGGTTGGGCAGGGTGGCCTGTCCGTCCCGAAGTCCCCGAAGGGGGAGCCGGAAGCCGGCTCCGAATCCGGATCCGGTTCCGTAGCCGGCCCCGGCCCCGGCTCCGCCGCCGTCAATCCGGCCGCCCAAACAGGCACGAATCTTCGAGAGGCGGCACTAGCGCTCGTCGAAGACAGCCAGGTACAACAAGGCGGTCTGCCGGCGGTAGTCGACCGAACCCCGGCTCGGAAAGCTGGAGTAGAAGACATAGCGAGCCCCGATCTCGAAGCCTTGCGCGAGAGGGCGCGCCACCTCGACGCGCAGGGTGCTACGGTTCTCGTCTTCGATACTGACCAGGGGCGCGCCGGCGTTCGGGTCTTGCCCCAGAACCTGTGAATTCCAGTAGTGGGTTGCCACCAAATCGGCGCGTGACGATAACGACAGCGCCCACGGCAAGGGAACCACGGCGCGCAGGTGAAACACGCCTCGCACCAGCCCTTCGCCGTAGCTATTCGATTGATTGAGGTGAAGCGCAGCCCCGGCTCCCAGCAGGAAGGTAGTGGTGCGCGTTAACTCGACGTGACTCACCCAGAATCGGTCGAGCCGGGGCGGCGGAGACTCGGCCGTGCAGTTTACGTCGGGACATGCCAGCCCCTCGAAGCCACGCCATTCCAAACTGGCGCCTGCGGTCCATTCCCAGTCCGCCCCGCCTTGCTCAAGGTTGCCGGGAAACATCTGACGTGCGGTGAGAAAGGCCGTGGGCCCGGCAAAGCTGAAGTTGTCGTCGGACTTGAAGGTGAACCAGCGGTAGCCTCCGCCCAGCGTGAGCTGTGCGGCCCGGGCGAATCCCCGCTCAATGCGTAGGGTGGGCGTCACAGAACGAAAGTCACGCCGGTCAACCGGCCCGCGCTGGAAGGCATCGTAGTAGCTGCCTGCGACGCCAAGAATTGTCCTCCCGGCGATGCGAAGGGTGCCGTTGATGCCCGATTGGGCGATCAAGACATCGTCGCCGCGCGCGTCTTGGTCAAAGAACCGCTTGCCCGCCACGGCGCCTGACAGGGCAAGGGCGCCTCTCTGGCCGAGCGCCGAGGACCAGTTTCCCGAGGCCACCAGGCGCGCCAGGGGCGAAGGACCGGCCTGAGGCAGGGGTGGCGGAAGATTCGCGACCTGCTCGGCCCGGTCTGGGTTGCTGTCGTATTCGGCGCCCAACTCCACGCGAAGCTCGTGGCGATCCGAGTCAGCACGCGCCCAGGGGCGCGCGCAAAACATGGTCAACGCCACGAGCGCTAGGGTCAGCCGCATTCAGGCTCATACTAACACTACCGCGTCAGCTCTTCGATTCGCCGACGGAGGCGGCTGACGAGATGAACGACTCGGTCCCCTTGGCTACGGCCTTGAGGCCTCCCGATCACTCCTGGCCAGCACGGGCACGCAGTCGACGCGCGTGCTCTTCCAGCGCTTGGGCGTGCTTGCGCAGAGCAATCGCCGCGGCTTCCACCGCGTCGGGGTCGGAGAGCGATCCAGCCTGGCTGAGGCTGCTGCGAATGCCGGCGAGCGTGGCAGGATCGAGAAGAGTCCGCTGCTGCAAAGGCGTCTTCGACCCCGAATCAGTCGAGGCCGGTGCGGTCAGCGGGCGGCTGGTTGAGGGCGCAGCCCCAGACGGCGACGAGATGGGGGACGACGCAGCGCTGGGGCCGCCAGCCCCGCTGGTGGGAGGCCCGGCTGCGGGCGTGGCAGCAGGCGCGCCTATCCCGGGCGTGTCCGAGGGGGTCGACGCTGGCACGGCGCCACTCCCGCCCGACTTCGACCCCGTCTCACCGCTCGACGTCGTGGGCCCGCGTGGTGCCGCGGGACTTCCGCTGGAATCGCCGCTGGCCGACAAGCGCGAGCTTTGCGCCGGAATGATCGCGATGCGCTTGGATGCCTCAAACCCGGCGAGCGGGTCGCGCTCCCACGCGCCGGCGCGTCGGCGCAAGGCCTGGCGGGCCCGGATCTGCTCTGCGGTACGCGCCAAGGATTCGGCTTCAGCGCGAAAGCGATGCGCCTGATCAGACAAGAGGTCGGCCTTGGCCTCCAATTCGACGGCGCTATCCTGGGGCGTAGCGGGCGGAGTCTGCACCGTGTCCGCTAGGGTCTCTGCCGGCAAGGGGCCGCGGGCGGCGCGCACGCGAGCCTCTGCAGCCGTCACCTTGCGCGCCAGCGCCTCGGCCTCTGCCATCTTGTCACGCAGAAGGTAGTCAGTGCGCACGCCGCGCCCGCCTCCCTTGAGCGCGGCGACTTCAGCGTTGGCGCGGTCAAGATCGGCACGCAGACGCTGGTATTCGGATGTGAGACGCTGAGTTGACGCAGACTCGGTCCCTTGTGCAAAGGCAGGGTACGGCGCCAGCAGGAGAATCCCGCTGAAGAAGAAGACGCCAAGCGTCGTGCCGAGCATACGCATCTGACAGGATTGATAGCAATCTTCGCGCCAGCGCTTTGCACCAGAAAAATGGTGATTTTCCGGAGAAGCCCCTCAGTTTTCTGAGACTGACGGCTGCAAGTCAAATACCCCCTCTACCCCCCTCAGTGTCTTGCGGATGCGACAGGTCACGCGCTCGTGGCTACCAAAAACCGCCAGTCTGGCGTCTAGTAAGGGGATGCCAAAGCCCTTCCTGAACATGCTAGCTCTCTTTCTGGCGGGCAGCTTGTCTGGCCTCGCCTGCGCGACCACGCAGCAGGCACCTGCACGTACGCCGCCGCCCGAGCAAGCCGCAGCCTACTTCCCGTTGGCGCCAGGATGGAAGTGGGCCTACGAGATCGAAAAAGGCGGCGAGAAGATCCTGGCCACCTATGCTGCGCTTCAACAGGTGGGTGACACCGTGATCATCCAAGCCGGCGAAGAGCGCAACGGCTACGCCATCCTAGCCGAGGGAATCGCCCGGCGCGAAAGCCTGAACCCAGGCGACTTCATCCTCAAGACGCCGATACGCGCCGGCGCGACCTGGCCGCTGGCTGGCGGCCAGGCCACCGTGGTTGCAGTGGGCCAGGACGTGACCGTGCCCGCAGGGACATATGCCGACTGCGCCGTCATCGAGGAAGCGCGCACCAATCCCGATCGCGTCTTGCGAACCACCTACGCCGCAGGGGTGGGACCCATCGCCCTCGAATATCAGGTCAGCAATCCCGAGACGCGGAAATTCGACGTAGTCCTACGCGCCCACCTGCTGGGCTTCACCCGTCCGGGCGAAGATCCGCTGGGGAACCAGACAGCCGGGCCGGCCAAGCCCTGACGGCGCGCAAAAGCCGCTTGCCAAGATTGTTCCGGCGGCTCTATGCACGTATCGGGGTCCTACTCAGGCAGTAGCACTGGCCCCGGCAATGCTGGTTTTGGCACAGTCCTGTGGGTATATAGCGACGCCGGTGCGGCTGCCCGAAGATGGACATCTCTGGCCTCACTGACTTGACCGTCGACATAAACGCAACCACCGTGCCCAATAACAATATTTTTGTCGGACTCGGCCTTGGGGACGGCAATTCCGCGGAAAAAACCATCACGACGGTGGCTGGAACACAGTCTTTCAAGTTTCCGTTTGGCAGCCTCACCAACAAGAACAAGTGTGGCTCTGTGACGGGGCCAGGCGTTGCCGGGATCTATTTCGTGTTTTCTTTGTTTAGCGACGGCGCATCACACCCGGTCGACGTGACGTTCTCCAACATCGGTTTCTACTGAGACATATCAGCAGCTAACCCGCTCGATCGAGCTTGGGGTTGCAAGCCATGGGACTTTCGTTGAGTAACACGTCCAAAACGGCTACCTATGCCGGAAACGCAATCCGCCGCACCCCCCGGAACGCATCCACCCTTGCCTTCCGAACGGTGCCCGAGCTTCCCGGAACCGGCCTGCGCGAAATCATCGAGGGACGCTACCGGTCGGCGGCAACTCGACCTTCAGAGGCGCCGGTCTGCTAACATAGCGAAATCACAACGCGGGGATGGCGGAACTGGTAGACGCGCCAGACTTAGGATCTGGTATCGAAAGATATGGGGGTTCGAGTCCCCCTCCCCGCACAACAATCAATTCGGTAGGTTAGGTTCAACTTGTCTGGTGTCATCGGGTCGGCTGGCTTTCGATCCCCCACCCGATCCCCCATTCTTCCCCTCGGCGTCGGTGCCCATCACCATGCGGACGATGCTGCCTGCTGCCGCCATCTTCTCTTGGCTCCCGACGTGGGAATAGTGCTCGGTCATCGCGGTTGTGACGTGGCCCGTGATGCTTCGAGTAACGATCTCGCCAGCCACCTGACGGGACAGGTTGTTGAACGTCCTTCTGAGCCCGTGCGTGCTGACCCTCTTCTTAATCCCCACCTTCTCCAGCACGCTGATCAAAGCCCACCTCAACCACACCTTTGGCAGCAGTCCGCCATCCTTCGCCGGAAAGACCCAGTCGGAATCGAGTGCTGAAAGTCCAGACGCAGCCGTTGCGGCCCGATGTTCTCTCAGCACCACCGCTAGCTCGGGCACGAGTGGCACCGAGCGCACCGTTCCTGTCTTTGTCGTGTCGACCACACCTTTCCATTGCGCCCGCCTAACCCGGATGACGCCAGCTTCCTGGTCCAGATCGAACCACTTCAAGGCAGTGGCCTCGCCGTAACGCAATCCGGTAAGGGCGAGCGTGAGGGCGAGCGGGTAGTGCTTGGGCTTGTACTCACGAAATGCCGCGAGCACTAGCCCCAGCTCCTCGGCACTCAACAGGTTGGGCTCTTCGTCGGTGAACTTCCTGGTGGGAAGCCGCTTCACCCTCGCCGCCGGGTTGTGCGACAAGTGGAATTCCGCCGCCGCATCCGCCAGCACCATCCGCAGCATGATCAGTGCCCCATTCACGGTGCCAGCCTCCAGCTTTTGCCTCAGCGTGATCTGCCAGGCTCTCACGTCGGCGTCGGTGATCTTGTCGACGTAGAAGTCCCCAAAGTAGGGGAGTACGTAGTGCGCGAGCGACTCGGCATACGTTGTTGCGGTCGACGTCTTAACGGAGAGAGCCCTTGACCTCAGCCACGATTGCAAGAAGCTGCGCAGCGTCGGCGACTTCTCGACGTGATCCGCGTTTCGGATCTCGTCCCGCCATTGCTCGCGCAAACTCACCGCATCCGTCAGGGTCGCGTGTATCAGTTTGTCCACCTCCTGCATCCGTCCAGTTTTCGGATTGACGGCTCGAACACGGATGCGCTTTCGGCCGTCGGGTAGTTCTTCTATGCCCGGATACTTTGCTCTCGTTTTCATTTTCTGCTCCCATCCGGGTCACGGGAGCGCCATGACCACGGATCATATCGTCAAGGTCCGAGCGGAGAAACAGGTATGTTCGTCCGCGCCGACCAGCAGGAACGAGCCGCCCCGCCAAAACCAAATTGCGGACCGCAGATCCCCCGGCCTTGTACCTCAAGTAGAGGGCCGCCTCGGCCGTGGTTAGGTACGGCGACAGCACGCAGGGCACACTTTGGCCTTCCCCGACCTCGGGAACCGCCGCGTGCTCTGTGCCCTGCTGCGCGCCCACGATCTACCTTTGCAAGCCGAGGTGATTGAAGCCCTAGCCCAAACCAGAAGTGGAGGTGGCCGCAGTCGAGCGGCTACTACCGGGGCGCCTTGCCAGCGCCGGCGGACTACGCCTCGGGGGGCATGAAGCTACCGGGGACCCACACCGATCCCATGTCCCACTGAGGACGAGGTCGGACCGCATCGCGAGTACATGCAGGTACGCTGAAGCCTCGCGAGGGCGCATCTTCGCGACGGGATCCAGGATAAAACCCACGCGACCGACGAGCTTTCGCGCCACGGCGTCGAGGTCCTTCACGAGGCGAACGACCACGGTGGGCCTCTTGCCCCTGGGCCTGCACTTCAGCCCAGCTGATTTGAGCTGTCGCTGCCAGCGCCTCTTCAACTTGGGGCTGTCGACGTCCCCGGTAATGGCGACGACCAACCGCACCTGAAGTCGGAACCAAGTACGACCACCCCGGAGCACCGGGCGTGCGCGAAGCTTCCAAATCGATGATGAAATCCCGAGCTGGCTTGGGCGCAGGAATTTCTTGACGACTGCATCCAGAGCGGCGGCTTCGGCTTCAAGTTCATCTGCTGGAACCAAGCCGGGAACACGGAGGAGAAGCGATACCCAGCGGTTACCCTCGCCGCCGGGAACACGGGAGGTGATGGTGCCAAGATCACGGTCGAGCTTGCACTGCAGGCAGCGAGGGCATGCGAGCAGACGACAGGGCCGAGCAGGACGACACCTCTTGCCCACGAAATCCGCAAGACTTTGAAAACGCAACGTCAGGTGGGGCGCGTTCTGTAATGACAATAGGTTGTAGATCGCAGCCATCTTCCTCGGAGAGGGCTGCACTGGCCCCTTCTCCCAAGATTCCTGGGGAACCAAGCGAGAGCGCCTGCGACTGATCTTGAGGATGTCGGGATCGAAGTCGCGTTGGAGAACACGCAGGCGGGACTTTGTGGCGTCGACGTACGCGGTGATGTCTTCGTCGGGTATTCCCCATAGCAACCAGATATCGCTGTTCTTCTCGGGGTAGCCGCAGATTCGTTTGCGCACGTGGGCGATATAGCCGGCGACGCCGTTGAGGTGGTTAGCATCGCGGACGCTGAAGCTTGGGTCTTTGCGGCTGCTGACTGGAGCGCTTCGTGAGGAGCCGAGAATCTTCTGGTACTCGTCGATAATGGCATCGAACTGTGGGTGCTGTGTTGAGGTCAGACAGATAGCGTGAAGGTGGACCCAGTATCCGTCTTCGTGTGTCTCGCAGCTTGCCTTCCAGGTGGGATGAATGATTCCCCCAGCCTTGACGACTACACTTCTCCAGACAGCCCTGCACGTAAGCGTCCGCCACGCGGAGAGCAGCTCTTCGAGCACGCGCGATAGCTCCTTCTCTCCATGGACATTCCCGCAGTCGACATCCATTCGGATCTGGTGGAGACGACCTGAGTCGATGTATTCCTCGAACTGGTCATGGAGCACGCGAAAATTTGTCTTGGCCTTCCTGGTTTCACAGTTTGGGCATAGCGGCGTCTTGCATCGCTTGAGATTGATGCTCTTCCCAGTCTCCGGGTCTTTTCGCGGAGCCCTGCAAAGGCGGATTCTTCTGGCGTAGATTTCCAGCTGGGCTCTGTGGACAGAACAATCCATCCCACTCTTTCCCATGAGAATCGCTGAAAGTTGATGGGTTCTGTACTTGGACTGGGACTCATACCGGGTCTTTGTCTTTATGGTGATCATTGTAACTCTGAGGCGAAAGATCGAGAGTACTTGGTCGAAAATCGTGTGAATTTCGTTGAAAGACGTGGGACTTCAATCCTCTACAATAATAGGGGTGGGTGTTCTCGCTGACCGACGAGAGACGACGTCGTCGTGGATGCGGTTCGCAGTTGAGTAGGCGATGCTGGAGTTGTTGGTCTCTCTACAGTGAAGTGGGGAGGTAGTTGTAATAGATGATGTCCATTGATCGAGATGAAGAAGTTGTGGTGAATATGTTCTTCTGTTGTTGTGGGTGTGATCCAAAACGGAAGAGATAAAGTGTCGTGACAGGTGTGGTCCAAGAACTGTATAGGAGGTGTTCTTCTCCGATTTCCTGCTCGCCACGGTTCAATCGGACATTTCATTGGTTCGCGGTGAGGGCGGCGTGCGCGTCCCCGTCGCCTTCACGATCCCAGCACCGACCGTGGTCGGGAAGGGGACGGTGGTGGCGGTATCCGTCTGCGCCAGCGGGAGCGGGCCGGTTGGAGGGTTCCAGCCAATCCCGATCCGAAATCGATACGCAGAGCGACTTTCTCAGTCCGTACGGCGACCGGAGCGTTGCCGCGAGCGTCTTTTTCGCGTTTCATCGTGGACCTCAAGGGCAAAGAGGTCAGCGCGAGCATCGGTGCGGCCGTCATGGCCGTTCTGTTCGCGCGCGGCCCCAGCGGTGAACTCTTGAAGGGCCGTTTTTTTCGTAGCGGAAAGCTGGCGAACCACCGAGTCCGATCCTGCGGGTCTTGGGCCAGTGGCGCCGGTCGTGGCCCTCCCCGCCGTTGCCTTCGTTGCTTGGGCTCGGAAGCGTTCTCGCACGGCGGCAGCGGTCCCGTGGCGTGCGCAATATTGCGCCTGCTTCCCACGCGCCACTATCGGCTCGCTGCGGTCTCTGCACCTTTGCTCGTCAACGGTGTCCGGTTCCACGGAGTTTTCGTGGCTGTTGCTGCCTGGCTGCTTCGACGCTCTGGATTTGGTCTTCGCAGGCGTGTCCTTCGTGGTGGTCAGCTCGGCTAGGCTCGCGGCGACCTCGTTATACAAATTCTCCAACTCGCCTGGCGCCACGGCCACGGGTGGATGCGCGGGGTTGGTGCTCAAGGCGGGCAACACGAGCTGCGACAACAGGAGAGAACGGTCGGTGCCATCCTTTGGGCCGCGGAGGCGCATCGAAGAAAGCCGAACGCCGTTTTTCATTGCGAAGCGACGCTTTCCCTTGGAGGGGGACTCGTTCGACATCACGAATCCGCGCAGACGGATTGCACCATCACGATGGCGTGCGTGTAGCAAAGAGGCTCCGCCATTCCTGGTCATCCAGATCGCCCAGTCCAACGCCGCCGGAACGACATCCCTGGGGTCAGTGAAATACGGCAGGGGAAAATCCACGTCGAGGATCGCGAACTCGGTCGCAAGCTCCTTGGTCTTGGCAAGGATCCGTCGCCGCCCGACGTCTCGGCAGGCAAACGGGCTGCTGTCAGCCGCATCAACTGTTCTCGTAGCTAGATTCTCTCTTCGATCATTCGTGCGTTTCATGCTGCTCCTCCGACGTGCTGGTTCCAATCGGCGACGAGAAAATCCATCGCCACGCACTGAAGAGAAGCACCCACAAGCCACTAATAAAAGTGCATACGTATTCGCAAAATGGGGGGCCAGATTCGCTGGGAGGGCCAGATCTCCCCGAAAAGACTCGCCCTAAATGCGTGACCCTTTTCGGCCTATTTTTTTCACAGGGTAACCTGTCTCCAACGTGGCCAGCGCAGCTTATGCCCTAGACGCGATGGCCACTCGGCGACAAGTGGGGCAGGCGATTCAGGTAGTGCGAACCGAAGACGTCGAACGAGGTGGCGCAGATTCTTGCTACGGTTTTCTATTCCTCAACATGATCCGTTCAGTCGTGGGGCGACCCTTCGGGGCGTCATCGGAGTGGATAATCTTGGCGATGTACACGGCTGTTCCGGGCAACACGCCTCGGTCTTTCAGGAAGTTCTCCACATCTTCGTTCAATGGAGCTGTGTCGGGATTCGCAGGATTGAAATTCGACCATTTCGCCCGGACGGCCGCCTCAAGGTGACCCAACAGCTTCGTTGTATACGTTCCCCACGGCCAAGCTGGCGACTTGCCAGGTTTCACGCGTAGTAATTCGTCGGGAAGCGTCCATCCCATGCCAACCGCCCATGCTCCGAACTCTGCGAGCTTAATCCAACAACGACTCTTGGGGGCTCCGACCCCGACGGGCTGCAATCCGTCCCCCAGGTTCCGGAGCGCGACACGAAGGCGGCGGCGGTATTCCCGGCAGCGCTCCGGGGCGATCTTGTGCTTCAGGGGGTTCTTGCGGGCCAAAAGAATCTTAGCCGGGCGAAGGTCGCAGGAAAGAGCAACAGCCTGCCATAACCTGATACGGGGAGACTGGAGCCATTCCTCCCAACGTGGCTTTGGCCAAGAAGACGTGGTGTCCTTGGGTGGGCCAGCGCTCTCTTTCACAACGGTCTGAGGTTTCGCATTCTTGGCCTTCATCGGTTTCGTCTTGGCTTTCATCGGTCGCGACCCCTTCAGACTAGACGGAAACCGGCGCGCTGACAAACGACCGACCAAGAAGCGGTCGTCCGGGAACGGATCGGTGATCTTCCCGCGAGAATCTAGCCAGTAAACCCCTTACAGGGAGGGTGTTTGCAAGGGGGGACTGGCCCGATGAAGACTGGCGTGAATGCCGGCCAAGCAGCGACAATCTCGAAAGGTCTGGATTTCCGGGCGGCGAAACGCGCCCGTGCTCGGGTTTGTTCTGGGCGCTGCAACCGCGCCGAGGTGATGAGCGAAGCGACTAGGGGTGGTGGACGCGCCCCTCGTTGAGGTCGATTATTGGTCGACCACGCCAGACCTTCTAGCGCCAATCCTTCGCTCGGAATCGAAGGGCGTGGGCGACGCCGAAATCTTCTCCGGCCCAGGTCGCTGCCTTCTCCGAGAGGCTCGCCTTCGTCGTTCGGAGCCGACGCCGGAGCACGCACGGCCGTTTGCCGCGTGCTCCCGCAGCTAGCTGGCGTCTCAGCGCAGTTCCGTCGCTCGAAACCCGAGTGCCTCGGCGACGCCGAAGTCATCCAGTAACCAGGCCGCTGCTTTCAGGGCTGACCTGGTCCTGGTGACCCGAGAGTTTGCCCGCACCGCGCGTTTGCCATTCGAGGAGGTGACTCCTCTGCCCGAGATCATGTAGGTCAGGAACGCAACGTCGGTCAGGGTGCTCTCTACCCAGGGGACTTCAACCTGGTAGCCTGCGGCCCATTTCAGGCGTCCACCGGCGGCAGCGAGGACGTTTTCAAGGTCATTTCCGATCTCGCATGCACCGAGAAGCAGGCCCCTTCTTGCGTCTTGACGGCGCGTACCTCTAGCCGCAGAAGCAAGCACAGCTCGAAGGTTCACGCCCCTTGTCGCCAGGGATGGGTGGAGGCAACGACGGCTGCCGTGGGTGGAGACATAGACGATCCGAGGCTTCCGTTTGGAAAGGAAGACTTGGTGCATCCAGTGTTCGAGATCGCGGCCAGAGTGGAAGGTCCTGAACACGGCCGTGACTCCTAGCGCGCTCGCAAGCCCCTCGACGAAGGGGCGCGTACTCCTGGTGTCGATCAAGTCCTCCCCCCAATCGCTCTCCAAGACGAGGATGTCTGCATTTCTTGGGTTGCGATTCATGGCTTCATCGGACAACAAAGAATGGTGACTTCTCGGTGGTCGTCCCAGAAACGAACGCTAGAGAACTGGAATTTTTCTCTGATGGACCCCGTGAATTCTCGGACTTTTCTTGGACCTCCACACAGCCATCGTGTGACGTAATTGGATCACCCGATTCTGGAGCCAAATGCAAGGCACGATAGAGCGTGGCTGTTCCAATTCCCATCACTCTCGCCGCTTTTCGGAACGACAGCCCTGACGCCATCAACGATTTCGCACGTAGCATGTCGATCTTCACTCGTGGACGACCGATCTGGGCGCCTCTTCTTCTCGCGGCTGCGATTCCAGCGCGTGTCCTCTCGCGGATCAGCTCGCGTTCCAGTTCGGCGACAGCGGCGACGACGTGAAAAGTGAACCGACCAGCAGGCGTGCACGTGTCGATCCCGTCCATGACGCTGATGAAATCGACGGATCTCGAACGGAAATCTTCGAGGGCGGTAACGAGATGACGAACAGATCTCGCGAATCGGTCGAACCGCCACACCAGGACGATTCCGACCATGCCCCGGTGAACGTCCTGCATGAGTCGGTCGAGTTCGGGACGGCGATCCTTTGACCCGGAGTATCCAGCATCGACGTACTCACCAACGATCTCCCAGCCCCGCTGCGAACAGACCCGCCGCAGTTCATCGACCTGCATGCCGGGATGTTGGTCGGTGGTGGACACCCGTGCGTAGAGCGCCACCCGTCTAGGTTTTTCCCCGTTGGTCATCAGGCCGCCCCCTGTAGGTCAGTCCTTCCGCTGTTGATCGCCCCCAAGAGTGCATCCAGTACGACGTTGGTCGCCTTGACGATTCGCTGGCCAGACTGAAGCACCATCGTCTGCGCGTTCTCCCCGCCAGCCCAGCAGCAGACGTAGGGAAAACTGTACTCACCTGCATCGAGACCCACCACGTTGGAAACCACGAAGGCCACGCTTTCCGCCTCCACTTCCATCTCGGCTCGGCCATGGTGTTCCTCGGTCCCATGCAAGATGGCGTGGGCGATCTCGTGGACCAAGGTCTTGAACACCTGGGCACGTGTCGTTTCTCCCGTGATGACCACGATCCTGCGGTCGGCTCGGTCAAACCAACCACGGGCTGCGACCGAATCCCCCTGACGGCGAGGGCGGAGATCAACACCGCTCACCACGCTGGCGCCGAGACCAAGTGCAACGTCCCGCAGAATCTCCACGCTGCGCTCGAAGGCTTCATCGGCTTCGATATTCTTCGTGATGGGTGTCGGTTCAGGGAGCGGTCGACCGGCCTTGCCAGGCAGGGGATCGGTCTGGCTGCCGGCAAAACTGGGCAGTGGTCTGAATCCCACCAGCACCGTCCCCTCGTCGTCCGGCTCGCCGCTCATCTTCGATCTGTTGATGATCACGGGCGCCAAGATGGTGAGTGCCCTCTCGCCTCTGCGGATTTGCCTGCCGGCCCTTTGCCAAGCCGCATAGGTGGCAACTGCGGTCGCACCTGGGCACTGCATCTCAACCAGGATCTGGTTTCGGAACGAGAACCGCCGGATGGTGAAGGGACCACCGCGGGCCAGCTTGGCCAGCATCGCCTGCCAGTCCTCGCCACTCTGCAAGCGCTCTACGGCCTCGGTGAGAAGGCGTTGCGCCTTCTCGATCTTCTCCTCGCGGTGAAGTCTCGCCTCCTCAAGTGGTATGGCGTACATGGGGCATCCTCGACTACTTCACGCGCAGGATTGTGGCGGTGACTGGCTTGAGCACAGCGGCCAGTTGCTTTGGGCTGAGCAGTGCCTTGACCCTTGCCCGGTCCATCTGGAGTCGCGTCTGCGAGAACAGGGAGGCGCGATGGCCGTTCGGTGTTTGGTAGCTGGCCAACTTTTCGCGCGTCATGGCCTCCCGGATGGCCCAACGGATCTGCCCGGCTCGGCGATCCACTTTCTCAACCTGTTTCTGGAGCGCTACCAGTTCGGCAATGTCGGCGTCGAGGTCTGCAGGGGTCAGGGTGGGACGTCGGACGATTACGAGGGACGGGTGTGACATGAGGTCTCTCCTTGTTTAATCCATATAGTTTAATCTATATGGGTTAAATAGTCAACAGGGGAGTACCACTCGAACGACGAGGGATGACACTTCAGGTCATCGGGCCGTGACGCGGCGCTTACGCGGGGGAGTCTTGGAAGATTCGCGACGCTGGCCGGGTGGAAGCCACCAGACACGGGCCTCAACCAGGTCTTTTCCACCGGAGACTTCGGCGGTGGCGTTCTCAATATCAAATGCGAGGTCAAGCCCCGGCCGACGCCTTTCCTCTCGCCCTCCCCCCCTTGCGAGACGGTCTACATGCTGGCGCGCGATTCCGAGTTTCTCGGCAAAGGCATCCCTCGATACCTTGTCCTGGTTTCGGTCCAGCCACTCGGAGAGAGGCGTCGTCGTTTCGTTGCGTGGTCTGCCCATCGTTGAACCCACTTGGATTATATCCACGAACCGAGTAGTGTCAATCGGCCAGCATGCGAAACGAGAGCCACGTTCAGGGCGCGCTCGCACATGACGCCGCCGCGGTAGCACGGTCCAGTCTTTCAATGTGGGCTATTGTCACTTCGGGAACCACTACGCCGTTGTATTCGACCGGCTCCGGCGGCGTTTCCCATGGGAGTCCCTTGGCTATCCATTGCGACGCGACCAACTCGGTGCATCCCGCAAGGTCGCCGGATTCCCCGTATAGAAACGCGGCGCAATCCTCCGGTCCAAACCAATCCCGGGGATCTTCAAGCGTACTGCGATCTCTTTCCGAATCGTCGTCCCAAGGCTCTCGGCTCTCGCAGCCGAGGCGAGCCCGTTGATCATCGTCCTCCTCGACATCGGACACTGCAAGTTCCTGCCTTATGTTCCAGAAGCAATGGCTGAACTCGTGAAGCAAGATGCCCCTGAGCGTAGTCCTATCAGCCCAAAGCACGGAAGCTCCAGGGAGCCTGACACCAAACTGCGTCTCCCTCTTCCTGCCCACCCGTATGATGCCTGCTGCACCGTGGAAGCAGCGTTCTTGATCCGCGGATTGCCAAGCGACATCCGTGATTTCCACAGGCGGCATGATTGGGACTTTGGCGTTCGCCGCTATTGAAGCCCTGATGGCGAGGACTTCACCCACCTTCTTCCGCAGGCCGAGACGCACATAGACAGGCAGCTTTATCCATCTGATTGGATGCTGGCGCAGAACTACCCAGTCTTCGACCTTTGGAACCTTGGGTCCCTTTGCCATCATCGCTGCCCCGTTGTTCGGACCGGCCTACTTCTTGACCACAACCGACCGCCCGGTCCCGCCGACACCCGAGGGACATAGGCAGTTCATCACCAGCGCGGACAGGAGGTTCCCGGTCCCTGCTGGTCGGCCGCCAGCACCGTGCGTCGTGTTCGTCCTCGGGTTGTAGGTCCCCTTCGGCCTCCCGTGCACATCGAACCCAGTGATCTTCCCGGTCGCCGGATCCTCCACCATCTTGCCGAGCGGTTGCCCTGTTGGCCCGTGCAACCATTCAACGATTGGTCCTCGTCTTCCGTCTTGAGGTCTTGTTTTTGTCATACTTAAAAATAACCAAGATTCCTCCTGACCTTGGGACGGCTTGGGCGGCTTATGCGTCGAGCAGTTCGGTCTGCGCCTGAGGACCTGAAACGCAGCTCGCGGGCCTGCCAGTACGGGGGAGCACGAGCGGGGCCAGGTCAGGTCTTCGCCGGCCTCGATGACTCCGCGCCGGGCGAGATGGGACAGGATGCGAGCCCGCACGACTTGCATCAGATCGCCGACTTCCTCGGTGCAAAGGCGTGATAGGGGGTGGAAGACGGGGCGGCCGTCGGTCTGCTTCACGTACACTCCGTCCGCGAACAAACCGCGCCAGTGCGGGTTTAGCTTCAAGTCCGAGTTGCACCGCTGCACGACGGTGACCGACCCGCTGCGCCCGTCGGTGACACCCTCGGCACGGATGCGGCGGCGGTAGAAGCCAAGCACCGAGTCCACGAAGATTCTCCCGACGGCGTTCAGCAGTTTCCCGTCGTAGGCCAAGTGCTGGCGCAGCTCGAAGGGCGGCGTTAAGAGAAATTGTCGCAGTGGGGCTCGCGCCAGCCGGGCCGGCGCTCTCGCGCCATGGTCGGCTTCTCCTCGCGTGGATAATTGGCTGGGCGCGAGATTTCAGGCACGCTTGCCCGATGAAGACGCCTCGGCGGCCACCTCGGCGGAAATCGGTGAAGCTCCGCGATCGGAACCCGGGGATGCTGCGCACGCTGCGCTCCATGCTGCTGGGCACATTAGCAACGACGAGTTCACCCTGAACGGAGGACCGCCCAGCTCGCGCCAGGTGGGCCGGCGTCCGGTGAGCCCCTACCCTCGGCTCGCGCTGCGAACGCCTCGCCACGGCCCCGTCCGTGAGCCTGGCCATGGTTTTCGAGGCCAGCGGCGACCACGCCCAGAACCGGCCGGCGACTACTTGGACCATGGCCAGTGCTCGATCAAGGCTTTGACGACGGCGACGGCGATCGTGGTCAGGGGCGCGAGCCACCAGCGTGACCGAGGGGTGGTGTTCTGACCAGGTTTCTGCTGGGGCCGTCTCGCGATGTTGCGACGCCTTCTCTTGGTGTTCATGCGCCGAGCATCCGGGCTCCGGCAGCTCTTCTCAAAAACCGCCCCTGCCCGGGCGGGACGCCGAAGGATCGAGGGTTCCACTGCATCTTCAAGTTTGGCTACTTTGCTCATACAGAGAAGATTAGGGGCGGACCGATGCCGGCTTCTCGCCTCGGCCTCGTCCGACTCCCCAGCCGCGCGTTTCGAGGCGGCCGGTGCCCTCGGACTCTTATCAAAAAAGCATCGCGCTTCAGGCTTGCTACCGATTCGAGGAAACTTCATTTGGTCATTCGACCACGGTTCCAGCACTAGCCTTATGGTCGGGGCCTAGTTTGGCGACGTCGGCCAGCGGGTGGGCTCGATGTCCCAGGCGTCGCCCTCCACCAGCTCCATGCCGATAGGTTCTAGCCCAGGGCCGCTAGCGCCAGGCTGGCCATGCGATTGTCATTTCGTAGTTCCTGTGCGATGGTCCGCGCCAAGAATGGAAGTCGGCACAAGCGGAAGAAAAGCTCGACAACGCGCGGAGTTGGGTCATTCCCGGAAGCTCAAGAGCACTGGTAGTTTGGAACCTGCACACGGCGAGAAAATCTGATGAGCAATTGGATGTCTGGATTTGACGAGTTTTGTCTAGATCTCTTGCCACCTTTTCCAGGTCAGCAGGCCAAACTGGGGGACGAGGTAGTTGAGGAGTTCTTTCTGGCTACTCGTCAGCCAGATCTGACGGAAATAGCCAATCTCGCTAAAAGCCACGGCTACCCCCTGACCTCAGTTGACGCCGTCGAGCGATTCAGTCTCGAACTTGGGGCCAAAGGTGGCTCCCTGTCGACGTACGGAGAGTTCCTTTACCAGGCGAGAAAGTTCTTCCTCGCGGAAGAAAGGAAAAGGGAAGCCGAGAGGGAAAGTGAACGGAGAACTGTTGCGCGGCGAAATTGGTTGCGACTCCTCGCAATTGTGTTCGGCGCTGCCCTATTGTGCGCTGTGGGAAATGCCGCCTGGTCCATACAATGGGGAATTCTTTTGGGGTTCGCTGGTAGAGCGCTAGGTTTGACAGTTGCAGTTAATCTTGTGCTCTGGGTAGTGTCAAAAAGCGCTTACTCTAAGGGCTACGAGACTGACCGGTCCCATGAGTGGAGGTATGTGACGAGAGGGGGAAGTCCTGGCGGGAGGGCAAAGTCCGCCTCAATTAGTGACGTCTACGACCACATACATGGTTCTGGAAGCTGGGAGAAACGCAAGGGAAGTCTGGGATACTTCTGCGCCGTTTTAGGCGTTGTCGCGGTGGTTGCTTGTCCCCTCGTGGAGATGTCATACCTTCAGTCGGTCGGCGTTCAAGGTGTCGGCCTGTTCATCAACTACTTAGTGATCTATCCGTTGCTACCGCTAGCTTTGATAGGAGTGTTCTGGGCCTGGGTCGTCAAAGGAAACAGAATGCCTCTGGACTCGTAGCCGGCAAGTATCCCGAGCGCCGCGAGGCTGTCGAGGACCTCCTCGACGTCGCCCTTGTTCGCCCCCTTGAACGCGCCGGCGACCAGCTCCACCAACCAGGCGGCCGGGGCCTTGGCGGCTAGGTCGCGGATGGCGCCGATCCAATCGGCCAGCTTCTGCGGCCGGCGGCCTCGGCGTCCCCTACCCCACGCCCTGGTCCCGAACGAGGAGCCCGGCCCTGCCCTCGGGCCTGGCGGCGGTTTTCCGGGGTCGGCGGCGACCGTGCACAGGACCGGCCGGCGACTACTTGGACCATGGCCAGTGTGCGATCAGGGCGGTGACGGCGGCACTGATGATTTTGGTCAGCGGTTTGGTCCACCAACGTCGGTGAGGGGTAGCGTCGCTGTTGCGAACAAGAAGTTCATAATGTCTTCGCACACAGCGGGGATGAACAAGGCTAATCACGGCAACGAATTTCTGGCCCCTGCGGCGCTGGGATGGTGATGAAGCGGAAGCTGCGCAGCCCGCCGCCCCACACGCGCAACAGATGCTCTTCATGCTTGCCGGCATGCAGGAGCGACACGGCTTGCGCAGCGCTGGCGACGGATATGTGATCGAGTTCCACGATCACGTCATCGATGCGCAAACCTGCTATGGCAGCGAGGCTATCAGGCTCGACATCGAAGACTTCGGCGCCCTTGGCATTGGCATCCATGCCCAGCAGGTGTGCCATATCAGGCGTCAGGGTCTGCAGATGGACGCCGATTCTGAGCTTCCGCCTTACGGGATTGCCAATTAGGCTCCTAAGTAACTGGTCGCCGCCTTTAGCCATTCTTGCCAAGACAATACCAAGAAGCACTATCCCGCCCATGACCGCAAAGAATTTGAAGTACAACGGGAAAAATTCTTCAGCTGTACGCGGGCGCAAGCCGTAGGCATAGCACGGGCAGGTGTCAAGCAATGCACCGAGAGTGAAAAGCCATGGTGCTGCTGTCTTCACCTGCTGGAGCCTCCTTTTCTCCATTGAGCACATGCGGACCGTAGATGCGTTCATCGTAGTTTCTCTGTATCCGATGCAGAGGGCGCTGGTACCTAGGGCCATCGCATCATCCTACCTCAACGGGAGATCCTTTGGAATCTCGGCCATTTCCGGAAGGTTCTTCCTCTGGGGTTGGCGTCCGCGCCGGCCGCGATGGACGACCTGGCGGGGCGGACGGTCACGGGCTATCAAGACGGCAAGGCGAAATGTGCACGGCCTCCATACCGAGGCAACATCTTCGCGAAAAACGAAGAACCTATGAACGAAGAATCTATGGACCCTGCACTCCGGGCTGCTGGTAGTAGCGCATTCGCCGTCTCGCTTCGTACTCCGAGATGCCTACATGGATGTCGAATCCAGAAGAGACCCGATGCTTCTTTTGAAGCATGTTTACTGCCGGGCCCAACACCGCACCTTCCCCCTGCGTCCAGACCACATTCTCGTCGCCAATGCGAATTGCATCCTGTGTGTCGACCGCGAACTTGCGAATGCTCAGGGCAAGCGCCACAGCAGCGACTACGAAGGCCAGAAGCTTCGCGTGCCCAACGCCACCGTTGGGGGCCAACGCCATGAGAACAATCAGAGAGGCGGCCGCGACCAAACCAACGATCAGTGTAGTCCCTTCCTTCCTTACTGCCTCGCGGACGGAGAGGCTGGGATAGTGAGTCAAGGCAATGGTAGCGTGACAGAAAGGACACGTTACCGTTTCGGACCTTTGTTGGCCAATGGTCACAGGGGCGCTGAATTGGCGGTACTTGGTGGTCATCCTCGTCCTATAGGCATCGACAGAATCCTGCGTCACTTCCTGAATACACTGGAATTCAAGTTCTGCGCGGTGGCAGCTGGCGACGTCTGTCCCGACGGGCGCCCCTGAGGAAGGAGTGGATAGAGTTGACGGCTCTGCGCCTGCGGATCGCCTCAACCCAAACCACAAAAGCAGGAACGCGACAAAGAGGCCGAGTACCGCGGGGACCACGGGAAGTCCTTCCGATGGGTCAGAGCGAGAGAAAAGCGGGTCAGAGCCAGAGAGAAGGGCAGCGATGACGTGTGCGCCAGCGACTCCACCGACCCAGGCAGCCAGGCCACGTCCCCATCCAAGTGGCGACCGCAACGCCCGCCAAACAAGCGCGCCTGCAAGAATTAGCATCCCCACGCTCTGGGCAACGAAGAAGGCTTCCGCACGGATCAGTCCCGGGATCGCCAGCACGAGCGTAATACCGGCAGCGATCAACCCCCCGACGCTGTAGCGTTCGTCCAAACGGACCATTGTAAGAATTCCATATGACGCGAGTGCCCCGCGTGTCAAGGGCCATAGATTCTCCGTTCGTAGGTTCTTGGGCAGTCGGGTCCCCGTCTCGCAACCCTTCGTCCGTGTCAGACCGGGGAGTATCATGTCGCGGCGTCCGCCCATGCGGGCCGCCGGAGAAAACCATGACGTTCAAGAGAAAGGCCCTCGGGGCGCTCACCCGAGTTGAGTTGTTGGAAGTCGATCTGCTTTGCGGTTGGGATCTCGGCCGAGGGACGGGAAAAGCAGGTGCTGGTGGACCGGATTCTGGCGGCGGAGCGCGGCCCGGACAACGAAGACGACGAGGGCGAGGCAGAGCAGCCCGAGCCCAAGGTGAAGAAGGTGCGCGGTGAGGAGGCTGCCAAGCCCGAGCCTCCCGCACCGCCAAAGCCCGTGCAGGTGTCGCTCCCGTGGCAGGGCTTTCCGGTGCTGGAGCCCACGCCGCCGCCGGTCACACGGGCGGCACGTGCGCCTGCCTTGCCGCCGCCGACCATGATGGATGCGTCCGCGCCGGCCACCGAAGGGGCGGGGCTGGAGATAACGCTGGACGTGACGCCGAGAAAGCCACGGCTGGCCTGGCAGGGCATGTGGCGGAAGGAGATGGCGTTGCCTGTCCCCACGCAGGTGGTGGAGATCGTGCGTCCGGGGCGGGCTGTCGATCGCGGGGGCGAGCTGGCCGGGATCGACACCCGCACGGTCGAGGCGCGGGACGTGACCACGCTGCCGCCCAACCGGCTCATCTGGACCAACGACAACCTGGTGGCCTTGCAGACACTGCTCGACGAGAAAGATCCGACCACCCGCGACTGGCGCTACCGGGGCAAGGTCGATCTCGTGTACATCGACCCGCCGTTCATGGTGAACAACGACTTCCGCGCCGACAACACCATCGACATAGACCTGAGTGGCGACGAGGAAGTGCAGGTAAAGAAGGAGCCCTCGTTGGTCGAGGTGCTGGCCTACAAGGACACCTGGCGCCAGGGCCTGGACAGTTTCCTGACCATGTTGCGCCGGCGGCTGGAGCTGCTCAAGGAGCTGCTCGCCCCGACCGGCAACATCTACGTCCACCTCGACTGGCACGCGGTCCACTACGTGAAGGTGCTGATGGACGAAATCTTTGGCTACGAGAATTTCTGCAACGAGGTCGTGTGGCAGAGGACCACGGCACACAACGACCCGAAGCAATTTGGGCGCATCAACGACCGGCTCGTGTTCTACGCCTCGAACCGCCAGGGGTACTATTTCAAGGCCGTTTCGGGCCAGTATTCAAGCGAGCAACTATCCAGGTTCAAGCATGTTGACGAACGGGGGCCTTACAAGGCCGAGAACCTCACCGCGCCCGGAATTCGCAGGGGAGAAACGGGCGAACCCTGGCGTGGCGTAGATCCGAACGCCAGCGGTAGGCATTGGGCACGTCCGCCATCCGAGCTGGAGGAACAGTTCAAGCAGGGACGCATCCTCCTCCAACGAGATGGTCGCCCTCGTATGGATGGACTAAAGGTCTACTTGAACGAAGTCGAAAGGCCTTCCGTTCAGGACGTGTGGACTGACATCTACCTTGCGCCGACTTCGGGCGAACGCCTCGGCTACCCCACCCAGAAACCTGTCGCGCTTCTCGAACGTATCATCTCAGCCTCCTGCCCTCCCAGCGGCCTCGTCCTCGACTGCTTCCTCGGCTCCGGCACTACGGCCGAAGCCGCCGAACGTTTGGGACGCCGCTGGATCGGGATCGACAACGCCAAGTACGCCATCCACCTGGCGCGCAAACGGCTCATCCAGCTCCACGGCCAGCCGTGCCCACCGGAAAAGGCCCAGTACGACTACGTCGAGTGCGAGAAGTGCAAGAACATCGACCGCAAGGAGAAGCCACAGAAGAGCCCTGGCACGTTCAACGTGCGCCCCTTCACCGTGGAAAACATGGGCGTGTACCAGCGGGCCGAGGAATGGCAGGACTTCCAGACCAAGCGATCGATCTATCGAGACGAGATGATCAAGGTCTTCGGCGGCGAGCCGGTGGCGCACTCTCCCCTCCTGCACGGCAAGAAGGGAAATTCCTGGATTCACGTGGGGCCGCTCGATGGCCCTGTGTCCTCGGGCCAGGTGTGGAGCATTGCCCGCGAGGCCCAGCGCACGACCTGCAAGGCGGTGACCATCCTTTCCGCTGACTTCGACACGCTGTCAGGCAGCGAGAAATCTGACATCAGTGAGCGCACCGCCGTCGCGGTCACCGTGCGCGTGATCCCGTCCCAGGCCATCGACGAAGTCCGGCGGCGCATGGAGCTGCTCAACCGGCCCCCGGACGCGCCCATCGAGTCCATGGCCGTGCCGGCGTTCTACGCNNGCCAGCCAGCGGCCGGTGTTCAAGGCCCCGTCGGACAAGATGTCAGCGGGAGCGCGCAAGAAGGCCGAGGCCGAAGCGGCCAAGTGGGAAGAACGGCAAAAGGTGTTGCAGAAGTGGCTAGCCAAGACCAATTCTTGGCAGAGCTTCGTCGACTTCTGGGCCGTGGACTGGGACTATTTCTCGCGCACCAGCCCGGACGGCAAGCCCATCTGCGAGACCGACTGGCAGCGCTTCCGGGTGCGCCAGGGCAAGGGTGAGAGCGATCCGTTGGTCTTCACGGCTGAGTT
>PMBS01000098.1 GCA_003153015.1 Myxococcales bacterium
GGCGTTGTCGATGGCCAGCGCGGCCCCCTCGTCGTAAGGGACCAGGAGGCTGACGTTAGCGCCGCTCTTATATTTAGTGAAAATCATGTGTCAAGCTCCTTTCACTACAGATGATCGTTTCAGCAAATGCTGAATCGATGGCAAGCGCTGAAAGTGCCTCCATGTCCGTTCGTCGCAACTGAGGCTGCCGATCCCGCTCAACCCAACGTCTTCTTGCGGATGAGATCATCGAGGCTGATCGCCTCGACCCGCGGGCCGAGGGGAAATTCGTTTCGACCCGCGTGCACCACCCACAACCGATCCAGGTTCAGGTCGTGCAGGGCGTGATGCATGGATGGCGTGAAGGTCGGCGCGTCGGTGCGCTTGAACTCAAAGCCCAGGCGTTGCTTGCCACGCACGACAAGCAGGTCAAGTTCAGCCCCGGCGTGAGTCGCCCAGAAATAGCATTCATCAGGCTGGGCGCCCAGGCGCTGCACGGTCTCGTGCAGCGCGAAGCCCTCCCACGACGCGCCCACCTTCGGATGATTGTCCAACTGCTCCCGATCACGAATGTCGAGCAGATAGTGCAGAATGCCTGCGTCGCCGAGATAGACCTTCGGCGCCTTCACCTGGCGCTTGCCCAAGTTCTCGTGCCAAGGCGGCAGCACCCGCACCATATACGCACTCGCCAAATGCTCCAGATACCGGCGCACTGTCGTGTCGCCCACACCAAAAGCGCGGCCCAACTCGGAGCCGTTCCAGGTCTGGCCGTGGTAGTGGGCCAGCATGGTCCAGAACCGTCGCATCGTGGGGGCCGGCACCCCGATGCCGAGCTGCGGAAGATCGCGTTCCAGTAGAGTGCGCACGAAATCGCGACGCCATTCCAGGCTGGCCGCTTCGTCGTCGGCGAGAAACGACCGGGGAAACCCTCCTCGCAGCCATAGGCGGGCCAGGGCCGCAGGACCGACCTCTTCCACGGAAAAGCCCGGAAGCTCGTAGTATCCGATGCGGCCGGCGAGCGATTCGGCGCTTTGCCTGAGGAGGGACGGGGAGGCGCTGCCCAGTACGAGGAACCGACATGGCGTTTCCGGCCGGTCGGCAAGCACCCGCAGACAGAGAAACAGGTCGGGGCTGTGCTGGATCTCGTCCAGCACCACCAGGCCCCTCAGCGGCTCCATCACCAGCATCGGGTCGGCAAGTCGCGCGACGGTGCGCGGGTCTTCCAGATCAAACCAAAGCTTCGCGCCCCGGTGTCCGGCAAACACCTGACGGGCTAGCGTGGTTTTCCCCACCTGCCGTGGTCCCAAGATAGCGACCACCGGCTGGCGCCGAAGCAGGCCGGCGACCTCCTGGACATGTCGCATGCGGCTAATCACCTGAACAGGCTACCTTGAAACCTCGTCGCCGTCCATCGAGATTTCAAGGTAAGAATGATCGGCCAGGAGCGCCAGGCGGCTATCCGGGCTGGTCCATCGTCTCCTGACACCACACTTCGAGCGACAGAAGCGCCCAAATCGGGTACGCCAGATCCATCGCGTTGCTTTCGAACAGCTCCAGGATCTTGGCCACGCCCACGGGCCGGAATAGCCCGTGGCGACGCCGCTACCGCGATTCACCACGGGCTGACTGTGGTTACGCGCAACACCAAGGACTTCGCGCCCACCGGGGCGCCGTTGCTTGAGGCGGGCGTAGGCTCCGGCGGCAGTCACGTCTTCTTTGGCCGCTCTTCTCCCGGGTCAGCACGTCCACCATCTCGTCGAGGATCGCGCTGGACGTGACGCTGGCCTCGATTGCGTGTCGCCCGCATCCGCGGTCACGATCGCCGGCCGCTACGCTCCGGTTAGGCACCTATGTCCGCGGGGAGGCGCGCGAGGATCGCCTCGACGACCTCTTGGGCGACGGCAAGGGCAGACCGTGATTCCTCGACTGATGGAACCTCTGCATCCCCTGGGTACCGAAATGCCCACGCGTATACGGTGAGGCTCTCGGTGCGCTTGAGAAGCGGTTCCAGGGATTCGTCAATCGCTGCGCACTGGCGTCCAATCTCCGCCAGGTCGTGGGTCTTGCGAAAGGGCTGGTCGTGCCAGCTCAAGTAACCCTTCATTGCCTTTTCGGCTGCCTGCTGGGCGTGGAAAACGATGTCGTCGGTCAGGGGTGGAATCGCCGTCAGCTCGTGACTGGCCGCGCGCAAATCGCTGGCCGCTTTCGCGAACCATGACTTCGTCTCAGCCACCCGGGCAGGATCATGCGGCATAGAGCAGTTTCCCCTCCCTTGCGATCGTGGCGGGAAGCGAGGCGCGCAAGTGGACGCGGCTGTCGAAGGCGTCACGCGTCCAGACCAGAATGTCAGCCGCCGCGCCTAGATCCCAAAGCAGGCTGTGCGCGCGCTGAGCACGCCGATACGCGGGCTCGTCAGACTGGGCTACAACGACCATGATGTCGTAGTCGCTGTCGGCCGTCACCTCGCCCCGTGCGCGGGAGCCGAACAGGTAGATGCGTTCCGGCCGGCACGCGTTGACCAAACGCTGAACTATTTCTCCCAGGAGGGGGTCTTGGACCTGCGGTTCGATGATCCCGCTCATTGGCGCATCAGTATACATCCAAACGCCAAGGCGACGGGTGCCAGCAATTTGGATGGAAGCAGCTCTTACATCGACACGCGCCAGCCCGGATGCGATTTGCACTACTGGCGCAGCACAGTTCGAGGTCGACTTCATCCTCGGGGATCACACCGCACTCGAGGTGAAGGCTACCCGGAGCGTCTCGTCCCGAGATCCAAGGGGACTCACCGCGCTTGCCGAAGAGGGCGTGATGAAGCATCTGGTGCTGGTCTGCCAGGAGCCCATCGAAAGATCGACGAGATCCCGGTGCTGCCGTGGAAGGAGTTCCTGGAGCGGTTGTGGGCGGACGGATTTGCGCCTGCTGCTATGATTCGCACGTTGGGCCGACAGCTCTTGACGAGAACCCCGTGAAGCTTCCGAACCCAGAGGGCGCCGTAGTCGAAATCGAGAAGGTTCGGGACTATCTCCTGTCGTCGACCCATCCCATCGGGCGGTTGAAGGCAGCTTTCTTCATGGGCCTCGGATATCGCGCCGAGGACTGGGGGCGCCTGCACAAGGACCTTCTGAACGCCGCGCTGGTCGATGCGGCCACGCCAGGGCGCTTCACGCGGCAGCGCTTCACGCGGCACGGGAACAAGTATGAGATCCGTGCTACCCTAATAGGACCGGCCGGACGGTCAGCGATTGTGCTGACGGTCTGGATGGTCAGGCACGGAGAAGATTTCCCTCGATTGATCACCGCGTTTCCGGATGACGGAACATGAAGGCCAGCCCTCTCGAAACAGTTGTTCTGCAGCGCGACCTGCCCGAACACGGCCTTCGTCGTGGCGATCTGGGCGCAGTGGTTCAGGTGTATGAACCGGAAGGACTTGAGGTCGAGTTTGTGAGAGCCTCGGGTCGCACGCAGGCGCTGGTTGAACTCACGCTTGCTGACGTGCGCCCGATCGAGGACGAGGACCTCATCTCCGTTCGTCGCAACTGAAGCTGCCACCGGCCATTGCAGGGGATGGCCCCTCATAGGCGCTAGGCGCCCGACTAGCGGAAGCCCGAGCATTCCGCCCCCTCGCCCCGCGAAGCGGGGAGAGGGTTGGGGCTAAGAGATCCCCGCGAAAAATC
>PMBS01000244.1 GCA_003153015.1 Myxococcales bacterium
GGTTGCGTGCAAGCCTCATCAGGGGCGGTTTCGGATGGCCCGAATCTACGCCACCAGATCAAATTCAGCGACCACAACCCCACCCTGCCTGTCTCCGGCTACGACCATCTGTCACCTACCTCCGGAGCCAAGCCTTCCCACGGACGTCTGTCAAACCTTGACCGCGACAAAGTCGGCGCCGATGGAAGACGGCCCCGACAACCCGCTCGACACCGATCGGAATTGACTATGCTCGATTGCGTCCGGATTCGTGGACTTGCTGCATTGCGGGCGCACATCCACACACACCCCGATCACCGTCATCTCGATAGCTCTGTTTCGGGCGGCGATGTAGGCTGTCGCCAACAGGAGTTTTCATGCATCCGAGCCCTTGCTTGCGAACGGTAGTAAGTGCCAGGCGCGAGGCTTCGAGGTTTCTATTCGGTGAGTACCAGTGCTCGCGCAGACTATTTCCGTGGCTCCTGATGGCCGTATGCATTGGCGGTTTGTCGGCCTGCTCGCAGGCAGATGTCAGTGTCACGAACGCCAGCGGTGGCACGGTTACGAGCACTGGTGGCAACAATGCCGGTGTTTCGACGGTGGGGCCCATAATCGCCCCCGATGCTGGCCGAATCCAGCCGCGCGACGCGGCGGTATCCAATGGGAAGACCTGTACTGCAGACGGTGGCAAGTGCTATGCGGTCGTGGACGCCGGACCCTACTGTGGTGACGGACTGGTGCAGGAGGATCGGGGCGAAACTTGCGATGACGGCAACCGAGTCGGTGGTGACGGCTGTTCCGGGATTTGCAAGCTGGAGCCCAATTTCGTGTGCCCGACACCGGGCCAGCCTTGCGTTTCGACTGTCAGCTGCGGCAACGGGAACCGTGAGCCGGGCGAAGCCTGTGACGACGGTAATACCGACAATGACGACGGCTGTTCTAGCAACTGCAGTGTCGAGCCCGGTTGGTACTGCCCCACACCCGGGCAGCCCTGTCAACGGCTCGTGACCTGCGGGGACGGAAGATTGCAGGCGGGTGAGCAATGCGATCTGGGAACTGCCAATGGTACCGGTGTGGGTTGCGACGCCAGGTGCGTGCTTCAACCGGGGTGGACGTGCAAGGGGCACACCTGCAATCAGGTACCCGTGTGCGGCGATGGTCTTGTCACCGGGGGCGAGCAGTGCGACGAGGGCGGCACCCCGTCGGGAACATCGTGCTGCGAAGGCTGCAAGCTCACCGCGAGTTCCTGTAGCTGTCCTGCAACAGGAGGAGTCTGCAAGGACAACGCTCGCTGCGGCAATGGAGTGCTGGAGAAGGACGAAACCTGCGACGACGGCAATACCACAAGCGGGGATGGTTGCAGTTCGACTTGTGGCGTGGAACCGGGCTGGCAGTGCCGGGCGTCTGGCAAACCCTGTGTACCGTTGTGCGGCGATTCTCGGATTGTCGCCAGCGAACAGTGTGACGACGGCAACACGGCCAGCGGCGATGGCTGTTCGCCCACCTGTAAGGAGGAACCGGGGTGGGGCTGTTCAGGCACCCCCTCCACCTGCACCCATGCCGTCTGCGGCAACGGCAAGCTGGAGGCGGGTGAAGGCTGTGATGACGGCAATACCCTACCCTTTGACGGCTGTTCGCCAACCTGCCAGGCTGACCCACGTTGCGGCACCTTTGACACTCAGGGGAAACCGACCAGTGCGGTGGGTGCGTGCAAATCGTTGTGTGGGGATGGCATCCTGCTGCGTGGCGGCACCGAAGAATGCGACGACGGCAATACTCTCGACGGTGACGGCTGCTCCCATGATTGCAAGCAGGAAGATGGTTTCACCTGCGTTTCTGCCTACGACGCCCCGCCGCCCAGCCTCACCATTCCGCTGGTGGTTAGGGATTTTCAGGGCTGGTCCCCCAGCACCAGCACTGGGCATCCGGACTTCGGTCACTATTGTTGCAACCTACAGAAGGGCATCGTTCAACCGCTACTCGATGCGAACCGCAAGCCCGCCTACGCAGGAACCGACGCCGCACCGATCGCTGAGACGACGGGCAAGACCGCGTTCGACCAGTGGTACCGCGACGTAACCGGAGTCAATCAAACATTCTACTACACGTTGACCCTGTTGCAGAACGCAACCGCCAATACCACCTTTGCGATGAACAGCGACACGGACCAGCCTTGGTACGACCGTTGCGGGTTCTTTCCCCTCGATACCACGCCGAAGATCGACCCCAACACGGGCAAAGCCTACACCTACACCGATTTCAACCGCACCTGCACCGCCTACGACAGCGTCGGCTTTGGTGACGAGTGGATGAATCACAACTTCGGATTTACCAGTGAACTGCGCTATTGGTTCCAATACCAGGGTGGCGAAAGCCTCAAGTTCACTGGCGATGACGACGTTTGGGTCTTCATCAACGGAACCCTCGCGATCGATATCGGCGGTGTCCACCCTCGAGCCGCGGCAAGCGTCGTGCTTGACGCCGCCAATGGAACCGGTCAAGTCGGTGATGGGGAACCGCCTTGGTCGTACACCACCGTCGACTTCAAGCTCACGCTTGGCAGCGTGTACGAAGTGGTGGTATTCCAGGCCGAGCGCTGGTGTTGCGGCTCGAACTACATGCTGACGCTCGCGAATTTCATCGCCGGCAGGGGTACCTGTACGCCCACTTGTGGCAACGGCGTCGTGACTTCGGCCGAGGAATGCGACAACGGTGCCGACAACAGTGACACTCTCTACGGCGGCTGCACGACTCACTGCAAATGGGGACCATTCTGCGGCGATGGCGTGGTCAATGGCTCCGAAGAATGTGACGACGGACGCAACACCACGGTTGGCTACAACGTGAGCGGTTGCGGCCCCGGCTGCAAGCTCCCCCCAAGTTGTGGCGATAGTATCGTCCAGGCGGGTGAGGAATGCGACAACGGCAAGAGCAACCAGGACAAGCAATGCGGCGGCTGCAGTTCGACTTGCCAGCTCAATCCCTACTGTGGCGACGGCAACACCGATGGTGCCTGCGGCGAGCAGTGCGACGACGGGTCGAACGCTGGCGGGTATGGTTTCTGTGGTCGGAACTGCCTGTTGGGACCGCGCTGCGGCGACACGATCGTGCAGACGGATCAGGGCGAGGAGTGCGACCTCGGGGCGGCCAACAGTGACGAGCCTGGCACCGCGTGCACCACCACTTGTCAGCGCCCTGGGTTCTGCGGCGATGGCGTTCTTCAGGCAGATCGCGGCGAAACCTGTGACGACGGCAAGAACGACGGCACCTGCGGCGGTTGCACCCCCGACTGTCAGAAGGGGCCCTACTGTGGGGACGGAGTCGTGGAGAAGGACTGCGGGGAAGTTTGCGACTATGGTACGGCGAACTCGCCACCCAGCAATGCCCTCTACGGGGGATGCTTGACCAGCTGCCAATTGGGTCCGCATTGTGGCGATGGCGTGGTCCAAAAGCCCGACGAGGAATGCGATCTGGGCGCGGACAATGGCCAACCTGGCGGCGAGTGCAGCGCAGCTTGTATGAAGATGATATTGGTCTACTAGCGCCCTGTACTACTGCTGCGAGTAGACGCGCACGTAGGTCGTTTGATCTTATCCCATCCGCCGCGCAAGTCCGGCCGGCCTTGCCTACTTCTTGAACAGCCGGTTCATGATTCCGCCGCGCGGGGTCTCGGGGTTCTTGCGTGTCGCGCTCGCCCGGGTTCGCCGCATTTCCAGCAGGCGCATCTCGCGGCTCGCCTCGAGGAAGTCCTTGTCCTGATTGACCGCTTCGCGGAAGGCGCGTTCGGCGCGGTCCGGCTCATTGAGGAACTTCCAGATCTGCCCGAGCCAGTAGTGGCCCCGCGCAAACCGTGGCTGTGCCGCGACCACGTCGGCAATGATCCGCTGCACCTCGCGCACCACGGCTTCCCTGCGGCCGCGCGGATTCTCGAAGCGCGCCCAGGCCCAGTAGGCCCGGTACTGTGGCTCACCCGGGTTGGCCTTGCTGGCTGCCGCAAAGCACTCAATGGCCTTTTCGTAGTCGCCCCGCTTGAGGAAGACTTCCCCCTTGAGGAAGGTCGTCTCAGCGTCGATCACGGTCGGGACGGTGCTGCCCGTCGGCTTCTTGCTGGCCCGCGCAGCCAGGTACTCGGCCCGACGCGCCGGATCGCCCAGGATCATGGCTGCCTCGCTCATGCGGGCCTGGACACGTTCGGCCTGGGGCACCAGCTCGGACAGGCCAGCCCCGGCCAGCCGGTCCGGGTGGAAACGCCGGGCTGCGCGGATGAAGGCCGAACTGACCTCGCCAGCGCTGGCTGACTCGGACACACCCAGCAGCTCGAAATGCGACAGCTTGTCGAGCTTTTCCGCCAGCTCCAGCACCGCGGTTCGCAACGTGGCGTCCGGCGCGGGCACGGCCTTCATCGAAGACCCGGTGGGCCGCACGCCCACAACCCGCGACGCGGCCTCAGGCGACGAAGATGGACGAACCGGAGTTGCGCGCGGAAGGGGCACTGCTGCCGCGGGCGGCGGCGCCGGCACGGTCGGGGCGGCCACTAGCGGCTGTGAAGGCGGCACCGTCGTCGGCGTCTCGATGATGGCCGAACCGCCAGGAGTCAAAACCATGCTGTCCGATGAGGTGAAGCGAAGCTTGGCGGCTGGCGCCGGATCGCCCTGGGTTGGACTGGAGCCCAGGTTCTGCCGCTCAAGCAAATCCGCGTAGTACAGGGAAAGCAGGACGGTCCGCACCTCCAGGGGCCGTGCAGTCACCGAATCGATCTTCTCCAGATTCAACCAGCCCGTGCGCAAAGCCGCCACCACCGGATCGTCCGCCGGGATGCCCATGGCAGTGATGAAAGGCGGCGACACCGACGCCAGGTGAAACTCTTGCCCCCAAAGTCGCGACAGCTCGCGGGTCACCCGCGGCAGGTCGTAGGCGGCCCGGATCGCCGGGAAATACAGGATGCGCGGATCGACCCGCATGGCTGCCAGGTCGTCGCCTTGGCCGAAGCTGTGCGGGTCCAGGTAGATGGCAAACCAGCCCTCAGCCACGCAAAATAGGCGCGTGAGCTTGCGCCGCATCTGCTCCTTCAGCACCTCCGCGAGCTTCTCCTTGCTAAGGACGCCCATTTGTTCCAGCGCCTCGCCCAGGCGCATCCCGCCGGCAACCATCGGCACGGCGCGCGCCACCGCCGCTTCTGACACAACCCCATATTCGACCAGCACGTGATCTAGGCGGTCGGTGTCCACCGGACGCTGCACGTGCACTGGCATGCCGTCGCGCAGATAGATATCGCTCTGGTCGCCCGTGCTGTCGCTGATGCACAGCCGGCCGGTCACCTGCTTGCGAAACAGTTGCTGCAGAAGACGCGCAACCGGTCGCTCGGTCAAGGATCCGGACGCAGAGGGGCGCTTTTCATGCGTCGAAGGCATCACCACTTCCCAGAGTTGGGGGAGCTTGAGACCGTCATCACCACAGTGTCAACCGCAAACTTGAGAATTCCTCGTGCAAGAGCCACCCAGGTAGTTGCCCCTCCAAGGTATCACTGGTTCTGACGGCTGGCTGTATTGGGTGTAAAGTTTTGTTTGCGTGTCCATCGTGGTCTTCACCAATCCGGCAGCTCGGGCCAATCGCCGAGATCCGAACTGCGCGCGCCACTTCGCCAGCATTCTCGGTGAGACGGGTCACGTTCTTTTTCCGGCAAATTCCGACGCCCTGGCTTGCGAAGCGCGGCGGGTGGCGCAAGCCCAGCCTTCCATCATCGCCGTGCACGGCGGCGACGGCACCTTGCATTGGACCCTCACGGCGCTGGTGCGCTCCTACGGCGAGCGTCCCCTGCCGCCGCTGGCCCTGCTGCCCGGCGGAACCATGAACGTGGTGGCTTCTTCGCTAGGCATACTGGCGCAACCCGAGGCGCTCTTGGCGCAGTTGGCCGCGGGCGAGAGGGCAGTCCGTCAGCCCGCTGTCGTGGTGCGCCGGTGCATAAAAGTTCAGGACGAATACGGCTTCGTTTTCGGCACCGGGCTCATCAGCAACTTCCTTGAGGAGTACTACGCCGCGGGCGACTACGGCTCCAGACGCGCCATCTGGCTCCTGCTGCGGTCCATCCTGTCCGAAGCCTTCACCGGGCGCTACGCGAGGCGCATCTTTCGCCGCTTCCATGGCCGGGTTTTCGTCGACGGGCAGATCCTTCCCTGGACGACGCTCCTCGGTCTGGGCGCCGCCACCGTCGGCGAGGTCGGCCTGGGTTTCAAGCTCTACCACCGCGCCGATGACCATCCTGGCCGCTTCGGTGTGCTGGCCATTCACTCGTCGCCGCTCGGCTTGACTTGGGACTTGCGGGCGGTACGCCAGGGCCGCGGCATCTCGCCCCGCCGCGCCTGGAGCGCGGTTGCCACGCGCCTGGTCATCGAGCCAGACGAGCCTGAAACCCTATACACCGTCGACGGCGACCTGTACCGGGCGCGCGGCAACCTGTCGGTAGAGCTGGGACCTGCCCTTTCCTTCGTCAGGCCGCGAATCGGTTGAAATGCGGCCCGCGCAGGCGATACCATTGACCTCCTCATGAGTACCTCCTTTCCCCTCGACGGCATGCGGGTTCGCTTCTCGGGCGAAACCAACGTGGGAAGCACGCGCGATCACAACGAGGACGCGTTCTATCTTCCCACCCGCGAGCGCCTAGCCATCGTGGCCGATGGCATGGGCGGCCATGCCTCGGGCGAGGTGGCCAGCCGGCTGGCGGTGGAAACCATTGTCAGCCGCTTCCAGACCACTGAGAGCGATCAAGACCTGACCTGGCCCTACAAGGTGGACCGAGGCCACCGTCGTCACATCAACCGGATGGTGAGTGCGATCAAGTTGGCCAATCTCAAGATTCACGAAGAGGCCGAACGCAACAGCGAATGCCACGGCATGGGAACTACCGTGGTCTCTGCGCTTTTTGCCGACGGGGCACTCCTGGTCGGTCACGTGGGCGACAGCCGCCTCTACCGCCTGCGCGCCGGCAAGCTTGAGCAGATGACCGAGGACCACTCCCTGCTCAACGACTACGTGAAGATGAAGCGCCTGTCCGCGGGCGAGGCCGCGAATTTTCCGCATAAGAATGTCATCGTGCGCGCCCTCGGCATGAAGCCCGCGGTCGAGGTGGACGTTATCGTGGATCAGCCCCGCCTGGGCGACCTCTATCTGCTGTGCACCGATGGCTTGTCGGGCATGGTGCCCGACCCGGAGCTGGCCGAGCTGGCGGCGAGCGAGACCGATCTCGACAAGCTGTGCGAACGGTTGGTGGCCGCGGCCAACGCCCACGGAGGCCTCGACAACATCACCGTCGTGTGCGCGCGCTTGGAGCCACTCTAATCCCCGTCTCCACGCGCGTTTCGCCGGTTCTCGATCGCCTGCTGGCCACCGGCCCCGACCCGGAGGGCGCGCGGCCGCGCCTGGAACGACTGATCGAGGCCGGCGCCTCGCTTCCCGAGGATGAAGCCGGCCTGGGCCTGCTGGCTGCGCTGGTGGCAAGCGGTAGCTTCCTCACGGATCTGCTGCTGGCCGATATCGATCGCTTGCCTGCGCTGCTCCACGATCCCTTCCGCGACCGGCTCAAGCCGCACGCGCAGACCATGGCCGAGGTCAAAGCCGCGGTGGCCGATTGCACCGAGCTGCCCGATTTGCAGCGCCGGCTGCGCCGCTATCGCCAGGTCGAGATGTTGCGTCTGGGCGCGCGCGAGCTCCAGCCCGGGGCGAGCCTGGAGGTAGCGCGCGATCTCTCCGCCCTGGCAGATGCTGCTCTGCAGGCGGCGGTGCTTTTCTGCGAATCGCAATTGCGCGCGGGCTACGGCGACCCGGTATGTACCGACGACAGTCCCGGCTTCGCGGTGGTGGCCATGGGCAAGCTGGGCGGGCTCGAGTTGAACTTCTGCTCTGACGTCGACCTCATCTACGTCTACTCGTCCGACGAAGGACAGGCCGGTTCGCTCAGTCTGCACGAGTACTATTCGCGCCTGTCACAAATGGTCACCCGCGCAGTGGACGAGCTCACTGGCGACGGCTTCGTTTTTCGCGTGGACCTACGTTTGCGTCCCGAAGGCGGCAGCGGCGCCATATGCAACTCGCTGGCCGCGGCCGAGAGTTACTACGAAACCTTCGGCCGCACCTGGGAGCGGCAGGCCTTGCTGCGCGCGCGACCGGCCGCGGGCAATCTGGCGGTGGGCGCGCGCTTTCTCAAGACGGTCGAGCCCTTCGTGTTTCCGCGCTCATCGGGCCCGCGCACCCTGGACGAAGTCCGCTCGCTGCGCCAGCAGTTCGTGGACAGTACCCGGCATCCGGGCTGGAACGTGAAGCTGGGGCAAGGCGGGATTCGCGATGTCGAGCTGGTGGCGCAGGCGCTGCAACTGCTCTACGCCGGTAAGCGGCCGGATCTGCGCGAGCGCACGACCCTGCCCGCGTTGCACAAGCTGGGACTCGCGGGTCTGCTGACTGCGCAGGAAGTCCGCACGCTCTCCGATGCCTATCAGCTTTGGCGCGCGGTCGAGCATCGCCTCCAGCTTGAGCAAGGCGCGCAAACCCACGAGCTGCCGGCTGAGCCGAGCGGCCGGAACCGGCTGGCACGACGGCTGGGTCTGGCCGGCCACGCCGAGCTGGATGCGCTGGTGGCCCAGCATCGCCAGGCGGTCAGTGCCGTGGCCGATACCCTGGGTGAGCCGGAACAAGGACCGTCGGCCATCGTGCTGCGCCTGCTCGATCCGGCGTTGCCGCGGCCGCAACTCCTAGCTGATCTGCGGTCCGCCGGCTTTTCCAATGCGGAAGCAGCCGCGGAAGGCCTGGAACTGGTGCGCGGCCGCCTGCCGCCCATCTGGCTGGAGGAAGCCATCGCCTCGCCCAATCCCGATCGGGCCTTGGACCGCTTCCGCGATTTGTCTGTGCGCGCATCGACTGGCCTGGAGACCATGCTGCGCGAGGATCGCCAGTTGCTCACCATCCTGGCTGCCTTGTTTGGCACCAGCGAGCGGCTGTCGCGCCACCTGCTCACCCATCCCGCCACTTGGCCCAATCTACTGTCAGGTCCAGGCGACCCGCGTCCGGATCCAGTCGAGTGGCAAGCCCGGCTGCCGACGCGCCTGGCTGGTTGCGACTACGAAGAGACCCTGCGCGAGATGCGCCGCTTTCAAGCCGAAGAAATCCTGCGCATCGGATTTCACGACGTGGCCGGCAATCTGCCGCATGAGGAAGTGTCGGCGCAACTGGGCCTGCTGGCCGAGGCATGTTTGTCCCAGGCCGTCAGTCGCGTGGCAGCCGAGTTGGAGACGCGCACGGGAAAACCAGACGCCGAGCTGACTATTCTGGTGCTGGGCAGTTGCGGTGCGCGCGAGATGCGCTACGGATCGGACCTGGAGCTGGTTTTCCTCTACCAGCACGGGGGCGTGACTGTAGCGGGGATTGAGTACCAGGACTGGTTTGGCCGGTTGGCCAAGCGGCTGATCAGTGCGCTCGGCGCCTTGCTGGAGGAGGGGCGGCTGTACAACGTCGACACGCGACTGCGGCCTTCGGGATCGCAGGGGCTGCTCGTCACGACCTATCAGGCGTTCCAGGACTACCACCACGAATCCGCCGCACCCTGGGAGCGCATGGCACTGCTGCGCGCGCGGCCGGCCTTCGTGTTGCCCGGCGCGGGCGCGCCCAGTGATTTCGGCAATCGGCTGCAAGCCATCGCCTATCAGACCCCGCCCAATGAAGACTCCCTGCGCGCCGATTTGTTGCACCTGCGCCAGCGCATCGAGAGCGAGCGCGCAGGTGACTTGCACGAGTCTCTGCATCTGCGCTTTGCCCCTGGCGGGCTGACTGATCTGGAGTTCATCGCATCCTGGGGCCAGCTTCGCCATGGCGAGGCTGACCCGGCCCTGCGCACCACCCATCCCCCCACTGCCCTGCAACGTATGGCCGACCAGGGCGAGCTCACCCCCGTAGTGCTCGACGACTATCGCTTCCTGCAGCGAGCCGGCCTGCGCCTGCGGCTAATACGTGATCAACACGACGACCGGTTGCACGCCGAGGATCGGTCGCCATTGGCGCGGAGCCTGGGGATGAGTGAGGGACAGCTTTCCGAGGAGCTGAGCAAGCGCATGGCGCGCGTGCGGGCGGAGTTTGTGCGGAGGTTGGGGTGAGCCGCTGGGCGCCGGGCATGGCGGCGACGGCGGGGAGCCCTGCGGAAAAGCCCCCCGCGCGAGGGATATGACGGCCACCTTATTGTTTTTCGCATTCGTCGTCGTAGCAATTATGGACTGGACAGTTGTTCATAATCGCAGCGCCGGACTGGGATGGACTGAGGGGGTCGCCATGGAACCCCACAAGTTCCATGCAGAACTTCGTGATGTGTTCAGGCGTTCCCTCAAAGATGTCGTGATACTTGGCCCATCCCCAAAAGTAGAGTCTGGTACGACGTGACAACAACGCCCCTACCTCGTTCGCGGGAATGGGGGCAGCCTCTATGCCTGCCTCCCCGTGAGGGCCAGCAGTTACAGGTGTGTTGATATGTGCCTCTGCATTGAGAGACCACCAGTCAGGGAAGGAGAACTCCCGCGGTAGTCCAGCCGGGAAATACTGAGAGCTGACGTGAGTGGTCATGTGTCGTGTCGGAGTCGTTCCGGAGTTTTTCCAAACAAAGCGAAACACAATGGATTCCACTCCTTGAGAGCCCAGGCTGCGAACAATCTCGGGCGTTTCAATGAACAGAAACGCCCTTTGAATGGATTGAAGCGCGGTCAGGTTCATGTGGTTGGAGTCCAGCATTGCCCTAAGCTGGCCGAAGTATATCGCCGCAATAAGAACAGCGACTACCAAACTCCAAGCCGCGATTCGGGAATCTGGTGGTTTGTTTCCCCAAACAGTTTTCATGTCTGCCGTTCGTGCAATTTCGTCGTGGGGAGTCGGAGGTACAGAGGAACCCTCGGGCCTCGGTGGACACCTCAAATCCG
>PMBS01000224.1 GCA_003153015.1 Myxococcales bacterium
ACGGTGCCGAACAGCCCGACGAAGGGCGCGGAGGACCCCACCGTCCCGAGCGCCCACAGGTAGCGCCTGAACGACCCGATGGCGACCGTCCGCTGCGACATGACAGCCTCGGCGGTCTTGTGCGGCGTCTTGGCGAATACGCGCAGGCCGCGGCCAAAAACTTCGGCCAAGGGATCGTTCGACGTCTCGCAGAAGGCGTGGGCCTTGGGCAAATCCCCGCTCTCGATGGCGCCGATAACACGGTTCTTGAATACCTCGGACTTGGAAAGGACGTTCCACAACGCATAGACGCGCTCGCAGATGATGGTCACACCCGCAACCGACCACAGCACGAGGAGCAACAGGATCATCCACTCGTCGTGGATCAGGTTGAGAATGGTTTCCCAGGTCATGGACGACCCTCAAGGGTGCTCGGCGAAAGTCGCTTTGTCCAGCACGTGAATCTTACTCTACAATGTCGGCATGCCACAGGCCCCCCAGGCAGGCGGTGAGTTTCACCTCGCGCGCAAGGTCGCGGTGGCCGAGCTGTTGCTGGGCGCGACCGAGTTCGCGGTGTGCGTCCCGCCTCTAGCTCTGTGCGCGCGAATCCTGCCTGACCGCTGGCTGTGGGCCAAGGTCCTGGTGCCAGTCTTGCTGGCCGCCTGGACGGCCTCGCTGTTTCGCTTGGTGGATCTCCTCCGACCGGTGGTCCATCAACTGGCGGTGCTTCAGCGAGGGGAAAAAGCCAGGACCTTGGACACGGCGCTGACCCGCCGGGCGCTGGCGCGTGCGCCGCGCGAGAGTGCGCTTGCGCACTTTACATTGTGGACCGGCCTGGCGCTGGTCCTCGCGGCTGCGTTGTTCCGCTCGGGCGGGCGTGACCCGGCCGAGGCTGCCGCGCTGGCCACCCTCGGTGTCCTTTCTGCGGCGGGGGTGGCGGCGGTACGCCTGGTGGTTCTCGACCGCATCTTGGGAGCGGTTCGGCCGATTCTCACCCCCCAGCTTCAGGCGATTCAGGCTTTCGTGAGCAACTACCGGGGTTGGTTCGCCTGCGCCGCCCTGGCCACCTTGGCGCTGTCGCACGCCTTGCTGGCGCTCATGGCCTATGGCCTGTTGGGCCTGCCCGGACTGGCTCGGGCCGGCTTCCCCCTGTGGGCCATTCTAACTGCGGCGACTTTCATCTGGTGGCGTTCCTTCGTTCGCCAGGCTGCGCCGCTTGAACAGTACTTCGATGCGACGGTGCGCGCGCGTGGCAGCAAGGGGCCGGCACGCGACGAGCCCAAAGCGATCGCAGCCTTCCAGGCTGCGCAGGCGCTGCCCTACCGCCTTTCGGTCTGGCAGGCCCTGGCCGTCGGCCTGGCCGGGGCTGCGGCACTGACCGGGGGTTGGCCTTGGCCGGGCTTGCAGGGCCACGCGGTCGGCCGGATGCTGGTCACCCTGGCGCTGGTCGCGGGCGTCGTCGCGATCTATCAGAGGCTCGCCCTGCAGGAGATCCTACGGCCACTGGTTCGCCATCTGGGCTCGCGCCATGCTCTTCCGCCGGCCCAGATCACCTCGCCGGTCGGCCTGCGCCTGAAGCTGGCCGCGTCTTTCGTCGGGGTGTGGGGCCTGGGCGTCGGGTTCCTCTGGCTCTTTTCGCAGGCCGCGCCCGGTGGCAGTGCGCGCCTTGCATTCGGCGTCGGCATCGCCTTGGCTGCTGGTCTGGTGCTGCTGGCGGTGCGCGATGTGGTGGCCCCGTTGCGCGCGCTGGAGGAGCGATCAGGTGAAATGTCCAAGGGGCAGCTGGCCCGACCGGTCCCGCCCTGGGGCGACGCCGACGAATTGGGCCGCCTGGCGGTGATCTTCGAGGAGATGCGGCGCTCGCTGCGCGACCGGCTGCGTTCGACCGAGTCGATCAACGTCGACTTGGAACGTGAGGTGCGCCGGCGTACCGAGGCACTGGAACAGCGCAACGCCGAACTGCGGGACGCGCTTGATAAGTTGCGACGGGCGCAGGACAACCTGATTCGGAGCGAGAAGTTGGCCTCCATGGGCCGGTTGGTCGCGGGGATCGCGCACGAGATCAACAACCCGGTCAACGCCGTGATCAACTCACTCGGGCCGCTTGCGGATGCGGTGAAGCGCATCGAGGCGGTCGAGCCGGAAGGTCCGACTGCGAAACTTGCCGCCGAGGCGGCGGAGATTCTCGCCGTGGTCCAGCGCGGGGCTGCGCGCACCAAGAGTATCGTGCAGGCGCTGCACGGCTATGCGCGGGGTGACGAATCGGTCGAGCGTGAGGTTTCCCTCGCTCGCAGCGTGGAGGACACCCTCGGGTTGTTGCAGCACCGGCTGCGAAATGTACAGATCGTCAAGGAGGTGGATCCCGAGGCGCGCATTCGTGGCTTCCCAGGACAGATAGACCAGGTGCTGATGAATCTGCTGACCAATGCCGCGCAGGCCATGGGCGATCGAGGGGGAACCATTCGCATAGCTGGGCAATCCCGCGACGCCCAGGTGTTGCTCACGGTGAGTGACGACGGCCCGGGAATTCCCGCGGATGTTCTGCCGCGGATTTTTGACCCGTTCTTCACCACCAAGGACGTGGGCGAGGGTTCAGGGTTGGGGTTGTCGATCGTTCACGGCATCATCGAGCGCCACGGCGGTCGGATCGATGTGGACAGCAAGCCAGGCCAGGGGACGACCTTCACGATTTCGTTTCCCCGCCCAGGAGTCCCGACCGCACCTACTCGACCGTGAGCGTGCCGAACTCCAACACCGTCGCGTGGTGCTTGCCCGAAGCGTCGGTGGCCGACGACGTGTTTATCTATTGAGCCTCAACGAACTCGTCGTCAATTGGTGAGTTGGCTATGAATGCTAGCTCACAGTTTATGAGCGCTGTCAGGTTGCATTGACGCTGTCTGGCCGTCGGAAGAACCGGCCTGGTCGAAAACTTGACGGCTGAGCTCCCCAGGATACGGTGGGTGTAGGTCTAGGTAGCATTAGAAGCATTACGTCGAAACGGGGAAAAACATGGCGACAGCGAAGAACAAAGATGAAGCGCCAGGACGAGGCCGCGAGATCATTGGAGTTGGGCTTCTTGGGTTGAGCGCATTTTGCATGGTGTCATTGGTGTCCATGCAGGCTGGACGCGGTCATTTGATGGGCCCAGGGGGTGCTGCTACCGCGACTGGCCTCTACTCCCTGGCCGGCCTGTGCGCTTACCTCATCGTGGCCGGGGCACTCTTGCTCGCGGTTCGCATGTGCCGCGCTCGTCAACTCATCGAGGATGTCGTGGGTGTGCTGGGGTTTCTGGCATTGCTTTGCTCAGCCGCCGTTCTCTTGCATCTTCCTTTTGCTGGCGACCCGGTCAGCTTGCGTGGCCCGGGCGGCTTGCTCGGGCAGTGGCTGGCTGAGGGCGCTGCCGGCTTTGTCGGTGGCGTGGGCGCGGCCTTGGCCGCCGCGACGTTGCTCGCGATTTCGATCATCTTGCTCACCCAGGTGCGCGTCGCCGAGGTTTTCGCGGCACTGGGTTGGTCTGCGCGAATCGCGGGCCGGGCGGTTCGGGGCGTGGTCCGCGCAGCGGCTTGGTTGGCCGTGATGGGTGCGCGCGCTCTTGGACGCATGGTATTGGCCATGTTCCCGGAAAAGGAGGAGGCCCCCGCGGTAGAGGACTACCCGGTGGTCGAGGACAAGGCTGCCTGGGATGCAATGCTGGATGAGGATGAACCCTGGAACACGGCGCTGGCGGCACCGGTCGAAACCTTGCGCGAAGGCGACAGCGAGGTGAACCAAGCGGACGATCCCGAGATGACCATCGCATCCGCCGAGACGGGCGAAAGCGTGGACGCGATGGCAGACGAGACGCCCCCCGTGCGCGAGAATGAGGAACGTCGGGCGATGGCGGCCCTGGTTGCCGAGGTTGCCGCGGTCGAGTGCGCGGCCCCGGTTGAGCCCATCCAGCCGATCGTGGAAGCGAAGCCCGAGCCGAGCATCGTTCCGGCGGTGACCGCGGCCTTGGAGGAAGGCGTGACCGAGAAGAACGCGGAGCCTATCGACGAAGAGATCGGGGCGGAGCCCGTGATCGTGCAACCCGTGACTCGTGCACGCGGGGGTGACGAGGCGGCCGAGCAAGTAGCCTGGGACGAGGGGAATGGCCTCGGCTACGTGCGCCTCTCCGACGGCGCTTTTCAGCTTCCTTCCACCGACCTTCTGGAGTACGTCCCACCCGAGGGCGGCACGATTGACGAGAAGACCCTGAAGGCCATGGCGGCGCGCCTGGAGCAGGCCATGGTCAACTATGGCGTTCGCGGCAACGTCACCGCGATCCAGATGGGACCGGTCATCACTACCTTCGAATTCGCCCCGGTCCCCGGCACCCGCACCGGCAAGATCGTACAACTAGAAAACGATCTCGCCATGGCGCTCGAGGCGCAGTCGGTGCGCATCGTGGCCCCCATCCCGGGCAAGGCCGTGGTGGGCGTGGAGATCCCGAACAAGAACCGCGAGATGGTCTATCTCAAGGAGATTCTCGAGGATGATTCATTCCGCAAGGCCACTTCCAAGCTGCAGATCTGCATGGGCAAGGACACCAAGGGCGCGCCGGTCAGCGTGAACCTGGCCAAGATGCCCCACTTGCTGGTCGCCGGCACCACCGGGTCGGGCAAGTCCGTTGCGGTGAACGGAATGATCACCAGCATCCTCTTCTCGGCTACGCCGGAAGAGGTGCGCTTCATCATGGTGGACCCGAAGCAGCTTGAGCTCTCCATCTACGAAGGCATTCCTCACCTGCTGCTTCCGGTGGTAGTGGATTCGAAGAAGGCGTCGCTGGCGCTGCGTTGGGCGGTCGACGAGATGGAGCGTCGCTACGAGTTGCTTTCCAAGAGCGGTGTGCGCGACATCTCCAGCTACAACGCCAAGATCGAGGCGGCGCGTATCGCAGCCGAGAACGCAGTGGCTGCGCCGCCATCCAAGCGCGGTAGGCGACTCAAGCTGTTCATCGCTGGGGAAGATGGCGTGGAGCGCGAGGTCGAAGTGGACGCGGACAGCGAGCCTGCGCCCATGCTGGCGGCTGGCGACGGCACCATCAGCGAGGAGCGGGCCGAGGAGATCTCGGCTGCGGCCGCCGCGGCGCAAGCGGCGAGCGGTGAAGCTCCGGCGCGCAAGCTGCCCTACATCGTCATCGTCATCGACGAGTTTGCCGATCTCATGATGGCAGCGCCCAAGGACGTGGAAACCGCGGTGGCGCGGCTGGCACAGAAGGCGCGTGCGGCAGGCTTGCACCTCATCCTGGCGACCCAGCGACCCTCGGTTGACGTCATCACTGGCCTCATCAAGGCCAACTTCCCCAGCCGCATCGCCTTGCAGGTGCCGTCCAAGATCGATGCCCGCACCATCTTGGACCAGCCTGGCGCTGAGACGCTGCTGGGCAACGGCGACATGCTGTTCTCCGACCGAGGCACGAAGCTGAAGCGCATCCAAGGCGCCTTCCTGTCTGACGGCGAAATTCATCGCGTGGTGGAAGTGTTGAAGAAACAGGCCAAGCCGGTCTACGACATGAACATCCTCACCGAGCGTGACGAGGACGGCGATGAGGGAGCGCCGCACGAGGAGTTCGCGGACGCGCTCTACGACCAGGCCGTGGCCATCGTGTCCGATACCCGCCAGGCCAGCGTATCTTTCATCCAGCGCCGCCTGCAGATCGGCTACAACCGCTCCGCGCGCATGGTCGAGCAGATGGAACGGGACGGGATCGTGGGTCCGGCCAATGGGATCAAGCCGCGTGAGGTATTGGCGCCACGCGGCGAGTACCTGGCTGCTGCTGACTGATGTAGCTTCGCGCGGGTTCCCGAGGGCATCTCGATAGCGGAGTGCGGCTGAGAACCCAGAGGGGAGAGGACATAGGTGCTAACCACAGTTTCCCGCATGTTTGCTCCGCATTTCACCACAGAGGGCACAGAGATCGCAGAGACGGATCGGAATCATGGGAACCCTGAAAGGGTTCCCAAACCCTCCCGCGATGGTGCGCCGCCGGCAAAGCCGGCGGGCTCCCCACGCGAGGAAAGAAGGGTTCGGATCCGGATCGCGCCGTTGGCCGTCAAATCCCGAGAGAATCGTGGTTAGCACCCAGAGGGGAGAGGGGAGGGCACGGAGTAGCGTCGGCGCGGCCTGCGCGAAAGGCGCAAAAATTCCGAGAACCGTTGTAAAGTAGGGCGTGGCTCCCCTCGGGCTTTCTCTCATCCTCTACGCTGCTGCAGTGGCGGGTGCCTTGGCCGGCGCGCTGGCACGCAAGCAGCTCGTCTTTTGCATTGGTAAGCCCATCGCTACGGTATTGTTGTTCGCGGTTCTGGGCGGCATGCCCACCGACCTGTTCGGCTACCTGGTGTTCAACGGCATCGTCCTGTCTCTTGCCGCTGACATCACCCTGCTGGCCGAGGGCAACGAGGCGCTGGTGGTGGGCCTCGGGCTGTTTCTGGTCGCGCACCTTTGCTACGGGCTCGCTTTTCTTGGCGCCGGGCCAGGCGGATGGCTGGCGGTGCCGGGTCTGGCGGTTTTTGGCGCATGCTCGGCGTGGCTTGTGCGGCACCAATGGCGCGGGATGGAGCCGGGACTGCGTGCGCCGGTCGGGGCCCATGCCCTGGGTCTGATCGTCATGATGGCAGGTGTGTTCTCCACCCTTGCGGGGCGGGCCTTGCTTGAGCTGGCCGCAGTGGCGGCGGTGGGGGCAACCCTGCTCTACTTTTCGCAGGCCCTGCTGCCTTGGGCGCGCCTGCGCCGCTCTTCCGTCTGGGCGCAACCCGTGACGCTTGCCCTATATTGGGGTGGGCAAGTCTGTCTCATGCTGGCGGTGCGCTGGGGCATCGGTGTCGAGGTCGTGCCATGGTGACTTTCTCTCTCATTGTCTTGCTTGCCGCCAGCGATGCTGCCCCGACCTCCGCTTCTGCCCAGGCCAAGCCGGCGCGGCTTGACCTGGCGGCTGTGGTGGCGCGCGTGCAAAGCCGCTACGACCAGGCCAAGGATTTCCAGGCACGCTTCACCCAGAAGTACAGTCGGTCGGTGATTGGGCGGGTGACCGTCTCCGCCGGCCAGGTGCATTTCAAGAAACCGGGGCGTATGCGCTGGGACTACGACAAGCCCGAGGCGCGCATGTTCCTGTCCAACGGGCAGTTCCTTTGGCTGTATGAGGCGGAGGAAAAGCAGGCGTTCAAGCAGGATCTCAAGACATCGCAGTTGCCGGCGGCCTTGGCCTTTCTCATGGGCAAGGGCCGAATCGCCGATGAGTTCGAGGTGGCGTGGTCCAACGACGCGCGCTTCGGCCGGCCCGGCGACTATGGCTTGTCACTGCGGCCCAAGCGGCCCCAGTCCACCTACAAGTCCATCGTCTTCGTGGTGGACCCTGGCGACTTCTCGGTTCGCGAAAGCGTGCTCGTCGATCAGCAGGGCAACCTGAACCATTTTGTGTTCTCGGACCTGAAGATCAACGCCAAGGTCTCTGACGAGGTTTTTCGCTGGAGCCCGCCCGCCGGGGTTCGGGTGATCGACACCGGCAAGCTGGGGAAGCCGTGACGGGGGTCGGGTTGCTTACGCTGCCTGTAGCACCTGCGGACGCCGCATTGGACGACGGCGTGCATGAAAACTCCGTGGGCAACGCAAGTGCCCCGTGGGATACTAGAGGTTTCCAATGACGCGCAGGGGACCAGCCGCAGCAGCCTTGGTTGGCTTGTGCCTGGCAGCGCCCCAAGTGGCGGCCCAGGTCGACAAGCCCCGCTTTGTCTTCATTTTGGACAACTCGAGTTCTATGAGTGCGAATGTCTCGGGTACGCTGACGCATGGAGATGGCTCCGAGAGCCAGCCGGGCTGCGACCTCGACGGCAAGTCCACCGGAAGTTGGAAGTACGACGACAGCAAACTCTATCAGGCCAAGGCGGCCATCATCGACACCATTTCGGCCTTTGGCTCGGCTGAGTTCGCGCTCGCTACCTACGCGCGCGTGCTGCTCGGGCAGCCCTGTCAAACCGATGTTGAGTGCACCGCCTTTGTGACCGGCGCCTCGTGCGCGAGTTTCGGAACGCAGAAGTACTGTGCCCGGCACATGGGCGAACCCTACCTGGAATGCTCGTCGGGCGCAGGCTGCACAGCATGCGCCAACCCGGCCGACAGCAACGATCTTATCTTTGAGTGGCGCAAGCTCGACTGCAGCACTTTCTGTTCCTATTCCAGCACTTGTCCCGGAGCGCAGGTCATCGTTGGCTTTCCCTCTTCCGGCTCCAATTTCCCCGACATCTACCGCTGGATCGATGGCAAAGAGGACCCGCCTCCGCTCACCGCGACCTCCAACCGCGAGATTCGGGCCGAGACCTCGACGCCCCTGGCGGGCAGCGTCTACTCCATACGCGACTGGTTGCTTGATGGGACCAGGACAGACGTGGGGCCAGGCGCCGGATTGCTTTCGAGCAATCCTGCGCTGCGGGATCCTCGTGCCGCGTGCCGACCCTACGGCATCGTGTTGGTGACCGACGGAGAAGACACCTGTAGCCCGGATGGTCTCAACGATCCGGTTACCGCGGCGGCGGCTGCCTACAAGGCCGGCATTATGGTCTACGTGGTCGGGTTCGGTACCGGCAACGTGGATTCATTGAGTCGGATGGCGGCGGCGGGCTCGGGCGGCAAGAAGTCCGCGTATCTCGCCAACAACCGGGCCGACTTGGCGGCCAGCCTGGGTGACATCATCGTGAACTCCGTTCCTGTGCCCAAGTGCAACTGCGACGCGACATGCTATGATGAAGCGGTAGCGTTTCCGCAGAAAGGCAAGCCTTGCACCTTGGGGGTGGGTCGCTGCAAGCGACAAGGTGTCTATGCTTGCAACGCGGCTGGCGACGGAGTGGTCTGTTCCGTTGCTGCAGCCTGTGGGGCGGCGCCGCTGGTTGCCGGAGCACCCGCGCAAGAGGTCTGCGGCACCGCCCCGGGCTGTCTAGCGCCTACGCCGGCCGACTGCGCTGACGAGAATTGCGACGGGCAGATCGACGAAGGCTTGTCTTGTGACTGTGCCTACCAGCCCGAGATTTGCAATGGGTTGGACGACAATTGCAACGGGATCGTCGACGATGTCCCATCGGTTAGTTGTGGTGCCAGCGTGGGGGAGTGCCGGCCGGGGACCACGGCCTGCGTGAGTGACGGCGCGGGTGGAAAGAAGACAGAGTGCCAGGGTGCGATCGGACCCCAGCCGGAAATCTGTGACAACAAAGACAACGATTGCGACGGCGTGATCGACGGCTTGGTGCAGGCATGCTTCCCAGTGGGCTCGTCGGGGTGCACCCTTGACGCCAAGGCGGGGACCTGGACCTGCAAGGGGATTTGCGCGACCGGCACGCAGGCATGCGTGGCGGGCATCTGGCAGAACTGCGTGGGCGCGGCGACGCCCCAGACCGAGATTCCGTGCGACGGCAAGGACAACAACTGCGATGGACAGATAGACGAAAACAACCCTATCTCGAGTACGCCCTGCTATCCCACGGGGGCGGTGGGCTGTGACGTGTCGACGGGGAAGTGCGTCGGCGTCTGCGCCTTTGGGCACCAGGCGTGCCAGACCAACCCCATCACCGGCAAGGGTGAATTGCTATGTGTGGGTGCGGTCACGCCCACTGCCGAGCTATGCAACGGCAAGGACGACGACTGCGATGGCAGCGTTGACGAGGACTTCCCCAGTTTGGGCAAACCGTGCAACACCGAGTCGTGTCAGGGGCCGGGACACTTCGTCTGCAATGCCCAGGGGAAGGACGTGGTGTGTACGGTCAACTCGCTCGGCCCCACGCCCGAAATCTGCGACGGCATTGACAATGACTGCGACGGACTGATCGACGAGACGGACGGCGGTATGCCCGGGGTTGGCATTACCTGTGGCAGTGCGGTGGGCGAATGCCGGCAGGGGGTAAGCGCCTGCGTTGACGGGCAGATCGTGTGCGACAGCGTGGGGCCCACGTCCGAAGTGTGCAACGGGAAAGACGACGACTGCGACGGAATTGTCGACAATGGCATCGTCCCGCCGGCCAGTGACTGCAATCCGCCCGGCATGGAGCCCAGCGCCGCCCTGCAGGGCGAATGCCAGCCGGGGCACTTTGCCTGCAACGGCGTGGACGGCTGGGTCTGCACCGGTGGCGTGGGGCCATCCCCTGAGATCTGCGACGGCAAGGACAACGACTGTGACGGCGAAATCGACAACGGCGCAGATTGTGGTGTGACCGCGATCTGTTTGGATGGCCAGTGTGTGCCGCGCTGCTTAGAGAACGAGGAGCCATGCAGCGCCGACCGCTATTGCGAAAACGGAGTCTGCTTGCTGAGCGCCTGCCTCGTGAATCCTTGTCCTGCCGGGCAACTGTGCGGCGCCAAAGGCGATTGCTACGATCCCTGCACGCGGGTCACCTGCCAGCCGGGCGCCACGTGCGAAAATGGCGTGTGCCGGGATTGCTACTCGCGCGGCTGTCCGACTGGGCAGGTCTGCCACAATCGACAATGTCAACCTGATCCCTGCCTTGGCGTGGTCTGCGCTTCGGGCCAGTATTGCTCCGCCGGAACCTGCGTGCAGAGCTGCACGAGCGTGACGTGCCCCACGGGGCAGAGTTGCCGGACGGGTCTGTGTGTGGCCGATGCTTGCACGGCCGTGACTTGTGCTACGAGTTCCTACTGCGATCCCTCGAAGATCGCTTGTCAGAAGCGGATTTGCCCAAGTGTTTCGTGCGTGGCCGGCACGGTGTGCGTCGAGGCCAGCGGCAAGTGCGTGACAAGTCCCTGTGAGTTGGTTCGTTGCCAGGACACGGAGGTATGCGCTGTCCAGCCTGACGGGCGTGCGGAGTGCGTTGTCAAGCAGAACGGAAATCCCTGCGCAGTGGTCAACTGCCAAAACCCAGAGGTATGCGTTGTCCAACCTGACGGGGGTGCACAGTGCGTGCTGAGCCAGAATCCGGTGGAGGTCCAGGTCAAGCCAGGGAGCCGAGGTATGTTTGGCTGCACAGTCGGCGGCAGGGGTGCTGCAGTTGGACCCGAGGTCGGAGTCTGGATGCTGGCACTGCTTGCTCTAGTGCTGGCGCGCGGGCGGCGGCGCGGGCGCTAGTTTGCGCTTCGCGCGTCCTCGCCGGATCGGGATCCGGTTTCGGTAGCCGGAGCCGGCCCCGGCCAACGGCTCCGGTCACCGGCCACCGGCCAACGGCTCCGGCGTCCGGCCCCCGGGCCGTACTTCGGGGAAACTAGGCCTCCGCAAACGCGCGCGGGGCGGCCAGGCAGTACTCGATGGCCGGCTGGATCTTTTCCGGCGGCAATCCGCGCCAGAAGACATGCCATTCGGGAAAGCGCGCCAGGCCATCGCACTGTTTGGCGTACCACGAGCAGATGGGATTGGAGGGCTGCGTGCGCCAGAAGAAGGTCGGGTAGTCACGCGTGAGCAGCGACCAGATCTCGCCGCCGATGCCTTCACCCTGGGCTTCCCTCTCGACCGCGAACTTGGACAAATAGGGCGCCACTGGCTTTTGCCCAACCAGCGCCGCACCCAGGTAGCCCTCTTCCAGGTAGACGCGTTCGGCGTCGCCCTCGATGAGCCCGCCCGGCTCCATGGCTCCCGAAACTAGAGCACGGCCGAATGCCGATTCGAGCAGCCGCTGCAGCCGCTCGCGATCGATGCGCGCCAGGCCGTCGTGGCTGTCGATGCGTGAGCCCCGGCGAATCATCGTGCCGGCGCCGTTGACGGTGAACAGCTCGCGCAGAAGCTGCAAAGGGTTGACCACGGCCACGCTCATGCGCTGGGGAACCTGATCAAGAAGAGTCTTGACGTGCCGGAGTAGCGAGGCGTGGCGGCGTGACAGGTGGCCGGTGGCCATCAGGCGGTCGTAGTCGTTGGACAGGTTGACCAGCGAAATGGAGGGAGCGCCCTCGCGCTCAAGGCCGGAGCTGGTGGAAAGAAACACCACCTTGCGCGTCTCCAGACCGGTAGCCAGGCTGTGCAGCAGGCGGAAGCGGTCCTCGATGTCGAGTTCCTTGGCCGCGTCCAGCGACACGATGGGGATGGTGTTCTGCTGCAGGGTCTCGCGCACCGACTCGCGGATGGCGGCAGGCAGATCGGGCCCCGAGCCAATGGTCCGGGCGGGCACCTCGTCTTCCAGCAGCCATTCCAAGATGCGCTGCGATTGTCGATCGGCATCGCGCGCGTCGAGCAGCCCGACCAGGACCACGGGATTGAGGCCCAGGCCGGCCAGGATGCGCAGGTCGAAGTGGAAGGGATCGAGGGCGGCACGCACGATCTGGGCGTCGGCCACGATGATGGCGAAGCTCTCCTTGCGCTGGGCGCGGAATAGCTTCAGGTAGAGGTCCACGTCGGCCTTCTGGCCCACACTCTCGAGAAAGCGTTGGATGACTTCTGGTTCCATTAGGAATTGTCGCGTGGGGAGCCCGCCGGCTTCGCCGGCGGCGCACCACCGTGGGAGGGTTTGGGAACCCTTTGAGGGTTCCCATGTGAATTGATCCGCTGGCTGCCAACCATGAACCCAGCATGGCGGCGCCGTCAATCCCTCCGAGAGGGGTGCCGGTGTTGTTGTCGAGGCACCTGCCCAACGCAATGGTACTCGCACCACCAGGCGATGAAGGGTGGTCGTAGTCGTAGACCTAACCGTGGCCGTGGCCGTGGCCGGACATTTTTTCAAGATTTCGGCCGCGGCCACGACCACGACGTGCACGGCGGCCCACGACCGCTGGCGAAGCTTCCCTGTGGTACGCTGGCTACCGCGAACATGAGCGACAGAGGCATGGCCCCCACCGAGATGGCGGAAGCTGCGCGTGACCCGCGCGTGGGCACCGTGGTGGGCGAGCGCTACCGCGTGCTCGGGCGCATCGGCGAGGGCGGCATGGGGGCGGTGTTCCGAGCCGAGCA
>PMBS01000140.1 GCA_003153015.1 Myxococcales bacterium
CCGTCGGGATCGTTCAGCACCATCACACCCGCCTGCTTGAGTCGCCGGCCAAACTCGATGGCCGGGTTGAATCGCACCCCAGCGCCTTCCGTCGCATGCGGGTTGTTGCGCAGGAAGATCACGTCGAAGTCGTTGAGACGCGCGTGCTCGTGGGCCGCGTCCGCCGCGACCAAGGCGCGAACGAATCCCGTCGCGTCTGGATGCGTCCCAGCGACGCGCACGATCTCTCCGAACGCCACACAATCGTCGCCATGCGAGAGATCGTCCACCGACACCAGCGCGACGTCATGTCCGCGCCGATGCGCTGCGAAGGCGAGGAGGGCGGTGGTGTATGTCGGCCGCTGCGTCCTGACGCTGTTGACCACGAAGCAGATGCGCATTGCGGGTGCCAGGGTATCCCGACCCGACAGCAAGGGCACGCATATCCTTGCCGGATGGCCGGCCGGGCTCCTGGCAACCGCGGCCTGCGTGGGATACCCTCGATATCTGCGCATGTCGGGCAGCAACACCAGACCTGGCTTCTCCGGCGGCGACGAGCCGCCTCCCCCGAATCCCGAGGAGGACCCTTCTCCGCGCGCAGCCCGCACCGTAATCGGGCGTGAGATCCATCTGCGCGCGCGGCCCGATCCCTTGCCCAAGGCCAGCTTGCCGGCGAGCCCGCAGGCGCCGACCGGCGTGCCAGAGACCTTGATCGAAGAGACAACCGAGGAGATTCCCCGGCGGCCCAGCCACAGCGGCAAGAGCAAGCTCCCGGCGCTTGCGCGCTTGTTTGGCCGTTGGACCACCGGGGGCGGGTTTCTCGCGCGCAGTCGCCTGTCCCGCGTCGACGACGACCTGCTGAACGTACCGCGCGATCCGTGGGCTTTCCGCGTGGCCATGTTCGTGGTGGCTGCCCTGCTTAGCTTCCTGGTAGCCCTTGCGGTACTAAAGGTGCACCAGTGCGGCACTTCGGTCGTGTCGCCGTCTGCTACAGCGCAAGCTTCGGTGTCAGCGATCCCTGCGACACCGACGGCCGCAAGCGCCGCGCCCCCGGTCTTGCCCGCAGCGCCTGCACCTCAACCGCTTGCGGCTGCGTCGCAGCCGTCGGCTGCAACGGCTCCTGCCGCGCGCGCCGCCCAGCCCCCAGCCGTTCGTCCCAGGACCACCCACCGGCCTGCCAAGGCGGCCGGCGGCTTCTCGGCGCGTGCCGCGCCCGGCGCTACTGGGAAGCTTCGCACTCAGCCGACGCGCCCCGGTCCCCTGAAGCGCGAGGACCCATACCGGGACGCCCTCCTGCCCCTCAATCTGTAGAGATCCAACCCCCTCACCTTTGGTGAAATCTGTCGCCAGTCTTGCCCGAAGCGGTCGGTCATGCTACGGGACACTGGAATGCAGATCAGGCCTGAACAAATCGATCCCGATGCCGCCAAGGTAGTCGAGCGGCTCCACCAATCCAAGCATGAGGCCTATCTGGTCGGCGGTTGCGTGCGCGATCTGCTGCTGGGCCGCAAGCCGAAGGACTTTGATGTGGCGACCAGCGCGAAGCCCAATGAGGTGCGCCGCCTGTTCCGCAATTGTCGCATCATTGGTCGGCGTTTCCGACTGGCCCATATCTTCTTCGGCAGGAAGATCATCGAGACATCCACGTTTCGCGCCAACCCGCGCGCGGTCGAGGACGACCAGGGCGACCGTGGCGACGGTTCCGGGAAGAACGACCTGCTCATCCGGCAGGACAACGAGTTCGGCAACGCCGTCGAGGATGCGCGCCGCCGCGACTTCACCATCAATGGTCTCTTCTACGACATCGACACTGGCCAGGTCATCGACCACGTCAACGGGCTCGTCGACCTGGAGGCGCGCTTGGTTCGGACCATCGGCGATCCCGACATCCGCTTCCGCGAGGATCCGGTTCGCATCCTGCGGGCGGTGAAATTCGCTGCCCGCTGCGATCTTGCCATCGAGCCGGAAACCTACCGGCGCATGATGGAGCACAAAGGCGAAGTCGCCAAGTGTGCCCAGTCGCGAGTTTCCGAAGAGTTCTTCCGCCTCCTGCGCGCGGGCGCGGCCCGGCGCTCCTTCGAGCTCTTGCTCGGCACCGGCTTGCTTGAAGTTCTCTCGCCCGATCTTGCCAGGGCGCTCCAGCAAGAGCCGGTCGACGAACCGGGTCGGGTGCGCGTCGCGCGCTTCTGGGCTTATCTCGCGGCTATCGACCGCTGGACCATCAGCCACGAGGCGACTCCCTCGGATGGCCTGCTGCTGGCCACGCTGCTTCTGCCACCCTTGCGCGACGCTTTGCACCCGGACAGCGTGGCTTTCCCCAACCTGGGGCAGTTGGTCCTGCAGTCGGCGCAGTCCATTGTCGAGCAACTCAAGGTGTCGCGTCGCGATTCGGAGCTGGCGCGCCAGATCCTGCTCACTTCGCGCTACCTGTTCCCGTCGAGCAACCCCCAGCGCAAGCGCCCGCGCTTGGAAACCCGTGAATTCTACGAGGACGCGCTCCGGCTGGTGGAAATCGCTACCGAGGCGGAAGGCAGCAACTCCGCGCTGGTGGGCCGGCAGCTGCTCGCGCCTGAGGGCAACGCCGTGACCGTCGCGGATGAGACGCTGCCCCCCGAGCTGCAGACCCACGCCGAGCGCCCGGGCCGTCGCGGCCGGCGCGACCGCCGCCCTGTCCAGCCCAGCGCGCCGGGCCGGGCGATGGAGCCCCCGGCCGCCGCACCGTCGCGCGAGGCAACCGCGCCAGCCCGTGCCCCCGACCTTCGCTCTCCGGTATTCACGCCCATCCCCAGCTTGACCGACCTGCTTCGCCCGGCGTCCCTTCGCCCGGCGTTCTTGGGAACAGGCCCCTTTGGAAGTCGCTGGGGAGCCCGCGCGGAATGATTTTCACCACAGAGGCCACAGAGGCCACAGAGCCGGACCGGAAAAGAGAAAGGGTTGGTTCTGTCCGGTCCGAACCCTTTCTTCACTTCCGATCTCTGTACTACTAGGATGCGGAATCTTCGCGGGCCGCGAAGATTCTCGACGGTGTCGCGATAGTTGCAGGAGGTCGTGGCCGTGGTCGAGGCCGTGGCCGTGGCCGGAGTGATCCCTTTGGTTGCGGCCGTCAGGCTGCGATGTGCCCTCTGTGGTGAAAAAGCTAGATCACTCCGCGTAGCGGGTGGGATCTGCGACGCCAGCTTGCTGGAAGCCGCGCCGCCGAAGCTGGCACGAGTCGCACCCGCCGCAAGCTGCGCCGTCGGGCGCAGGATCGTAGCAAGAGTGGGTCAGGCCGTAGTCGACCCCAAGGTTCACGCCGGCCCGGATGATCTCAGCCTTGCTCATGCCCAGCAGAGGCGCCAGCAGCTCAACCGGCCGTCCCTCGACCCCAGCCCGGGTGCCCAGCCGCGCGACCTCTTGCATGGCGCGCAGCCATTCAGGCCGGCAGTCAGGATACCCCGAAGAATCGAGGACGTTGATTCCGAGCGCGATGCGCTCGGCGCCCAGGATCTCGGCCACCGCCAGGGCGTGGGCCACGAACAGGGTGTTGCGCGCAGGCACGTAGGTTGGGGGAATGCCGCCACCGATCTCGGCGTCGCTGCGACCCTTGGGCACCGCGCCCTGGCCGGTGAGCGCCGAGCTGCCCATCCCCCCAAGATCGATTCTGCATACGCGATGGGAAGCCGCCCCCAACGCCTGCGCCACGCGTGCGGCTGCCTGCAATTCCACCGCGTGACGCTGGCCGTAGTGAAAACTCAGGGCGTGGCAGAGCAGTCCTTGGGCACGACACATGGCGAGCACAGTGGCCGAGTCAAGCCCGCCGGAGAGCAACACGATGACCTGCATGCCGGAAATCTATTGCATACTCTCGCACCTGCCCATGCCGGCGAAAGACGTTTTTCTGCGTGCCGATGAGGAAGCGGGTGGTCGCGAGGCCTTCGAGGACGCCGCGCTCTATGACTTCGAGTACCGCCGCCGCCGCGCCGACGTCAACTTCTATCGGCGCTTGGCCGGAAACCGCATGCAGTTCGCGCCGGTCGGCCCGATCCTGGACCTGGCCTGTGGCACAGGACGGCTGCTGCTGCCCCTCTTGCGTGACGGCCATACCGTGGTCGGGCTCGATCGGTCGTCGGCGATGCTGGCCGCGGCTCGGCGCCGAGTCTTGCGCCTTTCTGCTGTCCGCCGCCGGCGCTGTCTGCTTCTGCGGACTGACCTGCGCAGCTTTGCCTTCAGGCCGCGCTTTGCCCTGGCCGTGGCCGCGTTCCACAGCGTGCAGCACCTCTACTCAACCGCCGATTTGCAGCGATTTCTGCGCGCGACGCGGGCTTGTCTGGTTCCCGGGGGCTGGCTTGCGTTCGACGTGCTGCCGCCGGATCCGGCGTGGATCGGCCGCGATCCCCGCCGCCGCTGGGGCCGCACAGTGTTCCGCCACCCTGTGTCGCGGCAGCGGCTGGTCTACACCAACCATCACCGGTACGATCCGCGCAGGCGCGTTCTGCACATGCGCCTTTGCTACCAGCCCGTGGACGAGCACGGCGGCCCCGCAGGGCCGGAGCGAGTGGTGCGCCTCTGCCATCGGCAGCTTGAGCCGGCCGTGGTCAAGGGCCTGCTCGCGCGAACCGGCTTCCGCCTGCTGGCATGTTTCGGCGGCTTCGACGGCAGGCCCGTCGACGGAGAGCCGGGCCTGGCAGACGAGCATGTCTATGTAGCCGCAGCGCGCTAGCAGGTGTCATGCTGCCGCACTGCCCCGTCGGTCATGGCTGTGCTTGCCCGTCGAGCCCGTCCGATTTCCTCGACGGAAAACTCTTGACGAACTTTGGCTCCTGGCTACCATGCGGGTAGTTCTGATCTCCCCACATCAAGACGGAGGGCGGAGAATGGCCGAAAAAGTAGCAAGGTTGGCAATCGTTCGTGACAAAGACACGATGTTGTACGTGAAGGATGGCGCGGTCTGGAAGGTCCGTCGCAAGCAGCCCGGTGTGCCCAAGGGAAAGCCCGAGAAGGTCGCCGACGGCGGTTTCGAGATGGACAACAACTACATCTATTTCGTCGACAAGGATGGCGACGTTTCTCGCGCCAAGCGCGCCGTCGGCGGGCAGAAGCGCAAGAAGCCGGCGAAGAAGGCCAAGAAGCCGGCGAAGAAGGCCAAGAAGCCGGCCAAGAAAGCCAAGAAACGGGCCAAGAAGAGCCGGCGCTAGCCCGGTCGTTCTACAACTAGAGAGCGGCGGCCCCAATCCGCCGCTCTTTTTCTTGTGCAGTGGGGATAGGTTGCCACCTCATTCCTGCCCCCGGTATGGTACGGCCCAGCTATGAAGGCTTCAGGGCGCCGCAGAATCCTCATCTTCGTGATCGCCTATCGCGCCGAGAAGACGCTCGAGCGCGTGCTTGACCGTATTCCCAGCTCTCTCTTTCGGGACTACAACTGCGAAGTCCTCGTGGTCGATGATGCGTCCACGGATCGCACGCTTGCCATCGGACGAACCTGGCAAGCGGCCCATCCCGAGCACAGGGTCAAGGTCCTGCGCAACGAGTACAACCAGGGCTACGGGGGAAACCAAAAGGTCGGGTACCGCTACGCAATCAAACAGGGATTCGACTACGTCGCCATGGTGCATGGCGACGGGCAGTACGCTCCGGAAGAACTGCCGCGTTTGCTCGAACCCTTGGTCAAGGGCGAAGCCGATTTGGTGCTCGGCAGCCGCATGCTGGAGGCGGGGCAGGCGCGCAAGGGAGGAATGCCGCTCTATAAGTGGCTGGGCAACCGCGTCCTCTCCACCATGCAGAACGCCCTGTTGGGCGCCAAGCTGTCCGAGTTCCACAGTGGGTACCGCATCTACCGGGTGGCCGCCCTGGCGCGCCTGCCGTTTACCCTGAACACCAACGATTTCCATTTCGACACCGAGATCCTCATCCAGTTCCTCAATGCGGGCCTGCGCATCGTCGAGTTGCCCATCCCGACCTACTACGGCGACGAGATCTGCTACGTGAACGGGCTGAAATACGCGGGAGACGTCGCGGCCGTGACCCTGCAGAACGTGGCCCATCGGATGGGGATTCTCTACCAGCGGCGGTTCGATGTGGGACCGGAGGACAACACATACTACGACCTCAAGACCGGGTATGTTTCCAGCCACAGCATGGCCATCGACGCCGTGCCCGCGCATAGCCGGGTCATCGATGTGGGGGCGGGGCCCGGGCTAGTTGCCAAGGCCTTGGTCGCGAAGGGCTGTCAGGTAGCGGTGGTGGATCAGCACGCGGTCGCGGGCGATGTGGGGGACGTGCGGGTCTTCGTGCAAAACCTGGATGACCCGCCGGTGTTCGACACCAAGCCATACCAACACATCCTGTTGCTCGACATGATCGAACACCTCCGCAATCCGGAGCTCTTCCTGCAACGCCTGCGCAGTCAGTTCACCCACGAGAAGAAGACCGTCATCATTACCACCCCGAACATTGCCTTCCTGCCCGAGCGGCTCATGCTTCTCGCAGGTCAGTTCAACTATGGCAAGACCGGCATTCTAGACGTGACCCACACCCGTCTCTTCACCTTTCGCTCGCTCAGGCGCCTGCTGCGCGACCATGGCTTTCGCATCAAGACCATCCGTGGTGTGCCCGCGCCCTTCCCCAAGGCCCTCGGAGATGGCTGGATTGGCCGAGCCGCCCTGGCTGTGAACCAAGCGCTCATCAGGTTGTCGAAGACCCTCTTTGCTTACCAGATCTACGTCGAAGCCGAGACCACACCCGACGCGGATTTCGTGCTGAAGAAGTCACGGGCGGCCAGCCTGAAATCACGACCTTGACGCCACGGGGCGCGTGCTGTCATCCACTGCCATGCAATCTTCCCCTCCTGAAACCACGGAGTGTTAGTAGGACATGACGGGCTCTCCTCGAATCCTGCACAGCCACGCACCCATGTGGAGCGTGCTCGCGATCGCCGTGCTTGGTGTTGCGTCGTGCCGGCTTGCCCCGCCAACTTCGTCCCGAGCAAGCGGTGGCCAGGGCGGCTCGTCCACCGGCGGCCAGGGTGGCGGGTCAACCAGCCAGAGCGGCGGCGGCGCCCAGGGGGGCTCGGGTGGTGGCAGCAGCAGTTCGGCTGGGCAGAGCGGGGGCAGCACCGGGGCAGGTGGACAGGCAGGCAGGGGTGGGAGCGGAGGCAACAGTGGGACGGGAAGCAGTGGGGGCAGCGGAGGTACCGCTGGCACGTCGAGCAGCGGTGGAACCCAGGCAAGCGGGGGAGTCTCGGGTAGAGGCGGGGCAGGGGGAAGTGGAGGCGCGGGAGGAAGTGGAGGCGCGGGAGGAAGAGGCGGGGCGGGAGGAAGTGGAGGCGCGGGAGGAAGTGGAGGCGCGGGTGGAAGCGGAGGGGCCAGTTCGGTCGTCGAGGCGCGCGATGCCGCGGCCCCCGACGTCGCGGTCGATACCGCTCCGCCTCCGCCCACGCGTGGGCCCACGCCTTCGCAGCCCGGGGTGAAGTTTCCCTTCCCGCAGAATCGCGAAAACAGCCGCTGCATCTACCCCAATCTCTATCGCAACGAGGATGTACAGGCCGCCTATAACCAGTGGAAGAATGATACGGTGACTAGCGACGGCGCGAACGGGTTCCGGCGGGTCAAGCGCCCCAATGAGCCAGGCCTCGAGGTCAATTCCACCGTGTCCGAGGGGATTGCCTACGGCATGCTCATGGCCGTGTACATGAATGACCAGACCTTGTTCGACGACCTTTGGCAGTACGAACAACAGCACCTGGGCCAATATGGCCTGATGGACTGGAATATCAAGGCGGACGGCTCAGGACCGACCGCGGGAGGGTCAGGCCCTGCGACCGACGCCGATGAAGACATGACATTCGCTTTGTTGATGGCCGACAAACAGTGGGGGGGCAAGGGCAAGCTGAGCAAGAACTACATCGACCTTGCCAAGGGAATGATGTCCGGTGTCTGGAACAACGAAATCTACGACTACAAGTACTTGCGGGCGTGGCCCGGTTCCGATTCGTCGAACATCAACCTTTCCTATTTCGCCCCCGCCTACTACAAGCTGTTTGCCAAGATCGACACCACCCCCACCAGCAATTGGACTGCAGTTGTCGATAACATGTACACGGTTCTCAACGCCTCGCTGAATTCGACCAATGGAAATACCGACAATGGCCTGGTTCCCGCCTGGTGCGACAGTGGCGGCAAGCCGAACGGAGGGGCCTTTGGGCCTACTGGGGGCCCCTCGCCGACCAACTACCAATACGACTCGTGCCGGACGCCGTTCCGCATCGGTCTTGATTGGTGCTGGAACGGCGAGGCGCGCGCCCAGGCCTATGTCGCCAAGACCAGCAAGTTCTTCAACGGGATCACCGTGGCGAAGATGGTCGACGGCTATGACCTGAATGGAACCCCGCACGCCCTATATCAGACTGGCGCCAAGGCCCAGATACAATCCTCGTCCTTTATCGGTCCTGCCGGCGTGGGGGCCATGAGCAATGCGACCTATCAGAGTTTGGTGAACGACGCCTACGGTGTGCTCATTACCGGCAAGGCACTGGTCGGCGGCACATATTACGACGATTCGTGGATGGTCATATCGCTGCTCATGATGACCGCCAATTTCCTCGACTACACGATCTATTAGCTCTTGCGCAACCAAACGGGTGTGATGCGATTCGTCTCGCGAGCCGCCCGCCCCGGTTTGGTGGCCTTGGACGGTTGGCTTGGCTGGCAAGCTGTGGCATCCTTAAGAATTCCTATCCAGACGCGCGAAACCGGCAATTCTCAGGAGGCCTTCTATGCTTAGACTTTCACGATGCACGCTCCTCACACTGCTGTTCATGGGGGGGTGCGCGAAGGGGGTGGGGCCAGGGAACGCCGGGGAAGGCGGAACGACCCAGACATCCGGCGGCAGCCAAGGGGGCACGTCTACAAGTAGCGGCGGGTCGGTTCGGAACTCGGGCGGCACTAGTGTTGGCTCTGGTGGCACATCCGGTGGCAGCACCGCTAGTTCTGGTGGCAGCTCGGTTAGCAGCTCTGGTGGAACCACAACTGCGGCCTGCACTCCGCTGGCCGACACGTCCAACCTGGTTACCGGCAACACGTGGATCTGCGGCGCAACCACCCCCATCCAGATCCAGGGCTCGTTCTATTCATACGGCGATGGGACACAATCAAATGGCGACGGGGTGTCATGCACCACCGCGACCCCGGTTTGCTCGGCGTCGGCAGGCTGCTGCATGAGCGGGACCACGGTCATTGATTCTACCTACGCGAAATGGGGCTGCGGTCTCGGCATGGAACTGAATGATACGGGCGGAACTGCGCCAACGAAGAGCGCCTACAGCGGCCCGGTGAAATGCTTCGACATCACCCTGACCGGAAGCAGCGGCGGCAACGAGGTGCGCATTGGCTTTACCCAAAGTACGAATACGACGGGCAAGGTTTCGCCGTTTGTCTCGGTTGCCGCATTCACTAGTGGATGGAGCGGACGGGTGTGCTTCACCGACGCTGAGTGTCCCAGTTGGGCGGTCACGGCGGGCACCTGCGCCAAGGCCGTGGGTACCGCGGGCACGCCTTACGATCTGCAGATCCAGGTCTGTGGGGGCTCCACGGCGGGCGCCTTCAACGTGTGCGTGACCACGATCGCGCCGGTGCTGGACCCAGGTAGCGTCGGCACAACTAATAGCTGCAACACGGTCACTGGCCAGGGCACTCTCAGCGGCCAGTACGACACGGCCCACGTGACTTGCGCCGGGCAGGACTACATCGTGCAGAACAATGCCTGGGGCTCGACCGCCGGCCAGACAATCAGCTATGGCCCTGGAACGAAATTCAAAGTGACCGTGCAGAACGGCACAGGGGCCGGTAGCGCGCCCGCGTCGTATCCTTCGATCTTCATCGGAGCCAATGGAGGCCGTAGCACCGCGGGTGGCGGTCTGCCCAAGGCGGTGAGCGCGCTCGGCACGGTGCAAACCTCCTGGAGCTGGGCCGACAGCGGCGTGTCAGGGGCGTACAACGCAGCCTATGACGTCTGGTTCAGCACGAGTAGTGCGGGTGAGCCGTCGGCATCCAGCCCGAGCGGCGGCTATCTCATGGTTTGGCTGTACAAGCCGGCCACGAACTCGCCCATCGGCAATAGCATCGCCTCGACCACCATAGGCAGCAATAACTGGAACGTCTGGTACGGAACCAACTCCTCGAACAGCAGGCCCTGCGTCTCGTACGTGGCAGTGACCAAACTCAACTCCCTGTCATTCGATCTCAACCTGTTCATCAAGGACGCTGTCACCCGCGGCTACGTCCAGAATTCCTGGAGCCTGACCAACGTCTTCTCTGGGTTCGAGATTTGGAACGGCGGCGTGGGATTGCAGACGACCGATTTCGCAGTCACCGTCAATTGAGGCGCCGGGTCCACCAGTAGGGGCCGTCTGAAAGTCGTCGCATGCTAGACATCGGGCACTCACTCGCGGTTGCTACTCTGACTCTCACCGGCGTCCTTTTGGCCGTGCGTGCAGCCACGCCCAAGCGGGCCGAGGTCGGCAAGCGCGTGGAAGCGATTCTCAGGCAGATGACCCTGGAGGAAAAGATTGACACCATCGGCGGGGTCAACTCCTTCTACATCCGTGCGAACCCGCGGCTGGGCCTGCCCGAGCTCAAGATGGCCGACGGCCCGTTCGGGATTCGCAAGAGCGGCCCGTCGACCACCTACGCGGCCGGAATTGCGTTGGCCGCGTCTTGGGACGTGGATCTGGCCCAGCGTGTGGGTGAGATGCTCGGGCGCGACGCCCGGGCGCGCGGGGTGCATTTTCTCCTCGCACCCGCCGTGAACATTTACCGGGCGCCGATGTGCGGCCGCAACTTCGAGTACTTCGGTGAGGACCCGTTCCTCGCGTCGCGGATGGCGGTGGCGTACATCAAGGGCGTGCAATCCCAGGGGGTGAGCGCCACCATCAAGCATTTTCTTGGCAACAACTCTGAGTTCGATCGTCACAACACCAGCTCCGACATGGACGAGCGCACCATGCGCGAGATCTACCTGCCGACGTTCGAGGCGGCGGTGCGCGAGGCGCGGGTTGGCGCCATCATGGATTCGTACAACCTGGTGAACGGCGTGCACATGACGGAGAATCAACGCCTCAACCACCAGGTTGTGAAACAGGAGTGGGGATTCGACGGCATCATCATGTCCGACTGGGATGCCACCTACGATGGCGTGGCCGCGGCCAACGCGGGCCTGGATCTGGAGATGCCCTCGGGCAGGTTCATGAATCGGGCGACCCTGATCCCGGCCATCAAGCAGGGCAAGGTCTCGCTTGCCACTATCGACGACAAGGTCCGGCGCATCTTGCGTACCGCGCTCCGCTTTGGCTGGTTGGACCGCGAGCAGACCGATCGAACCTGGCCGCTCTTTTCCGCCCAGGGGCGCAAGCTTGCGCTGGAAACCGCACGCGGGAGCATGGTCCTGCTCAAGAACCGGGGCGATTGGCTTCCGCTCGACAAGGCGAAGATCAAGTCAGTGGCGGTGATTGGCCCCGACGCGTACCCGGCCGTGCCGGTGGGCGGCGGCAGCGCACAGGCGAGCCCGTTTGTGGCGGTGAGCTACTTGCAGGGGCTGGTCGACTATCTCGCGGCCGGCGCCACCGTGACCTGGAGCCGAGGGCTGGTGCCACTAAGTGAGATCTTCGAGACCACGGTGTTCGCCACTGCGGCGACCGGCGGGCAAGCGGGGCTGAAGGCCGAATACTTCGACAATCCCAGTCTGAGCGGCGCCCCGGGCCTGACCCGGATCGACGGGCACGTGAGCTTTTCCTGGGATCGCCCAAGCGCCTGGCCCGCCGGGCAGGGCAGGGGGAGCTCGGCGCGCTGGACTGGGTATTTCGTCCCGGCCAGCTCGGGCGCGTATCGCTTTGTCGCCAGCAGCTACGGGCTGGACGAGTATCGCTTGTTCGTCGACGGAAAATCGGTGTTCGATCGCACGGCGCAGCCGCAGCCCATCGGGATTGCGACGCGCAAGCTGCAGGCCGGCCAAGCCTACGCGATTCGCCTTGAGTACGTTCACCGCGACCATCACGCGCGGCTGGGCCTGGGCGTGCGCAAGCTTTCCGAGCTGATTGAGCCGGAGGTGAAGACGCTGGCCGCGGCCGCCGACGTCGCGGTGGTGCTGGCGGGCTTCGACCCCAGCAACGAGAGCGAGGGATCCGATCGCACGTTCCAGCTTCCCGACGGTCAGGACGAACTCATCGACCTGGTTCGCGCCGCCAACCAGAATACCGTCGTCGTGATCACCTCAGGAGGCGGCGTGGACATGACCCCTTGGGTGGACGGCATCCGCGCCATCGTGCAGGCCTTCTACCCTGGCCAGGAAGGCGGGACTGCCCTGGCGCAGCTCCTCTTCGGCGACTTCAGCCCGTCGGGAAAGCTGCCCGCGACCTTCGAGCGGAAGTTCGAGGACAGTGCCGCGTTTCGCAGTTATGCCCCGCAAGCCGACAAGAGGATCCCGTACCGCGAGGGCGTCTTTCTCGGCTACCGCCACTTCGACCGGCTCAAGACCAAGCCGCTCTTTCCGTTCGGCCACGGTCTGTCGTACACGACCTTCAAGTACAGTGCCCTGACCGTCGCGCCGGCGGTGATGCCCGAGAACGGCTCGGTGACCGTGGCATTCGAGGTGACCAACACCGGCAAACGCCAAGGCGCGGAGGTCGCCCAACTCTACGTCAGCGACGGCCACGCCCCGGTGCCTCGGCCGGTGAAGGAGTTGAAGGGATTCGCCAAGGTCAACCTCGAACCCGGCGAGAGCAAGCGCGTACAGATCACGCTGGACCGCCGCGCGCTGTCGTACTTCGACGAGACGGCCAAGCGATGGAAGGCGGAGCCGGGCGACTTCGAGGTGTTGGTGGGCTCCTCGGCGCAACAGATCGAGGTGCGGGGCAAGCTGTCGCTGAAGTAACCGCCTGGTCCCGCCGGTTTTCAAGAAGGCGCCTCTGGCGCGACAGGCCGCGACCCCGGTCTGTGGTCAGGATCGCGGTGTTCTTCTCTGGGAGTAAGCTCACTTTCTGCTATCATCTTCCGCCTTCCGTCGCTTGCGGCGGGAGACGGGGCGTAGCGCAGTTGGTAGCGCGCCTGCTTTGGGTGCAGGATGTCGTCGGTTCAAATCCGGCCGCCCCGACCAAGACAACTTTGGCTCGAAGGGTAGGGGAGGGGGACTTGGCACCGGCGACCACGGCGGCGCGCGCCTTCGCCGGCTTGTCCGATGCGGCTGGTTTCGGGCGAAGCTGGCTTGGATTACCACTACGGCTTTGTCGTGTTTCCCCGAAAGGAGTAACTGACGCTGGTTTCAATGTGGCCTCACCTCTTCACACACGCCACCTGTTTCAACAAGGCTCGGTTTGTTCGGCTCAGTGACGTCGGCTTGCCGGTCGCGCCGCCCGTGATCAAGACCGTGTTTCCCGAGAGCTTCATGGGGTGCCTCCCTGTCGTTTCTTCATGGGGCATCCGATCGTCTGGCCAAAAAGCACACGCTGGTCGTCGCGCAGGTTCAACTTCACAGAGAGCGCAGACCTATCGCAGTTGTGGAACCACGCCGCCAGGCCGACAGACGCGGCGAACAGATACACGTTGGCCGCGATCATGCCCGTGTCGACGAAGTAGTACGACCGCTGGACATCGGGATCGCGAAGCCCCGGTTCCTGGTATCCGGCCGTGTTGGCCAGTTTGTCGATATCCGCGACGAAGAGAAGTCGAACCGGAGCCTTGGCGCCGCTTTGGCCCTGGCCTCGGCCGATCGCCAGACTTCGCAGGTCACCCGCGACAGCCGGCACCAGCCGGTGATTGAACGGGTCATACAAATACGTCCCGTCTTGCAGGGCAACGTAGACGTCGATCTCCTGCGAGTTGCTCGCCGATGCGGCGGTCCTGCCGGGAATCCCGAAGGGACCCTTCTTCCGGTTCACTCCGCAGGCCGCCCACAGCAGATCAGAAAGAACCTGCAAGGGAAGTTCCTTGTCGCTGATCTCGCGGATGGTCTTTCTCAGCCGCAAGACCCTCGCGAGCGACCTGCTGGACTTGAGCGCGGGTCTCGGTAGTTCAATCGGCTGAGCATCGCGCGAAATGCCTGGTCTCCGTTTGCTGGGCCGCTTCTGGGTCATCGTAGCCTCCCGGCTTCGTCCGAAATGCTGACCCCTTTATACCTTGTTCGGCCGACACCGCGCCGGATCACGATCCCGATTCCCCTCACCACGAACGCCGCGCCTCTCTTCCGCCTATCCAACTGGTTTCGTTGATTCAGATTCAGTCATCGCGACGCTCGCGGACAGGAGGAGCAGGGTTGAGTGCCGTCGCTGCTCGGTTCCGGCGCGTCATCGGACCCCTGAGCAGGAGGTCATCTTCCGGCCTCCAGGGCGGATGTCAGTCGCGACCCTTGCCCCCTTGACACGCGTCGAACCCGGCAGAAGAGTGGTGTTCGAGAATGGAGGTTGCGATGCGCTGGTACCACTATGTAGCGTACTTTTTCGGGGGCGCCTTCCTCGCAAACACGCTGCCCCATCTGGGCAATGGGATCTCAGGGCACCCGTTCCAGAGTCCTTTTGCGTCCCCGGCAGGGGAAGGCTTGTCTTCCTCGACGGTCAACGTGCTCTGGGGTCTCTTCAATCTGGCCGTCGGCTACTTGCTCGTCTGTCGCGTTGGGAGTTTCGATCTGCGCAAGACCCGGCACGTCCTCGTCCTCGGGGCAGGTATCGTGATCATGTCGGTCATGCTTGCCCGTGGCTTCGGCCGGTTCCATGGCGGGCTGTGACCGATTCTCCGACGAAAGCAAGATCGTTTGACATGGGATTTCTGAAAGGGTTCCCATGCCCTCCCGCGATGGTGCGCGGCGAGCAAAGCTCGCCGGCTCCCCACGCGCCCCGTCTGCCCGCTCTTCTGCGGACAGCACTTATTGGCCGTAGGCCCAAACGCACCCTGCTTGTGATGTGCCGGAAGCGCCCCCGCCCCTAGTCCGACAAATGCGTTGATCGCAAGATGTCGCACCTTTTTGTATTCAGGTGCGGTCGGGTGAGGGACCGGCGCGGTGGGACGCAGGATGTCGACGCTCTTGCCGCCATCCAGCGAGCCTGGTGTTTTCTCTCGGATCGTTCCCAGGTACACTACCCCGCGTGGTCGATAGAGCGTTCATAGCTCCTGCCTCACGTGCAAACGGAGGTCCCGTGTCGAGTCGCGTCTGTTCTGTTCTCAAGAAGTTGACCCTGCTGTCCATTGTGGTCTTCACCGTGGGTGCAACCGGATGCGGCTGTGGCAGCGGAGGCAAGGGCACGGGTAGCAGCGGAGGTACGACTGGCACCGGGGGCACGACTAGTATCACTGGCGGCTCGACCGGCACCGTCAGCTCGGCTACCTCTGCAGGGGGCCAACTCTCGCCGGCGCCAGATGCCGGGGACACAGGTGGCAGCGATGGTGCCGCCACGACCCCACCAGACGCTCCCACCTCCCAAGGTGGCACCGACGCGCCTCTGGCAACCGGCGGTGTGAGTGGAAACGACGGCCCGACTGCAACGGGTGGAGGTGGCGGTGGGAGCGCTGGCGGCGGCTCTCGCTCGGGCGGCACCGCGGGCTCAACTACGAGTGGTGCCTTGCCCGAGGGCAACAACGGGATTGCGGCCAAGTATCCGGGGGACCTGGGCATCGCGGGGGATACGGCGGTGATCTTCGCCGACGACTTCGAGAGCTACCTCCAGGCGGCGGACATCGCCAAGCGCTGGGACAACATGTACCAGAACCAGTACGTGGCCATTACCAC
>PMBS01000235.1 GCA_003153015.1 Myxococcales bacterium
GCCCCGATTCCGAGCTTCCCATTGCCGTCATTGCCCCAGCATTGGATTGAGTGATCGACAAGCAACGCGCACCGGTGCTTGTACCCGGTGGAGATTGCAACCGCCTGCGAAACGCTCGGAACCCTTGCCGTCCCAGGCCGCTCACCACAGTTGAAACCAAGCCCTGTCCCGCTGTCGTACAAACAGCCCCAGCAGGCGACCGAGCCATCTTCAAACACAACGCAGCTATGCTGGTATCCGGCACTAACGTCCACGACGTCGGACACCCCAATATCTCCTGGCGTGGAGTTCAGCCCAGGAGCCAGTCCCCAACATTGGACAGTGCCGTCCTCGAGTCGCGCGCAAGTGTGGCTAGCGCCCGCGGATACTTGGACGGCGCCGCCCAGGCCTACGACGGCGGTCGGGGGGCCGGGGGCGCCCGTGGTCCCGTTGCCGAGTTGCCCGTTGCTGTTGGACCCCCAGCATTGGACCGTGCCGTCCTTCAAGAGGGCACAGGTGTGTTGCCCGCCCGCTGAAACCGCAACGGCGGAGGTGATGCCCGCCACTGCCGCCGGACTCGTGTCACCGCCAGATTGAGTCCCAGTCGCCTGACCATCGGCGTTGTTGCCCCAGCATTGCACCGAACCATCCGCTATGAGCGCGCAGACATGTGCTGATGCGACCAAACCCGAGGGCCCGCCATCCGAACCGACTGACACAGCAATCGCTCGAGAGATCTTCGAGACGACCACCGGCACTGGGCCATAGCCAAGGCCATTTCCCCAACAGCGAAGCGACCCGTCGCTGAGTACAGCGCAAGTCAGAGAACTCCCAGCCGAGACATCCACGACCCTGACGGCGCTACTGTCCGCTGAGGTCGTTGCCCCGCCGCTGCCCAACCAGGCCGCGTCGCCGCTGGTGGTTGCCCCGCCGCTGCCCAACCAGGCTGCGTCGCCGCTGGTTGCCCCGCCGCTGCCCAACCAAGCCGCATCGCCGCTGGGACCGGTCGCAGCGCCGCCAGTCCCACCCGCAGCGTCTTGCGGCGCCGCGTCCGCCTGCCCTCCCATCGATGACGCCCAGCCACCAACGCCAGTCAGCCCTCCGCCAGATATTGCCCGACCACCAACTGAAGCCCTGCCCGACGAGCCACCCATGCCGGTCCTTCCGCAAGAGTTCAGAATGGCCAACGTTGCGAGGAACAGCGCTAGCAAGCCCAGCCTACTCATCAACGGCATAGTTGCTCTCCGTGTTGGTGCGACGGTTCGCAGACCCGAGGATATTCCCGAGCCAAGCCCAGAGCAATCGTGGAGGCCTCACGGCCGCAACCAAGGGGGATCACTCCGGCCACGGCCACGGCCACGACCACGACCTCTTCCAGCTGTCGTGGCGCCGCCGAAAATCTTCGCGTCCTGCGAAGAAACGGTATCCTAGTAGTACAGAGATCGTGTGGGAAGAAGTCGGCTCGCTCTTGTCGGCTCGCTCTATACGTCCGGGCCGGCATCAGCAAAGTGACACCAATCGGGAGAGTCGCAGGGCGTGGGTTCAAATGACGGATCGAATGCCTCGCACGGCACCAGCGTGGTTCGGTGTTGGTGAGCCCGCCACGCCTGATCTCTCGATCCAGGGAGATTCGTCACGCGCATCCCTTCTGGCACCTAACCGTGTCTTGGGTGCTCAGCTGGCAGATAGGATAGTCGCTCTGGCAGTACTGCGCGCAGACCGCGTCCGTGCGCCACTCGCCCACTGACGAGAACCCGGTAACACCAGCCTCGGGCGTGACAAGGTAGAACGGACAGGTCGACTCGGAACTAGACCCACAAGCCGACGAGAACAGCAGAAGGAAGGCGGGGCCGGCCAGCAACAGTAGGCTTCGGAGAATCTTGGCACGCTTGAGCATGTTTATCCCGCATGCAATGGACGTTCCATATCCGAAACGGCGCATTCTGCTGGTGATCGTCCTTGGTGATGCCGACAACAGGAGGGCACCAATGTCAGTCTTCAACGGCTTCACCGGAGCTACTTGGCGTAGTCGACGGCCCGGGTTTCGCGAACCACCGACACGCGAATCTGTCCTGGGTAGGCGAGCTGCGCCTCCACCTTACGTGCGATGGCCTTGGACAAACTGCGCGCTTGCTCATCGGTGACCTTGCTATTCTCGACCAGCACTCGGACTTCGTGTCCTGCCTGGATGGCGAAGGCGCGCTCGACGCCCTCGAAAGCGCCCGCGATCTTCTCCAGGTCGGCCAGCCGCTGCACGTAGGTCTCTAGGGTTTCGCGCTTGGCACCCGGCCGCTGGTTGGCCAGGACATTGGCCGCATCCACGATGTGGTCGAGCACGTCGTCTGCGGCAACCTCGCCATGGTGGCATTCGATGGCATGGACGATCTTGGCCGGCTCACCATACTTGCGCGCCAGCACCGCGCCCGCCTGGGCGTGCGATCCCTCGATTTCCTGCTCCGCAGCGCAGCCGATGTCATGCAACAGGCCCGCACGCCGGGCGGTTTTGACCGAATAGCCGAGCTCGCCCGCGATCACACCCGACAGGAAGCCCACCTCGACCGAATGGGCAAGCTGGTTCTGCCCGCTGCCTGCGCGAAACTTCAACTTGCCTAGGAGCCGCGACAGCTCGGGGTGCAAACGACCGATGCCCAAGTCGAAGACCGCTTGCTCGCCGGCCTCCTTGCACTGTTGCTCGACCTCCTCGGTGGCCTTCGCGACCATCTCTTCGATGCGGGTCGGGTGGATGCGACCGTCAGCGATAAGCCGGGTAAGCGCCAGCCGCGCAATCTCACGCCGCACGGGATTGAAACAAGAAATCACCACTGCCTCGGGCGTGTCGTCGATGATGAGATCGATGCCGGTAGCCTGTTCCAGCGCGCGGATGTTGCGCCCTTCGCGGCCGATGATGCGTCCCTTCATCTCGTCGGACGGCAGGGGCACGACCGAGACGGTGCGCTCAGCGACATATTCGCTGGCATAGCGTTGCACTGCTGCACCGAGGATCATTTGCGCCTTCTGCTGTGCCTGCTCGCGCGCCTCGTCCTCGATGCGCCTGACCTCAAGGGCGGCTGCCGCCCGGGCCGATTCGCGCACCTCGGCCTCCAGCGCTTTGCGAGCCTCGGCCTCGGTCATCCCTGCCACCTTCTCCAGGCGCGCCCGCGCCTCAGCCACTTGCGCCGCGCCCGCGCGCGCCGATGCCTCGGCGGCCTGCTCGCGCGCCTGAAGCTGCCTCTCCTTGCGGTGCAGGTTCTCCTTCTCGGCCTTGATGTCGCGGTCGCGTCGCTCCAACGCCTCATGCTTGGCGCCGGTCGCGGCCGCCTGCCGGTCAAGCTCCTGGCGACGCACGCGCAACTCGGCATCCACCTCGGCTCGAATCTTCTGCGCCGCCTCTTTGGCCTCCAGCGCGGCCTGCCTGCGGATGGCGCCGGCCTCGGCGTTCGCCGCAGCGAGGGCACGCTGCCGCTCCTCTTCCGTCTGGGGAACGGCGTCCGGCTTGGAAGCCCGTCCCAAGAAGAAGGCCATGCCCGCCGCGAGCAGGGCGACCAAGATGCCGACGATGATGACTACCGGGTTCATTGGCTGGCCTTACTCAGGAACGGCGCCACAACGGACCACGCGCGCGTCCGTGACAACGCAGTCGATGGGCACGTCCCATTCACCCGTGGGACAGCTTTCCGCAAGCTGGAAATCGTAGCCAAACCCGACGAAGAAACCCGACGGACCGTCCGGGTGAGCACGCACATAGGCCATCAGCTCGTCGTAGTACCCGCCCCCATATCCGACGCGGCCACCACGCGAGTCGAAGGCGAGGCCCGGGACCATGAATACGTCAATGTCGTGCGGCGCCACCTCGGGACAGCCGGGCCCGGGCTCAAGCAGGCCGAAGATGCCAAACACCAGCTCAGCGGGGCCCTCGACCCGGTGAAAACGTAGACGCGGTGGCAGCAGCTCGGCGCTCACGCGCGGTAGAACCACGGTGATACCGCGACGCCGCAGCCCCTCAATGGCGCGCGAAGTATCGATCTCGGCCCGGGTGGATACAAAGGCCGCCACTGCCCGGGCGGCCGCCACCTCGGGCAGATCGAGCAGAAGATCAGTCGCGGCCTGGGCACAACGTCCACGCTCGTCCACGGACAGCTCCTCGCGCCGGCTGGTCATGACCCGCCGGAGTGCTCGCTTCTCGTCACGTAGCCAGAGATCAGCCGGGCACATCTACGCCGACGGCTCGTTCCCGACCACGCACCCGGTGCAGAGTCGCCCCGCGACGCCACAGCGTCGCAGGGGCATGAAGAACGAGGCCATCGCCTCGGAAAAGTGGGGTTTCAGTTCTGTCCATCTATATAAGCGTCCGCCACTGGGCGGGCGATCTTGTGTGCTGGGTAGTGCCCACTATACCGCAAGAAGGACCGCGCCAGCATTTCCGGCTCTGGACCACCAGGCCTGTCAGACCCGCGCTCGGCTCTCCACCAAATGAAGCAGTGCGCGACTCCTCTCTCGAATCCGTTTCTTCAGATCTGCAGAAGCGCGACGCTCCTTGAACAGCTCCTCGGTGATCTGCAGCGCCGCCAGGACTGCGAGCGACTGGGTATCCGCAGTGCGGGTCTGCTTCTGCAACTCCTTCATGCGGCTGTCCACGAAGCCAGCCATCTCGCGCATTGCGCGCTCATCCTCGTCACCACGCAGCGCAAAACGCTGCCCAGCAATCTGCACGGTAACTGGCGTCTTCATTCTGGTCCCCTAGCCATTCTAGCGCTGACCAGCCGGGGTAGGATAGCCCTACCTACCTGGATTTCAGGAAGCGGGCAGGCTGAGTCCGTCTTCGCCCTGCCAGGCTAGGCCCAGAGACGACAGCACGACCCGGTCTTCGAAGCTGACATCCGTGAACCGGATCCCCATGCCGCCGGTTCGCGGCGTTTCGCTCACCCAGCGAACCTCGCCACGCAGGTGGATGGGGTCCGATCGCCACGGAACACGAATGGAAACCCGCACCGACTCCCCGGTGGAATCCAGGTAGTCGGAGCAGAAAAACACACCGTCCGGGCTCAGGTCCGTGACCACCCCGTCGATGGTCAGGTGCTCACTGACATAGCGAGCAGGGACCTGAACCTTCATGCGCACCGCGTGCCTCATTTCGCGCATCTGTCCAGGGGAGTTTGGCATCGTTCTCTAGAACCCGCCGCTGCAACTTCGACAGTCAACCAGCATCGAGTCCATGTCAACTTTCTTGCGCAGGGTCGTCGCAACCTAGCACATTCAATGCTATCGGGACGCCACGAGATTCCTTGAGATGGACCGCCAAAGCCGCGCTGCGCTGGTCGCGTTTTTCCAGCCTGCGCCGGCCCGCGCTCATGCTACAACTTGCGGCCCGGTCTAGCGGACCGGAGAAAGGAACCTCATCGCATTCTCGTTCGGGCCCATAGCTCAATTGGCAGAGCTGCGGACTTTTAATCCGTAGGTCGCAGGTTCAATTCCTGCTGGGCCCACAGCCCTCAACCTCGCCCCTTGCAGCCCACCCATCCCTGACCCCATCGTCTAGTCCGGCCTAGGACAATGGCCCTTCAAGCCATGAACACCGGTTCGAATCCGGTTGGGGTCGCTCGCAGTGATGAACAAGGCTCTCGCCCCGAGAGTCTTGCCCGGAAGCATTCCGGCCACGACCTCCTGCGACTAGCGCGGGATTGTGGCTAGGCGTGGCTCTCCAAGCGAACCGCAGTGAAATTCAGACCGCCGCCTCCCGCGCCCCGGGCTACCTTGACCAGGCGGTATCGTTCCAAGTGATCGACGGCGGCGTTGATCCTGACGGCACCCACGCCGCCGATACGAGGGCCAATCTGCAACGAAGTGGCACTACCGCCGAGGGTAGCTATCGCATCCAAGATGTTGCTGGCATCGGTGTTGAGCAGACGAAAACCTGCCCCGAAGTACCTGATCCAATGCAGACGACCATCGTCTGCGGCGGATTCGCAGGGAAGCAAGTCCTTGTCGACATAGCCCATGGGAGCGCTCTTTTGCCTGTGTGCCTTGCACCGACTTCTGGTCGCTCCGTTCTCTTCGGCAGGTCGTGGGCCGAACTTGACCCAACGCGATTGCGTAGAGTCGAACGTACGCCGAAAGCAAAGAATCCGGCCCTTCGAACCGCGGCTAGCGGTCTGCTATCCAGGGCGGACGCAATGGCTCGCCCTGGCGCGCGACCACGGGCCACACCCCGGAATCGCGCCGAACATAGAAGGTGATGGGCAGGCGCCCGGTCTGGGAGTCGATCTGGTCGACGACCCATGGTTGGTACGATGGCGGGACGGGAACCAGCCACCGCCACGGCGCATAGTCCGCGCGGAACCTCTCCGACATGAGAAGCTGAAAGTCACCGAGGAACCATGGGTCGATGTCGCCGTGGGCGCCACCGAGCATGATCAGATCCGGCCGCCGCGAAAGGACATACGGGCCGTCTCCCCGCCTGTGCCCGGGCACGGCGAACCAGCCGTCCGGTTTGGAGAGCGCGCGCGGCATGGGCGCGGGCACGGTCCGCGCGATGTGCCGGTCGTTGATGCCGAGGGTGTCGATGAACGAGAGCGAAGGCGCGAAGTACGGCAGCGAGCCGGCCGTTGCTGCCGCGATCAGCGTGCCAGGTGCAAGCCGGTCTTTGAGCACACGCCCGACGAACTCGCCCAGCGCTGCTGCGGGATTGCGTTCAGCCGGATAGCGCCACGAGAGCTGGAGTTGCCAGAGTGCCGAGACCACCACCAGCATCAGCGTGGCAGCCCGCACGCCCCCGCGCGGGGAAGGTGCCGCGAGGCTGCCCGCCAGAGCAAGCACGGCGACCGGCGCGAGCATGAAACGGGCTCCCAACATGTGGTCGCCACCGCCGGCAACGACGAGAACGAGAAGCGGCAGGCAGGGTAGCAACAGCACCCAGATGCGGCGCCGGTCCGGAGAGCAGACGATGAGCCATGTCGCGACCAAGGCAGCCGCCATCCACTGCTGCGCGGACTCGATCACGTAGGTCGCCGCGTCGGCGAGGCGAGCCCCGACCGGTAGATCGATCGCCTTGGCCCGTGCCGCGTTGGCGATCCAGTCCCCGAAGTACGCCAGCCGGAAAATCTGGTAGCCACCGAAGAGGACGACCAGCGGCGCTGCTGCCAGTCCCAGGTCACGCCCACGGCGCACGAAGGCTGCGGCGCAGAGCAGAGTCAAGCTGACGGCGATCCCTTCCGGGCGGCCGAGCGCGACGGCGGCGAGCGAGAGCCCAAGCGCGAAGCCCCGGGCGCGCGAAGGCGGGGCATCCCGCATCCCCCAGACCAGAACCAGCGACATCAGGATCCAGAAGCAGGCGCTGATCGTCTCAAGGCCGCCCAAGGCCCAAAGCGTCCAGCCCGGGATGGTCACCAGCACGAGAAGACCGGCCGGAGTGGACCGGGATCTAGCCCAGAGGACGACCGTGGCAAACGCATAGAGAACGCCAAGGACCCGCGCCGCCAGCGCAAGCGGGACACCCAAGAAACCAAGCAAAACGATCTGCGCGAGCCACAGAGGGTTCGAGAAGCCCTCGATTCGCTCGCCGTCATTCCAGGTCAATCCCTTCCCGGCAAGGAGCCGCTCGCCGTAGCGCAGCGAGATGTACGCGTCGTCGTGGAAGAAACGACGATGGAGGACGAGGCCGACCACCAGGGCGAGCAGGGCGGCGCCGAAGACCAACCAGCGCCGGTCAATGGATTTCCACACTCGCCCAGTCGCCGAAACTGTTCCCAATCTCGGGTCGCGCCTGGCCTGGCATGTGGACGAGACGTCTTGTCCAGGGGCTGGTTCGGCTGGCTTTCTTCTCGACTCAAACACGACATCCTTGTCAGGGCAGTCATAGTTTTTCATCGCAAGACATCTCGAATTGCGGCACTTCGCGCTTTTTTCGATGGCGTGGATCTTGCTTGCCCGGCAGATACCCTAGATTTGCATGGACACTGCCTTCCCAGAACCGGGCATCTGCTCATCGATCGTGTGACCAGAGAGACTTCCTGGATCTGTCGAGTTGTGTCAAGATTCCTGCCACACCCATCCCTTGAGTCAAGGAGGCCAGCCATGAAACCGCGCAATAGCGCGATCGCCGCTCTTCTCTTCTTCGCAACCTGCAACGTGGCGGAACAAGACCGCAGCTCCTCGAAGGTCGAATCCTCGCCCGAGGCGCTCGGCCGGATTCCTGCCGGCGAGGTCGCAACCTGGCAAAAGGTCGGCGGCAGCAGCCTGCCGGACGGCCGCTACTTGCAGGCGGTGACCTTCGACGAGATTCGCGAGGTGGTGGTGATGTTCGGAGGGTTGACCTACAACACTTCCGTCGGCATGGACTCTCCCAACCAAGAGACTTGGGAGTGGAGCCCCGCGACGGGCGACTGGACCAATCGCACTCTGAGCGATGGCAGCAAGCCGGACATGCGTTCCGGTTCAGCCATGGTTTTCGATCCAAAGCGCAACAAGATCATTCTCTTCGGCGGGCGCGCGGGCAGTGGATTTAACTACGCAGACACCTGGGAGTGGGATCCTTCCAGCGGGAAATGGACGGACGCGACCAGCTCAGGCAGCCGCCCCAGCGCACGCAGCCAGCACGCCATGGTCTACGAGAAGTCGACCGGGAAGATCTTGCTGTTCGGAGGGGGAAGAAGCGATTCCACCAACTCCGATGGCAGTAGCATCTCGGTTTCCTTCGGCGATACCTGGGAATGGGACCCGTTCGCCCGCACCTGGACCCAGCTCAAGACAGCCGCCAGTCCAGCGGCACGACATGATTTCGGATTGGTTTGGGATTCCTCGCGCAACATGGCCGTGCTCTTCGGCGGCATGGAGAAGGACACCGCCGGAGTTGACGGTAGTCCCCTGCAGGACACCTGGGAGTGGGATCCCGTTGCTGGCACTTGGAATGAGCGAACCACCCAAGGAGGCAAACCATCCGCTCGCTATGGTCACTCGATGGCCTTCGCTGGAGGCAGCAACAAGGCCATCGTCTTCGGGGGTTGGGACATCACGACCGGGGGGAGCAAGAACGACCTGTGGGAGTGGGATCCCGCAGGTGGCTCCTGGACCTTGCGCCTGAGCGGAAGCGAGGCTGGCATTCCATCGCCGCGCAGGTATGCCTCCCTCGTCGCGGACGATGCGAAGGCACGGCTCGAGTTGATAGCCGGTTTCGCGGACTACTCTTATGGGAATTCCTACGGCTCGCAGGGCACCAGGGAGGTTTGGGAGATCGATGCGGCAACGTATGCGTGCCAGGATCGGTCGGCTCCGACCAACGTGCCGCTGCCGCGTTCGAATCATGCTTTGGCATACAACCCGTCCACGGGGAAGACTTACGTCTTCGGCGGAACGGACATGAATCAGCAACTTTTCGATGATCTGTGGGAGTGGGATGGCACGACCTGGGCAGAGGTGGTTACGGATGTCCGGCCCCCCGCCCGCTCCGACGCCGGCCTGGCCTACGATCCGGTCAGGAAATCCCTGATCCTCTACGGCGGCCAAAGCTGGGACATGACGGGGATGTCCTATCAGACAGTCCTCGGCGACACCTGGGAGTGGAACAGCACGACGCGAAAGTGGACGCAGCTTTCCCCGAAAGTAAGTCCCGACCCGCTCTACTCACATGGCATGGTCACCGACACGACCCACAACAAGATACTGCTCTTCGCCGGGATGAGTAGCTACCTGTACTATCTTCCCCCACCCGTGCCGGGGCCGGGCAACAAGGATCCGATGCGCAACGAGGTTTGGGAGTGGGATGGCACCAGTATGACGTGGACCAATCGAACTCCCATTGTTAGTGCGTCCGCTCCGAGTCCTCGTCAGTATCCGATTCTCGCCTACGATGAGACGCGCCAGAAGCTGTTCGTCGAGGAGAGTTCGACATGGGGCTACTACGGCAATGGCAACCCCAGCGCCTTCTGGGAGTGGGATCCAGTCTCGGCGGGGTGGGCCATCTACGATACCGGCGACTATCTCAATTACGGCTATCCCTACTGTGCTGCCTATGACTCCAACCGGCGGCGCGAAATTGTCTATGGCGACCTCTGGAACACGATGACAGGGATCCACGAAACCTGGGAGCTCGATGCCAAGAGCCCGACCTGGTACGTGCGCTCGATCCAAGACTCACCCTCCTCGGGTTACGGCAGTGCCATAGCATTCGACCGTGCACGCGGAGTAGTGGTCCTTTTTGGAGGCAGTGCGAACGGCTACACGACGGACGAAACCTGGGAATATAAAGTGACCAACCTGGGCAATGGCGAGGGTTGCTCCACTAGCACCGCCTCAACCTGCGCCTCCGGCAACTGCGTCGATGGAGTGTGCTGTGAATCTGCATCCTGCACCGGTCCATGCAAGTCGTGCAGCGTGAGCGGCAAAGAAGGCACCTGCGTTCTCGCGCAGGCAGGCACGGAGGTTCCGGGCAGTTGTTCAAGCGGACAAGCCTGTGACGGCAGTGGCAGCTGCAAGGCCAGCAATGGCCAAGCTTGCAGCGGTGCCAGCACCTGCGCCTCGGGCTTCTGTGTGGATGGCGTATGCTGCGACAGCGCCTGCGATGGCACCTGCGTGGCCTGCAATCAGGCCGGGCTTGTCGGAAAGTGTCGCCCCTTCGCAGCCGGGAGCGACCCGCAGAAAGAATGCGACCCGGGTTCCGGGACCTGCAAGCCCGCTTGCGACGGAGTCGGAGCCTGCGCGTACCCTCCCTACGGAACGACCTGCGGCAACTGTTTGCTCTGTGATGGCATGGGCACGTGCAACCAGATGGATCCCTACTGCGGCTACCCCGGGTCCGGTGGCTCCACTGGCTCCGGCGGCAGTTATGGCTCCGGCGGCACCTATGGCTACGGCGGCAGCTATGGCCGAGGCGGCGCCACCGGCACTGGCGGCATCATCTATGTCCGCGGCGGCAGCCCCTACACCGGCGGCTCTTATGGATATGGCGGCACCTTCGGCGATGGCGGCGCTTTCGGCTATGGCGGCACCACCAGCTACGGCGGCACTCCTGTCCGCGGCGGCACCACCAGCTACGGCGGTACCTATGGCTACGGTGGCACTCCCGGCTTCGGCGGGACTTCCGCCTACGGCGGCACTCCTGTCCGCGGCGGCAGCCCCTACACCGGCGGCACCTATGGCTACGGTGGCACCACCGGCTTCGGCGGGACTTCTGGCCGCGGCGGTTCCAGCGGCTACGGCGGGACTTCCGCCTACGGCGGCACCACCGGCCTTGGCGGAACTTCTGCCCGCGGCGGTTCCAGCGGCTACGGCGGTACCCTGTCTACGCCCTTCGGTGGTTCAAGTGGCAGCGGTTCGGGTGGCACAAGCGGCAGCGGGGGTTCGTCGAGCGGCACAGGTATCGGATACGGTGGTTCAGGCGGCAGTCGGGATGGAGGCTACCCAGGCGCCGGCGGCAGAACCAATCCCGATGCCCAAGGCAGGGATGCGATCACCGCACAGCTACACCGTTCGGGCTGCGATTGCGCATTGACAAGCACAGCGCCCGGAGGGCCTGGCCTAGCAACGCCGATCTTCCTCGCCGGGTTTGCCCTGCTGTTGCGCAGAATTCGCAGACGGCGAAGATGATGAGCTAGAGCCTGTCGGGAAACTGGGGGCCACCCGGCGCGGGAGTCGGAGAGCGTGCCGCGGGCCGCTCACCCCACAGGGGCTTCGGGGCGGACAGCCCACCCTGCCCACCCTTCGCGCTTCGCGCTCGCCCGTCGCGCCAGTCGCCCACGCAGGACACTTTGCGCCGGCCGCTCACGCTCACGCACGGCCGACCTGCGCTGGCCCGCAATCTCCTGCAAGCCCGATGTATAGGAGTCCAAGTCGCAAGCGGCGGGCGCCGCTTCAGGGACCGATGGACCAGAACAAAAAAACCGTGAGTGAGAGGGCGTTTCCCCTCACTCACGGTCCTGGTCAGATATGGTCGCGACCGGATGCCTAAGCTCAAATGCCTAGTTGGTAGGCGGCTCTTCGTCAGGCACCGTGATCTCGTCCGAAGCTACGCTCGTGCTGGTGCCGGTGCCGGAGCCAGGCCCGCCGGTGAACGTAGTCG
>PMBS01000292.1:0-2763 GCA_003153015.1 Myxococcales bacterium
GCACAGGCGGATCGGCCATGCCGGGGCCGATGTGGAATCCCGTGGGGGGCGGCTGGTTGTAGTCTGACTGCTCAAACGCGACCTGCGCCCGGTAGGGTGGATCGTGCATGAGCGTGTAGATCCGGCGCTTGGTCACATCGGTCGTCGTGTACACGCGCAGGGCTGCACCGGTCGCCTCGCGCCACACGATCTCCTCGCGCCAATCGCCGAGCAGGTCTGCGGTTAGCGTCGGGGTCTTCTTGGTCCCGTTGTTCGACGTACAGCCGGTCGCGCTCAGCAAGGTCCCGCTGCCGGCCTTGGTGATCGACGTGCCGTCTTCAAGCTCACGCCATTCATCGGCGTCCCAGTAGATGACGAAGTTGCTCCCGGCATTGGGGGCGCTGGTGGTACCGTCGGCGCACAAGACGCTATTCATACTAGCACCCGAACACGATGCTCCATTCTCGTCGCCCACGCCGACATATTCGGCACGGCCACGACCGGTTTCCACACCGGGGTTGGTAATCGCAAAGTAGCTATTGCAGGTGGCGCCGTCATGCGCATCCATCCCCCCAAGACCCTCGTGAATCGAGAACACAGCGATCCCCTTGCCCGGAACCAGCTCGCCCACGTCCATGGCATCGCCATGGCCCATTCCCGAGTTGCACTTCAAGGTTCCGGCGCTGTCGATGGTGAGCGGGCCGGTGATTATCTCCTGTCCACCGTCGCCGTCAGTGTCTGCCGCCATCTCTGAGTGGTCGCCACCGCCATTGGGGAAGGAGGTAACGCTGTCGTAGACCCAGTTGTTCGCCAATACCCCATTCCGGAAGGTTAGCGCAGACACGGTCGTGCGCGTGTAGTAGCCCCGGCCCGTGATCATGCTCGGCAGACCAGTGGCAACCCCGCCATCCTTGACGAAGGCAAAGCCACCGTTGAAGCGGTCTGCCCGGTTGCCGGAGCTGTCGCCCCAATCGGACACGTTCCCGCGAGGTACCGGATAGTCCACCGTTGCCAGTTCCTTGCCCGTCGCCCCGTCGAACACCGTGATGTACTCGGGCCCGGTGAGAATTATGCCGCTTGCAGTGATCGGGTACACAGCACTGTCATCGTCGCTAGCAGCGGGCCCCGTTCTCAGATATTGGCCTGTTCCATCCCTGGTTCCCGGCGCGGTTTTGCACGCCACTTCCGCCTTGCCGTCGCCGTCGAAGTCGTACACTGAGAACTGCGTGTAGTGCGGCCCGGAGGGAATATTCGGTCCCAAGTCGATGCGCCAGAGGCGTTTGCCAGCCAACGTATACCCGTCCAGGAAGACATCCCCGGTGAGAATGTACGACTCTGTCTCGTACGGGTCCCACTTGAGCACGATGTCGTATTGGCCGTCGCCATCGAGATCGCCTGGGCTGCCGTCGTTGGCGCCGTATGCTCTGCCTGTGTCAGCCCCAGGTGGGGTAAGAGGTATGCTCACGTAGTTCTGCGCCCAGGGCGTGGCCGCAGGAGACTGCGCCCCCTCGACCCCCTTGATCACGGCGGCCACGGTGTAGCTCGAGCTGGCGGTGCCCGACGCATCCAGGAAGTTGGTGCTATCGGTCACCGTCGCCACCTTGGTGCCGTCCCGGTACAGGTTGTACGAAACATTGCTGGCCGTGGTGTCGTACTCGTAGCCAAACATGCGCCAACCGACGTAGACGCCGCTCGCGACCGTCACTGCCACCACGCCGCGATCCACGTTCTCCATCTGGTAATGGCCGGTCGGTCCTCCACCGGTTGCCGTGAGGCCGCCGGAGCTGGTCACGCCGCCCGATGGGGTGATGCCACCAGTGCTGGCGACGCCGCCGGAGCTGGTGACTCCACCGGAGCCGGTGACTCCACCGGTCGCGGTGGCGCCGCCGGAGCTGGTGCCGCCACCTGTGGTCGTCACACCACCGGTCGCAGTGAGGCCGCCGGAGCTGGTGCCGCCACCTGTGGTCGTCACACCGCCTGCGCTGGTGACGCCGCCTGAGCCGGTGCTGCCACCTGTGGTCGTCACACCACCGGTCGCGGTGAGGCCGCCGGAGCTGGTGCCGCCACCTGTGGTCGTCACACCGCCTGCGCTGGTGACGCCGCCTGCGCTGGTGACACCGCCGGTTTCGGCCGTTCCACCTGCGCCGCCGGTTGCGGTCTCGCTGGTTCCGCCGGTTCCAGCATCGGAGTGCAAGCCCCCGTCTGGTGTTGTGGAGCCTTTTCTCCCAAGACCCGAGGAATTGCAGGCGGGGAACAGCATTGCCACGCCAATGGCCCACAACAATGACGCAAGAGTGCTATCTACGCGGTGCACTGGGTGCTCTCGTTTCATGTGGTCCTCCCTGTGACCTAGCCCATGGTCTCCATAACGCAGTGGCTTTGGCTCTCCTCACGGCTCATCCGCTTTCTCTGCCCAGGGGGACGAGAGTTGGCAAAGACCATGATAGCCCAAGGTCGTGCAGCCGATCACAGGTAGTTGCGGCTGGGACGACCCAACTGCCGGCTTCTAGTCCGAATTCCTGCGCTCTTTGCTCCCCTTGGACTTCTTGCTCGCCGGAGCGTGCTTCTTTGGGATCGGTTCCAGCACGATCTTCAATTCTCCGTCTGAAGCCACCGACACCTCGCGCGTGACAGGGATGTAACCTGCCAGATCGAAGCGGACGATCTCAGGCTGGTTGGACTGGTGAAACTCGACGATTTCGGGCGCATATCCGAACACGTGGCCATCGGATACCCGCACAATGCGTGCACCCGGCGGCGTGGTCTCCATCCACACCAGCACCA
>PMBS01000292.1:2773-3010 GCA_003153015.1 Myxococcales bacterium
CCCGCGAGCCCTGCGATCGCTACCAAGGCCAAGACACCGCCGATCGCGGTCCAAGACTTGCGCCGAGTTTTCACGGTGGTTGCGAGCATCGATGCGGAGTGTATGGAAGCATATAGCAGAACCCCGACTTCCCATCACCGGAAAATCGGGGTTCCCTGCATCGCCCGAAGGGCGTGAACGGCGCATGCACCGTTCACGCTTCAGGGCCATAGACTACTTCACGAAAATGTCGGGCTT
>PMBS01000039.1 GCA_003153015.1 Myxococcales bacterium
TCGATGCATTCCTGGAAATAGCGCTTGTTGAAAATCTGGGTCAGGCCGTCGACGGTGGTAAGCCGATAGATCTCTTCGTGGTAGGCGCGCTCAATGTTGCCGCCGGAAAGAAACTTGAAGATGGTGCGGCCAATCTTGATGAAATCGCCATCTTCCAGCGCGCGCTCGTCGATGAGCTCGTCGTTGACGTAGGTGCCGTTGGTCGATCCGAGGTCGCGAATGCGGATCGCGCGCCCGGAGTTCACAATCTTCGAGTGCGCGCGGGACACTGACTCCTGATCGATCTGAATGTCAGACTTGGAGGATCGTCCGACGACCAACGTCGGCGCTTCCAGGTTGTACTTGCGGCCCAGGTCAGACCCGTAGATCAACACCAAGCACGCCTCCTTGGTGGGTGCGTGTTCGGCAATCTTGTTGATGCTGGTGACGACCGTTTTGGCCCGAACGTGATCGGAATCGACAAGGCGGTCGGTTTGTTTGGGCGGAACCCGTGGCAAGTGAAACTTCAGGTTAGGACAGGACCGCAACCGGGTAAAGCTGCATGAACATGTAAGCCTTGTTAGTACATTGTCCCACATGCGTGCGTGGTCACGAGATGGGCAGCATCGGCATGCCTGGGATCCGGTGCCTCCGAAAGAATCCAGAGCGCTTGTTCCCGACGGGCGCGACAGGTACACTAGTCTCGGCTTCGTCCTGGGTGCATGCATGTCGTTGCTGTACGAATGGCTTGACAACGCCGCAGGCGCGCGCCAGGGAACAATGGGGGGCGGCCAGGCGCTGATCTATCGCGACACCTACCTCTCGTGGCACGGATTGCAGCATCGCGTCAATCGGCGCGCAAGCGAGCTGAAGGGCTTCGGCATCAAGGCAGGCGACTGGGTTGGCCTCATGCTGGGCGGCGTGCCGGACTTCGTCGTGCTGGCCCTTGCCCTCTCCAAGCTGGACGCGGTCGTGGTTCCTCTTGATCCGACCCTCGGCGGACGCGACCTCAACATGGTTTTCGCGGCCGCCCACCTGCGGGCGTTGGTCACGCGGCCGAACACCCTGACCCCCTTCGCGGCGCTTGCTGGCACGTCGCCTGCGGACCCAACCCACGAGCGACCTCGCGCAGTACTCGAAAGTCGTCGCCGCGTATCCGGCACCCTGCTCACTTGTGCTACCTTTGAACAGAAGCCCCTCAGACTGCACGTGGTCCCCGAGGTCGTGCTTTTCACCTTGGACGCTGGTGGCGATCCCAAAGGTGTGGTACGCGAACGCCGCCAACTCGAAGGCATCGGCGCCGCTGTCGGCGCGACGCTGGAGATCGACGCGCAAACCCGCGTGAGCACAGCCGCCGGACTGTATACCAGCCAGGGTTTCGATCTCGGCCTGTGCGCGGCGTTGGCCCAGGGTGCCGGGTTGGTCCTCGACGACGAATTGGTCGCAGCTCGCCTGGCCAAGTTGTTGTCCGATCAAGGCGTTGACGTCCTCGCTGCCACGCCCGCGTTGTTCGCCGCCATGGCGCGCATGCCCACAGCCAAGCCGTGTCGATCGCGCCGCACCCGTTGCATCAGCTCGGGCGAGTCGCTCACCCCGGCGGTGGCGCGGGCCTTCCGCAAGCGATTCAAGGTTCCCCTACTCTCCTGCTACCAGGCCGTGGAGACCGGTCCGGTAGCCATTGATCTGGAAGGTCGAAATCCCACGACGGTTGGCCTGCCTTTCGCGGGTGTCGAGATTTGCGCTGCCGATCGCCAAGGCACCCAAATGCCCGCCGGTGTGCGCGGGCTGGTCTGGGTGCGCGCTGCGGGCGTGTCGGCCAGCTTTGTCCCGCCAGTCAGGCTGCACACACGCGGCAGTGAAGTGCCCATCGGCCGTGGCCTTCGCGACGGCTGGTTGCGAACCGGAGACATCGGCAGTCTGGACCGGGATGGCCGGCTGACCCTATTCGGTAGGGAAGATGACCTAGTCAAGGTCGACGGCCGACGGGTGGCTTTGGGCGAGGTGGAAGGTTGTCTGGAGGCATTTGCAAGCGTGCGCAGCGCCGAGGTTCGCTTGGAACATGATGAGGTCGGCGGTTCGCGGGTGATTGCCCGTGTGCAACGCGACGGCCACTGCACGCCCAAGCAGCTCATCGATCACTGTGCCAAGCACCTGGCCCCACACAAGGTTCCGGCGCGGGTGGAGTTCAGCGAAGGCGGATAGCGCGAAGCTCCCTCAACCCACGGAGGTGACGACGGCCGACGATCCGGGCCACTGGCTGCGTCGGGCCTGCGCTTCCGGTCCTNNGCTAGTCGGCCCTCCTTGCCAGCAGCCCGGCTTGTCGGCCGGATGCTAAGGGACATTCCGGCCCGTGCGTCGCCTAGCCCGTGGTCATTCAAGGGGGGAATGTCGGAGTCCGGCCGCAGACCAGTGACGTGGAAACTGGCCAGACCGGGTGTCGGGTAGCTGGAAATGGCCTCAATCCATTTGACTCCGCAAGGATGCGCCTGTCGGGGTAAGATGCCCGCATGGCTCATGTCAGAAAGCTCGAAATCGAGAACTGCGGCTGCATCCGCAAGGCGAGCTTCACCCTGACGCCGCTTCATGCCCTGGTGGGGCCAAACGACAGTGGAAAGAGTACCACCCTGACAGCCCTCAGGACCGCTACCCAGTTTGCGGCGGGCGAGTTCACCTGGGGCAAGACTGGGGAGCTGCTTCCTTTCATGCCGATTCTGGACGACAAGACCCCCGGGCGAGCCATTTGTTTCGCGTATGACGATGGCCTTGGGTACGCGGTGGGCTCGACGGAGGGTACTGGCCTTTGGGACAGGACCTTGGGGAATCTGCCTAGGTTGGGTGTTGTCGATGGCCCTAGACAATCGCGAGCCCTTCTCGGGAAAGCACTTCTGTTCTATCTGGCGCCGGACGCCCTTCACTCCGACCAACTGCTCAAAGCTCTCCGGCAGCACCTGACCACCTCCACCCTGGTGCGCCTCGATCCGGACGCTCTGCGTGCGCCTGCTCCTCTGATACCTGACGCCAGTCAGATTCGCTTCGCAGACGATCGCGGCCAGGGCCTGGCCAGCGTCTACGATGCCATCCTCAACCGTGACCGAAAGGCGTTCGATGCCATCGAGGCAGCGGTGAAGAAGGCGTTCCCCACCGTGGACCGCATAGCCTTGAAGAACGTCGGCACCACCATGAAGGAACCCGCCGCGATCCTAAGGGGTGGTACGCAAGTCAGCGCCAAGGAGATGAGCGAGGGGTTGCTCTACTTCTTGGGCTTCTCTGCGCTCCAGTACTGTGAGGGCCCCACGATCTTCCTAGTCGAGGAGCCAGAGAACGGGCTCCATCCTTCGCGCATACAGGATGTCGTGAGAATCCTGCGAGTGATCTCCGAGACCAGTCAGGTCATCCTGGCGACTCACAGTCCGTTGGTGGTCAACGAGCTGCGCCCGGAGGAAGTCACGGTCGTGACCCGGGATGAGACAGGGACGCACGCCAGCTTGATCAGAGACACCCCTGAGTTTGAAGAGCGCTCCAAGGTCTACGCACTAGGGGAGCTGTGGGTCAGCTACGCCAATGGCGTTGACGAGGCCCCCTTGCTCAAGGGTGGCGCACGGGGATGAGCGGGGTACGCGTCTTTCTGGGCGGCGAGGGACGCAATGAGCTGGGGAGTTGGGCGAAGGAGCCGGTCTACCAGGATGACAGCGAGCCTGGGGTGGTGAAGTCGCTCCTTCTCAAGGTGCAAGACGATGGTTGGAGCGTCGTGGGCGCCCGCACTTGGAAAAGCATCCGCAAGCTGAAAGCGCATGGCCCATCTCCGCGTGAGGAACAGAATGTCCGCGGACTGGTCCTGGACGCGGTGGAAGCCAAAGCACAGGTCGTTGCCTTCATTCGCGATGGCGATGGAGATCCTCGACGTCCCGAACAGATCGGCCACGCGATCGAGGGAGCCCGCTCGGACTTCCCCAAAGTTGCCGTGGTCGGAGGTACAGCCGTGCCCGTGCTCGAGGGATGGCTCTTGACGTTGCTCGGGGAGACCGGGACTGAACGGCTGGGCAAGGTTGCCGCGCAGAAGCGTCTTGCCGAACGAAGTGCTACGAACACTGCGAAGATGGTGGACATCGTTTCCGCAGCCTCACTCGAAGGCATTCCACCGGACGCCAACAGCCTTAGGTCGTGGCTTGCGCAGGCGAAGGCCGTGCTGCCGCCGCTGGTAGAGGCATCCGCGAGAGCAAGTTGAGGAGCCGGGCCCTCGGGTCCTATCTATTCAAGCAGCGGGTGCAACTCAGCCTTCACCGTCGCCGAGCCGCCGTCGGCCACCGTGAGCTCCTCGAAGTGTGAATAGTAGCTCGGGTGACGAATCTCGACCCGGTAGAAGCCCGGCCGGATGAAACGATCCGACTTTGCCCATTGTGAAACGCGTCCCATGGGCACGTCGTCGAGCAGCACGGCGGCTTCAGGCACGTTGCATTCGACCCGGAAAGCCGCCGAGCCCTCGGATTTCAGCGAGGCACAACCGGCAAACAAGAGAACCGCGAAAAGGACGAGCACAATCGGTTTCATGGCTTTGTTGCAGGAGGTTCGGCCCCTGCCCCTGGTTGCGGATCGCCGGCTTGTGCCAAGCGAACCTGGAGTGTCACCCGATCAGCTGGCGGCTTCGTTTCAGTCACGAGCAGCCGTCCTGCGACGTCGCGAAGCAGAGCAGCCTCGATCTCGCGGCCACTCATGCGCGTGAACACCCGTATCTCAGCCTGGTTCGTGGCCACGTGCCGGACCTCCGCCGCATTCACCGCGCCCAGCCGTTTGACAGCCTGGAGCAGCGTCATCAGTGCCGCCGGCTCGACCACATCCAGATCCAGGGTCACGTAGCGCGCGCCCGCGGGAGTCGGCCGCAGAAATGCGGATAGCTGCCGCGCCAGGGCGCCCGCAGCGCGCTGCACGCACGCAAACCGCGCAGCGGCCTCGTCGCCCGCGAATCCTCGTTCGCTACGCTCAAGACTGGCCGCTCTCGTTCCTGGGCTCGCAGGCAAGAGCCGCGCGTGCAGCTCGCAGCGCTGGGAAACGCGCGATGTCCCGCGAATCGAGCCTTCGCCAAACCAGGTGGCAGCCAGCCAAAGCGCCTGCGCCGTCTGGCGAGCCGCCGCGGCCACCAGCGAAGCCTCGTCGCGCACGGTAGCCGACTGTGCCTGGACACCGGCGGCCGCGAGTGCCTTCACCACGGTCTCGCGCGCGTCGTCTGGCATGTCGCCGCCCACTAGGATTGATGGGCCTGCAGGCCGCGCCGAGGTGGCGGCGGGCTCCCCAGCGGTGGTTCCGCGAGCACGCTCCATCTCCCGCCGAAGCAGCGCCGAATCCACATCGGCGTCAATCTGCACCCGCAGGCGGCCGTTGCTTTCTTCCTGCTCGAGGATGCGGTAGCTGCGCACGAAGCGCTGGCCGCGGTTCGCGAACGATGCCTTGAGCTGCGCCAGCCCAGCCGAAAGCGGCTGCGCCTCATTGCCACTTTCCTTGAGCAGGTCCGAAAAGGCGCGCTCGACCGTCTGACGGAACGCATCGGCCAGCGCGCGCTGCTTGGCCACGACTGCATTGCCGTTCACGATGGGCGCCTCGGCGGTCACGACGTGTTCCCCGGGCTGCGCGGTGGCTGGCAGCGCGGAAAGAAGGGCCACAATCGCGCTAGCAAGACCGAGAAATGGATGAAGCGACGAAGTCGCAAGCCGAGCACCGCCTCTCGTATGTTCGTAGCTGGTCGAGCGAACGGCTTGACGGCGGCGGGGCCGGCAGCCGGATCCGCTGGCCGGGGCCGAATCCGACGGCCGGTCCCGGATTCGGAACCGGCTTCGGCGCCGGTCCCGGCCCCGGACCCGGCAACCTGAACTGGTCCCGGATTTCCAAGAGTCGGTGCTAGCTGCAGCCTCTGGGCCAAGCTGTGTCATGGCAGGACCTTCTCAAGGTAGATCACAACCGGCCCGCCGGCGAGCCGATCGATCATCGCCTCAGAGCCCCTGGGAAGTACCAGCCGCCCCTTGTCGTCACGGCGTGCGCTGATCGCACCTGCGGGCGGCGGTCCATGGTGATAGCGCACGCGTCCCAGAACGATCTCCTTTCCGCCGGCTACCATCCAGGGAGCCAACTCCAAAGGCATCGCAGCAACCGCAAGAGCAACCGGCTCCGTGGCCGTGGTCGTGGCCGTGGCCGTGGTCGTGGCCGTGGTCGTGACCGAAGCACTTCCCAGCAACTGCTCGAACCGCACCCCGACCCACAACACCACTCCCCCATTCGACTGGTATTCGCTCCGCGCCGTGTTCGCATGGCCTAACGCCGTGGCGACTTGTTTCTCACTCAGCCTTTCGTTGCCTCGCAAGGGCAGCGCACGCAGGGCAGCTCGCAGTTTCTCGATCGCCGCCGCACGCGCACGACGTTCCGCCCCTGGCCGAGCCGCATCCGGCGAGGGCATGCGCATGTCGGCTGCTGCGCCTGCGCTGGCTGTGACCGTACCAACCGACCAATCCACCTCGGCTCCGGCCAGCGGGCGAACCAGCGAAGCCAGCGTTTCGGCGTGCGCGGGGGCCAGACCGGCCACGGCCACGACCACGACCACGACCGCGACGGGACGTCCTATTCCCATTCTATGGTGGCCGGCGGTTTGGACGAGATGTCGTACACCACGCGGTTGATTCCGCGCACCTCATTCACGATGCGCGACGAAATGGTGGCTAGCAGGTCGTGTGACAGGGGCACCCAGTCGGCCGTCATGCCGTCCCGGGAATGCACAGCGCGCAGGGCGAGCACGTTGGCGTAGGTGCGCTCGTCGCCCATCACGCCCACGCTGCGCACCGGGAGGAGCACCCCGAACGATTGCCAGATACTCTCGTACAGGCCGGCCGCGCGGATCTCTTCGTCGATGATGCAGTCAGCTTGGCGGAGGAGATCGCAGCGTTCCTTGCTGACCGGCCCCAGGATGCGCACGGCCAGCCCCGGCCCGGGAAAGGGTTGGCGCCAGAGCAGGTCGTGCGGAAGATTGAGTTCTTCTCCTAACGCGCGCACCTCGTCCTTGAACAGCTCGCGCAGAGGTTCCACCAGCTTCAGGTTCATCTTCTCGGGCAACCCGCCCACGTTGTGATGGGACTTGATGGTGGCCGACGGTCCTTTGTGCGACACGGATTCGATGACGTCGGGATAAAGGGTTCCCTGCACCAGGAAATCAGCCTTGCCCGCCTTGCGCGCCTCTTCCTCGAACACGGCGATGAACTCGCGGCCGATGATCTTGCGTTTCTCCTCGGGTTCTTCCACGCCGGCCAACTTCGCGAGAAAGCGCTCAGCCGCCTCGACCACCACCAGATTCATCCGGAAGACGCCGCGAAACACCCCCTCGACCTGGGCCGACTCGCGCACCCGCAGCAGGCCATTGTCCACAAAAATGCAGGTCAGCCGGTCGCCCACCGCACGATGAACCAGCGAGGCTGCCACCGACGAATCCACGCCACCCGAAAGGCCGCAAATCACGCGGCCCTGGCCGATCTGTTGCTTGACCCTCTGGATGGCCTCGTCGACAAAATTCGCCATGGTCCAGGTGGGCTCGCAACGGCAGACACGGAAGAGAAAGTTGCCCAGGATTTCGCTGCCGCGCGGGGTGTGGGCAACCTCGGGATGGAACTGCACGCCCCAGAACTTGTGTTTGACGGATTCCACGGCTGCGAAGGGGCAGTTGTCACTCACGCCGACGCGACGAAAATCGGCGGGCAGCGACTCCACCCGGTCGCCATGGCTCATCCACACCGCGATCTCCTCACCCACTTGGAAGCCGGCGAACAGATCAGACGCGGTCTCCAATTTGACCGAGGCGCGACCGTACTCGCGGTTGTCCGCCGGTTCGACCTTGCCACCGAGGAGCAGGCTGGAGAGTTGCACACCGTAGCAGATGCCGAGGATGGGCACGCCCAGCGAGAACAATTCGACGTTCACTCGCGGGGCACCCTGGTCGTATACCGACGACGGCCCACCCGAAAGGATGATGCCTGCTGGGCGCATGGCGCGAATCTTGTCGAGCGATAGGTTAAAGGGATGGATCTCCGAGTACACCTTCTGTTCACGAACCCGCCGCGCGATGAGCTGCGTGTACTGCGAACCAAAGTCGAGGATGAGAACGAGTTGCTTGTTGGCAGACATCGGCGCCTGCAGTCTACTGTTCCACTCTGTAATTCGGAGCCTCTTTTGTAATGATCACATCGTGGACGTGCGATTCGCGCAGGCCCATCTGGGTAATCTTGATGAAGCGCGCCTTGCTGTGCAGCTCGGCAATGTTGCGGCAACCGCAGTAGCCCATGCCTGAACGCAGACCACCGATGAGCTGGTACATCGATTGCGAGAGACTTCCTCGGTAAGGCACCCGTCCCTCGATGCCCTCTGGCACCAACTTGGCGTCGGCAGTGACGTCGGACTGGAAATAGCGGTCCTTGCTTCCTACGCGCATGGCGCCCACCGACCCCATGCCCCGGTACACTTTATAGCTGCGGCCTTGGTAAAGAATGATTTCGCCCGGCGCCTCGTCGGTGCCCGCGAACAAGCTGCCGATCATCACCGTGTGGGCGCCGGCCGCGATGGCCTTGGTGACGTCGCCCGAATACTTCACGCCGCCATCGGAAACGATTCGCACGTCGAGTTTGGCCAACGCGTGCGCGGCATCGGTCACCGCGGTTATCTGGGGAACACCGATTCCGGCGATCACGCGTGTGGTGCAGATCGAACCCGCGCCGATACCCACCTTGACCGCATTGGCGCCCGCCTTGGCCAAGGCCAACGCGCCCTCGGCGGTCGCCACGTTGCCAGCAAGAATCTGCGCCTTGGGGAAGCTCTTGCGAATGTCGGCCACCGCTTCCAGCACGGAGCGGGAGTGGCCATGCGCGGTGTCGATGCAGATCACGTCAGCACCCGCTTGCAGCAAGGCGGCGGCGCGCGCGGCCCGGTCAGACCCGGTGCCCACCGCAGCACCCACGCGCAAGCGGCCCAGGTCATCCTTGACCGCGTCCGGATGCTGCTGAGCCTTCTCGATGTCCTTGATGGTGATGAGCCCGCGCAGCCGGCCCGCCTCGTCCACCACCAGCAGTTTCTCGATACGATTCTTGTGCAGCAACTCCTTGGAATGCTCCAGGCTCAGCCCCTCGCGTGTGGTGATGAGCTTGGTGGTCATGAGATTCCGCACTGGCTGGTCCAGGTGCCGTTCAAAGCGCACGTCACGATTGGTTAATATGCCCACCAAACGACCATCCTCGGCCACCACCGGCAGGCCTGAAATCTCGTAGCGTTTCATCAGCTCGAGCGCCGCAAAGAGCTTCTGATCAGGGCCGATGGTGACCGGATCCAGCACCACCCCGGTCTCAGCCTTCTTCACCTTGCTGACTTCCAGCGCCTGTTCGTCGACGCCCATATTCTTGTGAATGACGCCCAGGCCCCCGTCACGCGCCATGCTGATGGCGGTGCGCGCCTCGGTCACGGTGTCCATGGCCGCCGAGATGATCGGGTTGGCCAAGAGAATGCTGGGCGTCAGTTCGGTGCGGACATCGACATCCTTGGGCAGGACATCGCTCTCCGCGGGAACCAGCAGCACGTCATCGAAGGTGAGGGTTTCACGCAGGGGGCCGTCGGGCAACATCTCGGGAGATTAGCCGAGCGCATGGCGATCATTCAAGTCCGGTTTGCCGCAAGCCTAGTCCGGTGGCAAGCGCAGCGACGCCGCGGGCGCCTGGTAGAAAGCCGTTGCCTAAGGCGAAGGCGCTCGCCCGGCCAGCCGATGAATGGCGGTCGTGGTCGTAGCCGCGGCCGAGGCACGTGCTGCAGGGGCAAAGCAGCGGGCGCTGGCGATGAGCCTGTGAACTTCCCTGGCCAGTCCGGATGTGGACGGCGCAACTGAGGCCGGGGCGCTCGGGTCTGCCTGATGGGCAGACCCCATCGCGCTCCGCGGGCGGCTTCTGACGCAATTCACAATACGACTTCGGCAGCTCTCCCGCGCTGCCTTGCTGCGACATCAAGATTCCTGAGCCCTTGTCATGGAACAAGGCACTGCCATAGTATTGGCTCCAGGAATATCCTGGTGCTCTGCGCACCTCAAAAGGGGGACCGTTATGATTCAATTCGTCCGAAAACCACGGATTGGCTTGTTGTCACTGGTCTTGATGTTGGCGATACCGCGCTGGGCGTCTGCCCAGGCCACCGCCGACGCAGTCTTGATAAAGACTTTCGACATCAGCGCCGCAGGTCCAGG
>PMBS01000301.1 GCA_003153015.1 Myxococcales bacterium
AGTCAGGACGTACAATGGATCCGCCCAGACGAGACCGTCGCGCGGACCGCCAAGTTGATGGCCTTCCACAACCTCGGGTTGTTGCCGGTGTGCAACGCCGATGGCAAGGCCATCGGTGTGATCACCGATCGTGACATCGCCTTGCGGGTTGTCGGAAAGGATCGACCAGCCGCAAAGACCAAGGTGGGCGACGTGATGACGGCTCCGGTGCAGTTTGTCCCGCCCGACTGCCCGGTGGATCGAGCCGGCGAGATGATGGTCAGCGCGAGGGTATCCCGCCTGCTGGTGCTCGACGGCGAGGGACATCTCAAGGGCCTTGTCAGCCTCGCCGATCTGCTGGTTCATGAATCGGCCGGTGACGCCTTGGACACCGCTCGCGGCATCTACGCCCGGGAGACGCCAGACCACCCTACGGTCGGCCACCCGCACCCCGCCTCCGAGCCGACGCCCGAGTATTTCCACGGCGCCCACGACCGCGCCCCTGCCGACGAATCGGGAGCGGAGCACCCCGCCCGTCTCGAGGCCGAGAATGTGAACGTCGGCGGCGACCGCAGCTCCAAGGAATTCCCCTAGTCGCTCGGCGGATGGGAAGAGTCGGCCCTGTTCACTGCGGCATGGCTTCGCGACACACCTCGCGAAACCGTCGAGCTGTGAACAGGTCGAGGGGATACTTGCAGGCTGTCATGTAGGGTTTCGCGGCGGTCTTGCCCTCGGCCTTGGTTTCCATCCACGCCGCCAATGAAGGACCATGCCACGGCGCCAAGCTCACTGTTTGGGTGCAAATGCGAGTGCCATTCTGGAAACAAGCCGTCGTGCCCGGAATCCAACTGAACGACATGATCAGGCAGAATGCACAGGCAGAGACCATTTCTTGCCAACCCAAGTCGTCGTCGCAAGGCCAGGGGGACGAAACGCGGTCAGTGTGTCGAAACGGCTGCTCTGGTACTGGCGGCACAATGACAGAGGTCGCACCGCACATCCGCGTGGTGGCTGCCATAATAGAGCAGCGAGGACGATACCTCATCACTCAGCGACGCTCTATGGACGTGCTGGCTGGCTTGTGGGAATTCCCGAGCGGAAAAGTCGAAGCTGGCGAGAGCGACGAGGCCGCGCTACGACGGGAGTTGCGGGAACGAGCGGGAGTCACTGCCGATGTGGGCGGCGTTATCGCGCAGCGCACTTACCGCTCCGGCAGCCATGTCGTTGACCTGGTTCTGTATCGGGCCACCATCGCGTCCACCAAGGAGCCGCGTGCGCTTCGGGTAGCCGAACTTCGCTGGGTGGCACCTCCGGAACTAGGGAACTACGCCTTTCCCCTGGCTGACCAGGCCACCACCGATTTGTTGCTCGGCACTGCCCAACTGGACAACTGAACCGTCGCGGGGCAGCCGACGCTGCTTTCCCCATATCGAGCCCGAAGATTTCGAGGAGGCAATCGATCGGATCCAGTTCGGCATCGGAGAAAGGAAACCTATTGGCAGGGGCAGCCGACGGTGGACCTTTCAAGCTTGTAATCTCGCCGCAAGGTGGCGGCAAGAGACTACACCTATGATAGCTGCACAGGGGCGCGAGGGCGGATTTCCAGAGCTTCTCGCAGCGCTCCGCGCACCAAGAGGCCGCAACCGCCATGAAATCTCCAACCAGAATTTCTCCCTTCCTCCTCGTCCTCGGGTTGGCGGCGGGCCTCAGCACGATCGATCTTCGCGGTCAGGCCGCGTCGGCGCGAGTCGCTACGGGGACGACTGAAGCCAATATCACGCGGTTGACGACCAACCTGCTGGAACAATCGCAATTCGCACATCATCCGCTCGACAGTGAGTTGGCGGGGAACTTCCTGGATCGCTATCTGGATGACCTGGACGGGACCCGGTCACTCTTCCTGCAGTCCGACGTCAAGGATTTCGCTGGGTACCGCGCGACGCTGGCCCAGGCCACCCGCGATGTGGGCGACACCAGTGCAGCCCACGCCGTCTTTGCGAGGTATCTGCAGCGATTGCAGCAGCGGGCGGCCTACACTACCAGCCTATTGCGGACGGAAAAGTTCGATTTCACCGGACACGACGTCTACTCCGTCGATCGCGAGCACGCGCAGCGGCCACGCGATCTGGCGGCGGCGCAGGAACTCTGGCGGCAGCAGATCCGAGCGGACTACCTGCAGGAGAAGCTGGCCGACAAGCGACCAGAGCAAATCGTGGGCAGGTTGATGCGCAGGCAGGCCCAACAGCTTGCCATGATGAAGTCCCTGCGCAGCGACGAGGTGCTGGAAACCTATCTGAACGCGTTGGCCCACGTCTACGACCCGCACTCGGACTATCTCGGGCATCAGGAGATGGAGACCCTTTCGATTGCCATGAAACTCTCGCTTTTCGGCATCGGCGCGTCCCTCGAAAGCGAGGATGGCACCTGCAAGATTCGCGAGTTGCTGCCAGGAGGGCCTGCGGCACGCAGCGGTCTGCTGAAACCCGCCGACCGCATCTTGGCGGTGGCGCAATCAAGCGGGGAGCCGGTCGACGTCACCGACATGCCCCTTTCGCGCGCCGTGGAACTGATTCGCGGTCCCAAGGGGTCGACAGTGAGGTTGACCATTCTTCCCGTGGGCGCTGCCGACGGCTCGCTTCCCAAGACCATCTCCCTGGTGCGCGATGAGGTGAATCTCGAAGACCAGCAAGCCAAGGCCCGCATCTTGGACCTGCCAACCGGTCAGGGCACGACGGTTCGGCTCGGTGTCATCGACCTGCCGTCGTTTTACGCCGACCTGGGCGGGCCAGGCGAACGTCGCAGCGCGACGGCGGACGTCGCGCGATTGCTCAAGAAGTTGAAGGCCGAGCACGTGAGCGGCGTTGTCCTGGATTTGCGACGCAACGGAGGTGGGTCGCTCGATGAAGCGGTCAGCCTGACCGGTCTGTTCATTCGTGAAGGGCCAGTCGTGCAAACGCGCGGTCCCCGCGGTGACATCGACGTGGATGCCGACACCGATCCTTCTGTACTTTACGACGGGCCGCTGGTCCTGCTGATCAGCCGCTTCAGCGCATCAGCCTCGGAGATCCTGGTCGGCGCGCTTCAAGACTATGGACGCGGCGTGGTCGTGGGTGATTCTTCGACCTTCGGCAAGGGCACGGTGCAAAACATTCTGCCGCTCGCGTTTGTCATGGACAAAATGGGACTGGAGCATGCCTATGACCCCGGCGCGCTCAAGGTCACGATTCGCAAATTCTATCGACCGAACGGTGCCTCGACCCAGTTACGCGGCGTCGCGTCCGACATTGTTCTGCCATCCCCCAGTGACTTCAGTGAAGTGAGCGAGTCGACGCTCAAGGACCCATTGCCTTGGGACACCGTAACCCCGGCGCCCCACGTGCGGTTGAATCGCATACAGCCGTATCTCAGCGCTTTGCGGGAGAAATCCATCCAACGGGTGAAGACGGAAAAGGACTTTGCCTTGCTTGCAGACGACCTTGCCCAAGTCAGGAAGAGCCTGGCCACCAAGTCTGTTTCCTTGAACGAAGCGGAACGCAGGCAGGAGCTGGCGCAATCCAAGGCCCGTCAAGACGAACGTGTACGGGAAAGCCGAATCCGTTTCCCTTCCCGGCCCGCCACCTACGAAATCACGCTCAAGAACGTGTCCTCGCCCGGTCTACCCCCGCCCTTGGCAGCTACCAAGAGCGTTGGCGCCGCACATGGCGCGAATTCTTCTTCCGCCCCGAACGCACTTGCGCCGGACGCGGCCAGCCGCTCGCTTGACGACGACATCGTCTTGAACGAGACCGTGAAGATCCTGGCGGACTACGTCGACCTCTTGAACGGCCAAGCCAATCCCGCGGGCCCAGGTAACTCGGTCTCCGCCCTATAGTTGACCGGGCGCCTGTTCATCCCGGAAGTCGCAGGTGCGATGCCTCCAGGCGCCGAAGGCGGTGCAGTGGATGCCGGCCGGTTCCGCAGGGTGAGCGACAGCGATCTTTCACCGCTGTAATGGTCCCGCAAGATTCTGGCATGGGTAGCGTGCCCATACTTCTTCTCGACAGTCGGAACAACAAGGAGAAGACCACATGGAAGCTGCAGCCAATTCCGCCCCCATCAATGCCGGTCCAGTCAATACCAATGGGTTCGACGCCATTCCAAGTCGTAGTGCTTGGCACGGAGACGTGCAACAGATCCAGAAGGAGGTTCAGGACACCGCCGGGTGGGTGCCTGCGCTGCAAACGGAAATGGCGCGGGTCATCGTCGGGCAACGATACCTCGTCGACCGTCTTATCGTGGGCCTGCTGACCAATGGGCATCTCCTGCTCGAAGGCGTGCCCGGGTTGGCCAAGACCCTGGCGCTCAAGACTCTTGCGCAAACACTTGTGGGCGCGAAGTTCCGCCGACTGCAATTCACGCCCGACATGCTGCCCGCCGACGTCGTGGGCACCATGATCTACAACCCAACCTCCGGCAGCTTCCAGACCAAGCACGGTCCGATCTTTTCCAATCTGGTGCTCGCCGATGAGATAAACCGTGCGCCAGCCAAGGTGCAGTCGGCTCTGCTCGAAGCCATGCAGGAGCATCAGGTGACCCTGGGCGAGGAGAGCTACCCTCTGCCGGATCCATTCCTCGTGATGGCGACGCAGAACCCCATCGANNATCGAGCAGGAGGGCACCTATCCTCTGCCAGAGGCTCAGGTCGATCGCTTCCTGTTGAAGCTTGTCATTGGCTACCCGTCGAAGGCGGAGGAACGCGCGATTCTCGACGCGATGGCCACCAGTGAGCCGGATCTCCATGTCGATCCGATTGTCTCGATTGCCCAGTTGGCTCATGCCCGCAAAGTGGTCAACCGCATCTACGTCGACGACAAGATTCGCGACTTCGTCGTGGATATCGTCACCGCGACGCGCGCTCCCGCCAGCTACAGTCTGCCCATCGCCGACTACCTGCTGTTTGGGGCATCGCCGCGCGCCACCATTGCGCTCACTCTGGCGTCGCGTGCTTGGGCCTTCATGCACGGACGGGGCTATGTCATTCCATCCGACGTCAAGACCCTGGCTCCCGATGTTCTTCGACATCGGCTCGGCCTCACCTACGAGGCAGAGGCGGAGAACATCCAGGCAGACGATCTGGTCAGCAAGATCCTCGCCGCGCTACCCAACCCGTAGGGGGGCGACCATGGAAAAGAATATCAAAGAGATCCTGAAGCAAGTCCGTCTCATCGATATTCGCACACGCCGCCTCGCCACCGACGCCCTGGCCGGACAATTCCACTCGATGTTCCGGGGCCGGGGCATGGACTTCGAAGAGGTGCGCGAATACGTCCCGGGTGACGAGGTGCGGACCATCGACTGGAACGTGACTGCGCGTGCGGGACGCCCGTTCATCAAGAAGTACCGAGAAGAACGCGAACTGACCATCGTGCTCGCGGTCGACGTGAGCGCCTCCGGCGACTTCGGCTCGACCGCGCACACGAAGCGCGAGATCGAGGCGGAGATCGCATGCGTGCTTGCCCTCTCTGCCGTTCGCAATAACGACAAGGTCGGATTGGTCCTGTTCTCCGATCAGATCGAGACCTTCGTTCCACCGCGCAAGGGCCGTCAGCACGTGCTCCGCATCGTGCGCGAGGTGCTGAGTTGTCAGCCGAAACGCCGTGGTACAGACGTCGCGCACGCGCTCGACTTCGTCAACGCCGTGACCAGGCGGCGCGCGATGGTGTGCGTTCTCTCGGATTTCCAGAGCGCTGGCGATCCCGCCCATATGCTGTCGGCGCTGCGGCGCTCGTTGCGCATGGTTCGACGCCGGCACGACTTGGTGGCCTTGCACGTGAACGACCCCCGCGAACGGAATCTCTTGCAGGTGGGTCTGCTCACCATGGAGGACGCCGAGACGGGCGAAATGATCGAGATCGACACCGGCTCCGCAGGCGTGCGCGAACGCTTCGCCGAGCGCGCCCGCGAGCGGGATCAACGTCTCGAACGAGCCCTGCGCGGCGAATCGGTCGACAGCGTCGAGGTCGACACCTCGGTGCCGTACATCCCGGTCTTGATCGCGCTTTTCCGCTCGCGGAGAGGGAGGCGGCGATGAAACCGCGCGTTCGCATTCTGTCCTTGGTCCTCGGCGGTCTTTTGTGGGCCACCCCGCTTTGGGCAGCAACGGCAATTGCCCCACCGGCGTCAGCGCTGGCGCCTGCACCGGCGTCGGCCACCGCAGACATCCGGGACATTCGCGGGCCGGTGCCGATCCCTCTGTGGTGGCGCTGGCTGGCGCTGGGCGGGGGTGCGGCGTTGCTGGTTGGCTTGGGTGGCTTCGCTGCTGTTGTGATGCGGCGGCGGCATGCCAAGCCTCTTTTGCCCCACGAGCGGGCGCTCTTGCGCCTTGAACAGGCACAGCCGCTGGCGCTGGCCGGGCAGGTACGCGAGTACGCCGGAGCCGCCTCGGATGCTGTCCGCGAGTACATCGAGGAGCGCTTTCTGCTACGTGCTGCCCATCTGACGACTGAAGAGTTCTTCGAGAATCTCGTGTTTCACGAAGGCTCGTCGCTCGCCTCGCATCGGGAGTCCCTGCTTCAGTTCATCGGGGCCTGCGACATGGCGAAGTTTGCTCGCCTGCCCTTGGCCAGGGAGCGAATGGTGTCGCTCAACGATCTTGCGCGCCAATTCGTGCTCAACACGGCGCCGAGCAAGGCCGAAACCCAACCCGCACCCGCGAGGACGTCATGAACCTCTTTCTACATCCGCAAGTCTTGTGGGCGCTCGCGCTCTTGCCGTTGCTCGCCCTGTGGCTGGGCCGAAAAGGCGCCCGACCGGCGGTCACCTTCTCGAACATCGAAACCGCGCGCGACGTCGCGCGCGCCACGCGCAGCCGCTGGGGGCGATTCCTAGGAATCGCCCGCTGGGTAGGATTGGCCCTTCTGATCGTTGGCCTGGCCCGCCCGCAGCTTGGACATGCCTCAACCGAGGTCCAGGCCAGTGGCATCGATCTGGTGCTCGCAGTCGACATTTCCGGCTCGATGCAAGCCCTGGACTTGACCGAGGGTGGTGAGCCGAGCAGCCGGCTCGACGTCGTCAAGTCGGTCGTCGCACAGTTCATCAAGAATCGGCCCAACGATCGCATCGCCCTGGTGGCGTTCTCGGCCGAGCCATACTTGATGAGCCCGCTCACGCTCGATCACGATTGGCTGCTGCAGAACCTCGGCCGGCTGCAACCGGGCATGATCAAGGACGGCACTGCGATTGGCTCGGCACTTTCCGCCAGCGTCAATCGGCTGCGCGGCCAGAAGGCGAAATCCAAGCTGGTGGTGTTGCTCACCGACGGACAGAACAACGCGGGAAAGATCGATCCGGCCCTGGCGGCGCAGGCCGCGCAGGCCCTCGGGGTCAAGGTCTACACCATCGGGGTCGGCACCAAGGGAGAGGCGCCCATGCCGATCACTGACGAGAGCGGTCGTACCCACATCGTGATGACCAAGGTGGACGTGGATGAAGGACTGCTCAAGACCATCGCGGACACCACGGGCGGACGCTTCTATCGCGCCACCGACGCCGGCTCGCTGCAGCGGATCTATGGAGCCATCGACAGCCTAGAGAAGACCACGAGGAACTTGAAGAAATACGAGCACCACGAGGAGCGGTTCGCCTGGCTGGTGTTTCCAGGAATGCTGCTTCTGGCGGGAGAAATAGGGCTCGGCCTCACGCGTTTCAAGAGGATCCCATGACAATTCATTCCATCACCTTCGTTCATCCCGTCTGGCTACTGGTCGGCCTTCTTTTCGCCGTGGCCATTCTGATCCTCGGTGCGCGGCTCGACCGCAAGCGGCGGCTTGCGCTGGCCGCATTCAGCTCGCGCCGCAACGGCGCGTCCTCGTCGCTATCGCGTGCGCGCCGGGGGTTCAAACGGGCACTTCTCGTGACCGGGGCGCTGCTCGGCTGCGTGGGCCTGGCGCGACCACAATGGGGCGTTCGCTGGGAGGAGGCGCAGCGGCGAGGGCTCGATCTTCTGTTCGCGCTCGACACATCAAAGAGCATGCTGGCCCCAGATCTGAAGCCTGACCGGCTGACGCGCGCCAAACTTGCCATTCGCGACCTGGTGGGCAAGTTCGATGGCGATCGGGTGGGTCTCGTGGCCTTCGCCGGGGATGCCTTTCTGCAGTGTCCGCTCACGCTCGACCGTGGCGTGTTCGAGCAGACCCTGGATGCGCTGGACACCACGACCATCTTTCGCGGCGGCACCGACGTGGGCCGGGCGATCGATGTAGCCCGCTCGGCGCTTCACAGCCAGCCCGCGAATCGCAAGCTCTTGGTGTTTCTCACCGACGGCGAAGACCTCGAGAGCCACGCGGTCCAGGAGGCTCGCGCGGCGGCCGCAGACGGCATTCGCATCTACACCGTTGGCGTCGGAACGCCGGGGGGAGAGCTGATTCCCCTCGCGGGAGAGCCCGGCCAGTTCGCTCGCGACGACAAGGGTGGCTTTGTTCGCTCGCAACTTGACGAAAACACCTTGCAAGCAATCGCACGCGTGACCGGTGGCGACTACCGCCGACTGGGTGTGGATGGCCGAGGGCTGGAGGCCCTCTACCAGGATGTGCTGGCCAAGTTGCCTCGGGAAGATCTCCACTCGCGCATGCACCAGATTCCCATCGAACGTTTTCAGTGGCCGCTCGGATTCTCCATTCTATTCCTGGCGCTGGAGCCGCTGGTTGGGGAACGTCGCAGGCGTCGCGTGCTCGAGGCGGAGCCCGAGAAGCGATGGCCGAAGCTCGCGCTGCTCAGGCGCAGAGTGGTCGTCACATTGGCGATTGCAGCTGTCACCGCAGTCGCGCAAAGTGCGAACGCCTCCCCGCGCGACGCCGAGCGGGCGTATCACGCCGGGAAGTTCAAGCAATCAGCAGATGAATATGGGCGTGCGCTGGCTCATTCGCCCAACGACGTGAAGCTGCAGTACAACCTGGGCGTCGCGGCCTACAAGAGCGGTGAATACGCCAAAGCCAGCGACGCCCTCGGCCGATCCCTGCACGCGGAGCGCCTCGATTTGCAGGAGAACGCCTACTACGACCTGGGCAATGTTCTTTTCCGAGTCGGGCAGGAGACGGTCGCGAAGCAACCGGAACAGACGACCGAGAAGTGGAGGAAGTCGATCGCTTCGTACGAGTCAGCCCTCAAGTTGAATCCCAAAGACCAGGACGCCATCTACAACCGGGATCTCGTGAAGCGGAAGCTGGCGGCGCTTGAACAGCAGCAGCAGAAGCAGAAGCAGAAGGACGAGCAAAAGAAGAAGGAAGACAAGTCGGGGCAACAGAACAAGCAGAACCAGGCGGGCAAACAGGGTCAGCAGGACCAGCAGGCCAAGAATGAGCAGGGCAAACAGGACCAGCAGAAGCAGCAGGGTCAGCAGAACAAACAAGAACCGCAGAACAGCCAGAATGACAAGGGCCAGCCCAAAGACCAGAACCAGCAAGCCTCGGCACAGCCGCAGCAGGGGACGGGCCAGCCCAAGCCGGCGGCAGCCAAGCCCGAACAACACGCCCCCGGAGCGGCGAGTGCGAGCGACGAATCGGAAAAGGACCAGAAGGAGCCCGAGGTTCCTGGAAAGCTCTCCAAGAACGATGCGAAGGAGCTTCTCGATGCAGTTCGCGGAGACGAGAAGATCATGCCCATGGTGCCCACTGGGCCGAATCGCCCGGCCGCAGACGACGTGGTCAGAAAGGATTGGTGAGTCCCATGCGTTGGAACAGACAAACCCATTTCAGACTCGCTGCGGTTGGCCTGGGTGTGGCGATGGCTTTTGCGCAAAACGCTGCTGCAGCTGGCGCCAACCCGATGGCCGATATCAGCCCTTCCGAGATCGCTGCTGACCAGGCAGCGGAGCTTCGGGTTGATGCAGTTGGCGGCCACGCGCCCGCGCTGCCTGCCGTGGACGGGTTGCACTTTCAACGGACAGGACAGAGCACGGAGATGACCGCCATCAACGGCGTGGTTGCGCAGCACACCTGGATCCTTTATCAGGTCGACGCCGACCGTCCGGGCTCGTACACCATTCCGATTGGAGGGCGAACGCTGCAACTCAAGGTCCGTCCGGCTGGCGCCCGGGGCGCGTCCGCTGCCTTAGTCCCGATGGCGGGTTTTCGCCCCGAGCCGGATGAATCCGCGCACCAAGGATCGCTGGCACTGCTTCGCGTGGTGCTGCCGAGTAAGAAAATCTTCGTCGGGCAAGCCGTCCCCGTGACGTTCAAAGCGTACTTCCGCGCTGGCACGCAGATCACGCTGACCGGGGCGCCCAGCTTGGGCATCTCCGCTTTCACCATAAACCATTTGCAGGACGAACCCCGGCAGAGCGTTGAATCCATCGGCGGCGTTCCCTATCGCGTCGTCACCTGGACCGCGCAGGCTTCGGCTGCGATGCCAGGCCGTTTCGCGACTCGTGCGACGCTGCCCATCGTGGCGCGATACCGCGAGGCCTCGCGCCGGCCGGCAGCGGATCCCTTTTCGGGCATGCTCGACGACGACGACATGTCCTCGCCTTCGTCGCTGATGCGTTCCTTCATGAAGCAATCAGCCTTCGCCGATCTCAGCGACATGTTCGGCCAGGAGCATCAGCGGGAGATGACCCTTCACGCCCCTGTTCAAACGGTTGATGTGCTGTCGCCTCCGACCACCGGCCAGCCCGCCGATTACAACGGCGCTGTCGGTCGCTTCGATGTGCGTGCGGCACTGACGCCTACGACCGGGACGACATTCGCGCCGATGAGCCTCAAGATAGAAGTCACGGGGCAGGGGAACCTGGATCGGGTCTCGACCACCGGCCTTCCTTCTTCTGCAAACTGGAAGACCTATCCACCAAGCGCGAAGGTCACCGACCAGGAGACCAAGGTTTTCGAGCAGGCGGTCGTGCCTCAATCGAGTGGCCGCCTAGAAATCCCCGCTGTTTCGCTCAGCTTCTTCGATCCCGACCGGCACCAGTACCTGACCCGGTCGACCGCGCCGATAAGTGTGGAGATCGCCTCAACCCCGGGCGGAGTTGCGACACCGTCCGCGAACCTGGGAAAGAGTGCCCCAAAAGCTACAGAAGCGCCTGCGACGAGGTTGCGCTCCAATCGCTTCGATGAGGGACGCTTCGTCGCAACGCTCCTTCCCCCGTACCGGCGCCCCTGGTTCTGGCCAGTCGTGACGGTTCCGTGGCTAGCGCTGACGATTCTAGCGGTGCGACCGCGGGAGCGCGTTGCCTCCGCACGGATTCGCCGTCGAGCTTTGCGCGAGACCGTCGCGCATCATCGCGTGGCGATGAAGCGCGCGCTGCTCGCCGGGGATTCAGTCCGCTTCTGCGAAGCTGGCGCGGCCGCACTGCGAGAACGCCTGAGCGAGACCTGGAAGATCGCGCCCGACGAGGTCACGGCCGCCGAGGCCGCAGCCAGACTGGGTCGCGACGAGCCGATTGTCGCGATTCTGGGAGCCGCCGAGCGTCTGCGCTTTGCGGCTGCGGAGCCGGATGCTTCCTCACTGGCAAGGCTTGAAGAAATCATCGAGCGCAGTCTCGATAAAGAGGAGAGTCGGACATGAGACCCCAATTGCCACCCAAGAGTCGTCGGCTGGGCACANNCGTCTCTTTTCCGAAGGCCGCTACGCTGATGCAGCGGTTGCCTATGAGACGCTTGCGCGCAAGCACGGGTGGTCGGCGCCGCTCCTGTACGATCTCGGGAACGCCTACGCTCAGGTGGGCCACGTCGGTCGCTCGGTCTTGAGTTACGAGCGCGCTCACGTGCTGGCGCCGCGCGATCCCGACATCGCGGCCAACCTGGCCTATGTTCGGGCCACGGCGGGTCTGCCAGTTCCCATGCGGCCCTGGTACGAGGCGCTTGCGCGGTTCTTCACGCCAACGACCTGGACCTTGTTTGCCGTCTTGACTTTGTGGTTGGCGGGTGCCGGGCTTGTAGCAACCCGAAGGTGGCGATCGCGTCGGCTGATCTACGTCGCGGCCGTCGCTGCGCTGGTTGGCGTGATGAGCGTCGCGGCGATGGTGGTTCTCGATCGGGACTTGAATCACGCGGTGGTGGTCGAGACGAAGAGCGCGCCGGTGCGGGTCTCGCCGTTCGATACGGCAGCCAGCGAAATCACGGTGAGCGAGGGGCAGGATGTGTCCATCATCGGGCACCACGGAGACTTCCTGCGCGTACGCGATGGCCAGGGACGCACGGGCTGGGTACAATCCACTGCGGTGCAGCCTGTCGTTCCGCGGCAATCCTGACCGCTGCTCGACGGCTGCCCTGCGCTCACCATGCGACTTCTCCTGATCGAGGACGACGAAAAGATCGGTGGCTTCATCGCCAAGGGCTTGCGCCAAGAGGGGCACGTCGTCGACTGGAGCCGCAACGGCGAGGAAGGCTTGGGCCTGGCCCTGGATGCCAAGTTGGACGCGGCAATCATCGACCTCATGCTGCCGGGCCGCGACGGGCTGAGCGTGATACGTGAGTTGCGCGAGCGCAGACAGAAGGTGCCGGTCATCATCCTGAGCGCGAAGAGCGATGTGGACGACCGGGTGAAGGGACTTTCGGTCGGCGCGGATGACTACCTGACCAAGCCCTTCTCATTCGCCGAGCTCCTCGCGCGTTTGCACGCTCTCGTGCGTCGGTCGAGCGGTGCAGGGGAGGTCGCGCGGCGACTTTCCTTCGAGGATCTCTCCCTCGATCTGGAATCGCGGCGGGTGACCCGAGCCGGGCAATCGATCGAGCTGCAAGCCCGAGAGTTCGGGCTGTTGGTATATCTGCTGCGAAACCCCGGACGGGTTCTTTCCAAGACCATGATCCTCGAGCACGTCTGGAACTACTCGTTCGATCCGCAGACCAACGTGGTCGATGTGTTGGTCAGTCGGCTGCGCCGAAAGATCGATCGTGACTTTCCGGTCAAGCTCATCCATACCCTGCGAGGGGTGGGATATGTCCTTCGCAAGGAATAGCCGATTGCGCTCGCTCGGCTTCAGGCTGACGGCGTGGTACTTCCTGGTTTTCTTCGCCAGCACGCTGCTTCTGGCCGCCGCAGCAGAATTCCGCATCCGCTCGACGATTCGGGAAAGAATCGTCGATACCGTCACGAGCAACCTGACCCTGCACAGGCAGACGTTCGAGGAGCAGGGAATCGAGGGCCTGAAGAAGCTGACCGAGGCGACCCAGAATACCCGCCGGCTCCCATACGTTCGCGTGGTCGATGGCGCCAACGTCACGCTTTTCCAGAGTTCGAATGCCGAACTGTCTTTCGCCGCCACCACGATCGCGGTGACGGCCTCCTCCCAGCGCGTGCGGCCGGTGCGAGCCCAGAATGACGGCTCGCTGTGGAGCTTGGGTACAATGCCGCTCTCCGAGGGCCGTTGGCTGCAGCTCGCGATCAGCGACGAGCAGACACAAGAGGTTGTCGGCCACCTGCGGGCTGGGCTGGTCGCAGTGTGGATTGGAGCCGTAGCATTGGGACTTCTCGGCGGCTTCTTTCTCACTCGCCGCGCGTTGCGTCCGGTGCAGCGTCTGGCAAACACCGCGCGGAAGGTGATCGAATCTGGTGACCTCGCGCTGCGCGTTCCCGAGCGGGGAACGCGCGACGAGCTCGACGAACTGTCGCACCTGTTCAACGGGGTGCTGGCGCGCAATCAGGCGCTGGTACGAGGGATGCGTGAAGCGCTCGACAACGTCGCTCACGATCTGCGCACGCCGCTCACGCGCCTGCGCACGGGCGCCGAAGTGGCCCTGCGCGACGCGGGCGATCCGCAACGGACTCGGGACGCACTGGCCGACACCATCGAGGACTCCGAGCGTGTGTTGCAAATGCTGAAGACCCTGATGGACATCTCGGAAGCCGAGACCGGGGTGACGAAACTTGATCGCACGAAGGTCGATTTGAGCGAGCTGGCGCGGGAAGCGATCGACCTCTATCAGCATGTGGCCGAGGAGCGCGGCGTTCGGCTGCTCACCCATCTGGCGGTGGGAGTGAACGTGAACGGCGACCACAATCGGCTTAATCAAGTGGTCGCCAATCTCGTGGACAACGCGGTCAAGTACACCCCCACCGGCGGGCAAGTCGAAGTCACGACTACGCGCGAGGATCCCTGGGCTTCCCTCATGGTGAAGGACAGCGGCATGGGAATCTCGGCTCAGGATCTGCCGCGCATCTGGGAGCGCCTGTACCGCGCGGATCAAAGTCGGAGCGAGCGGGGCCTGGGCCTCGGGCTCAGCTTCGTCAAGGCGATCGTGGAGGCGCATGGTGGACGGGCCGAGGTACAAAGCGAGCTGGGCGCGGGTTCGACCTTCATCGTTCGACTACCTATGGGTTGAGGCGCGCAATCTGCTCTTCTGCCACAGATTCCAGAGCAGATACGCGACTACCACGAGGTTCAAAGCGAGCAGAACCAATCGCGTGGCGGTGGCCTTACGCGCGGCTTCGAATATCTCCACCGGAATGTAGATCCCGCCGCTGATCGCGCCCAGCCATTTGGCCCAGTTCCGATCCTTCCACAGTCCCACGGCCTCCAGGAAGCGAAGCCCCGAGTAGAACAAGGCGCCAACTGCCACCGCCCACAGCTGCACACCATCGAACCTGGACGCAACCATGAGAAAGACCCTCGGGTAGCGTGCCGAAGGATTCAGATGCAGGTGTCTCACGACATCTTCGGCAAGCTGCTGCAGGTCGCGGTGAATGAAGCCGAGCAATCCCAGACCCACCGCCAGTACGAGAATTCCCTTTGTCCCTTCGCAAACCGCCACCGCGCGCAACCCTGGTTGAACTTGCATGGGCTTGGCGTCAGACGGCGGCCGCCATTTGCTGGCGATGATCCCGGCGTAACCCGATCCGCTTGGCCTGGTAGAAGATCACGGGGTACACGAGCAGCTCCATAACGAAGCTCGTTGCAAGCCCACCGATCATGGGTGCCGCCAGCCGGCGCATGGTATCGGCGCCGGCTCCCGTTCCCCAGAGCAGCGGCACGAGTCCCATGAAGACCACCATCACGGTCATCATCTTGGGCCGAATGCGCTGCACAGCCCCGTCGTGGATGGCGTGCCAGAGGTCTCGTTCATCGCGCATCCGTCCCTCGCCACGGAAGCGTTCAAAACTGTGGTCGAGGTAGAGCAGCATGACCAGACCGGTCTCGGCATCGAGGCCAGCCAGCGCGATGACCCCGACCCACACGGCGAGCGAGAGGTTGTAGCCGAGTAGGTAGGGCAGCCACATGGCACCGATGAGACTGAAGGGCACTGCGAGGGCCACGATACCGACACGCAGCCAGCTCCGCGTCGCGAGGTAGAGCAGAAGGATGATGATGATTGCGGCGAGCGGAACCGCCACCTGGAGCCGCTTGCGCGCGGCCTCCATATACTCGTACTGTCCCGACCAAACGATGGTGTAGCCCGTGGGCAGCTTGACCTGCGCCTCGACCGCCCGCTGCGCGTTCTTGACGTAGGTTCCTACGTCGATGCCCGCGATGTCGACGTAGACCCAGCTCGTGGGCACCGCATTTTCGCTCTTGATCATCGGCGGCCCCTTGTGGATTCCAAGCGTGGCGAGCTGGGCGAGGGGAATGTGCGCCCCACTGGGCGTCGGGACTAAAGTCTGGCGCAAGGCCGTCGGGCTGTCGCGTAGTTCGTGGGGGTAGCGCAGGTTGATGGGATAGCGTTCGAGGCCCTCGACGGTTTCGCCGATGTTCACGCCCCCGGACGCGCTCATGATGACGTCCTGGACGTCGGCGACATTCAGCCCATAGCGCGCGATCTGCTCGCGGTTGATGTCGATATCGAGGTAATAGCCGCCCACGCTCTTTTCGGGAAACGCACTGACCGTGTAGCGTCCGGTGCCTTCCGCCGTGCGCACCACTTCGGAAATGCGCTGGGCAAGATTGCCCAGGGTCGCAAGATTGGGGCCCAGGACCTTGATACCGACAGGCGTCTTGATTCCCGTCGAGAGCATGTCGATGCGCGTCTTGATGGGCATGGTCCACGAGTTGGTGAGGCCCGGGATCTGGATGACTTCGTTGAGACCTCGCGCGTGCAGATTGCCCGGCAAGCTATCGCCAAAGTTGTAGCCATAGATCAGTTCGTTCACGGTGATGGGGCGCACGTCCGGCCAGAAATGGCGAAACGGCGCCTTTATCGCCCTGGGTAGGAAGGCGTAGAAGCGTGGCACCGGCACCTGGCGCCAGAGGGTCTTGTCGCGTTTGAGCACGATGGTGGTTTCGAGCATGCTGGGGGGTGCGGGATCGGTCGCGGTTTGAGCGCGGCCGGCTTTGCCAAACACGGTTTCAACTTCGGGAAACTGCTTGATGAGCGCATCGGTCTGCTGCAACAGCTCGCGAACCTTGTCTATGCTGATGCCCGGATCGGTGGTCGGCATGTAGAGCAGGTCTCCCTCCTCCAGGGGCGGCATGAACTCACTGCCGAGCTGGCTGAGGGGCCACGCGGTCGACGCAAGCAAGAGCAGCATCCCGCCCGCCACAAGCAATGGATGCGCCAGCACGAAAGTGAAGGCGGGGCTGTAGGCGCGCTGGAGGAGGCGACTCAAGGGATGCTTCTCTTCGGAATGGATCCGCTGAGGCAATAGCACGATGGCTGCGAGCACCATCCAGCCCAAGACCATGGCCACGCGGTGATCTCCGAGGTGAGGGAGCGGCACCAGGGCGAGCAGCAGTGCCGGACCGAGGATCCCGCCGAGATACATGATGAGCCGCCGCCGGGGCGACACGGTCGCGGGGATCGTCCGCTCCGAGACCAGATACACCATCAACACGGGGATGATCGTCACCGCCAGCAACGCGCCGAAGCCCACGGCGAAGGTCTTGGTGTAGGCCAGTGGCTTGAAGAGACGGCCGGATTGTTCGCCGAGGACGAAGATCGGCAAGAACGAGACCGTGATGATGAGCAGACTGAAGAAGAGCGTGGGCCCCGTCTCGGTGGCTGCCTCGATGATGATGTCGACGCGTGATCGCGGCGGGTCGCCCTTGGCGACACGCTCGGCCTCGTGTTCGAGATGCTTGTGCGCGTTCTCGACCATGATGATGGCGCTGTCGACCATCACCCCGATGGCCAGGGCTATCCCCCCGAGGCTCATGATGTTGGCATTGATGCCGCGGAGATTCATGACCACGAGGCTTCCGAGCACGCCGATGGGCAGGGTCACCACGGCCACCAGCGAGCTACGGGCGTGCAGCAAGAACAGGAGGATGACCAACGAGACGACGGTCATTTCTTCGATGAGCGTGTGCGAGAGGGTGTGAACCGCGCGATCGATGAGATCCGATCGGTCGTAGGCCGTCTCGATTGCGACACCGGGCGGAAGTCCGCGCTCGAGGTCGACCAGCTTGGCGCGCACGTTCTCGATGGTCTGCCGCGCGTTCTCTCCGGAGCGCATGATGATGATGCCGCCCACGGTTTCGCCACGGCCGTTCCATTCCGCCACGCCCCGCCGGATATCCGGCCCGGTGCGAACTTCAGCCAGGTCGCTGAGATAGATCGGCTTGCCTTCGGCGTTGGCACCCAAGGCGACGAGACGCAGTTCCGCAAGCACCTTTTCGTCGCGGATTTCTTCGATGGACTGTCCTGCCTCGCGCGCCTGAGCGATCTCTCGATCCGTGAGGCTCCCGAGGTAGCCCACGCCGCGCAACATGTATTCCGTCTCGCTCATCTCGATGAGGCGTCCGCCCACGTCGATATTGGAACGTTGGATGGCCGTCTTGACCTTGCTCAGGGGCACGTTGAAGCCAAGCAGCTTCACCGGATCGACAACCACCTGGTATTGCTTGACGAATCCGCCGATGGCTGCGACCTCGCTCACGCCGTCGACGGCGGTCAGGGCGTAGCGCAAGTACCAGTCCTGCTGGCTCCTGAGATCCGCGAGGTTGAGCTTGCTTGACAGCAGCGGCTGGCCATCGAGCGGGCAGGAAACCACGCGTGCGTCCTCGAAGACGCGATGGTGAACCAGACGCGGCCGCTGGTCGACGGGCGCCGATTCGGGCGAGGCGTACCACTTGTCCGACCTCGGCTCGTGCCAGGCCCCATCGGGATGGGAGGCGCAGTACTTGCCAGTGACCAGCGCGTACTCGTAGACCCAGCCCACGCCGGTGGCGTCGGGACCGAGCTGTGGGGTGGCGCCTCGGGGAAGCTGGCCAGTGACCGAGCTGAGCTGCTCCAGCACGCGGCTGCGCGCCCAGTAGAGATCCGTGCCGTCTTGGAAGATGATGTAGACGAAGCTGGTGCCGAACATGCTGTAGCCACGAACCACCTTCGCGTAGGGGACCGCGAGCATGGCCGTGGTCAGCGGGTAGGTCACCTGATCCTCGACGATCTGTGGTGCTTGCCCGGCATACTCGGTACGGATGACCACCTGGACATCGGAGAGGTCGGGGATGGCGTCGACCGTGATGTGGTAGACGCTCCAGATTCCTGCCAACACCAGGAATGAGGTGAGCAGGATCACCAAGGCCCGGTTAAGCGAGCACCATCGAATGAGGCGTGCGATCATTGCACCACCGGGTACGGGCGCTGCCAATCGGTGCAGGTGAGCATGGCCTTGCCGAAATAGGGGTTGCGAATAGCGCCGGCGGCTTGGATCCACACCGAGCCTTGCCCCTTGCTGTCCGGGTACATCGGGCAGTGGGCATCTTCGAGCTTCTGGCCGTAGCTTCTGGGAACGCCGGTGCCGTGCAGCAGCTTGGACAGCACGGTGCTCAACAAGGCGTAGGCACGACGAGCATCGTCGAGGGTGCTGGCTGCGGCGAGATCGAGTGCCTTCTGTTTCACCGACGCGGCTTCGGCGTGGTCGTGCCAGTAGTGGGGTTGGTTGGGGATCGCCATCGCGACCAGGGCATCGATGGCATCGGCAATCTTGCGGGCAGAAACGCCCATGTTCGTAGTGGTGTCGCTCGCCAGCGCCTGGCCCACTGCGAGGTAGCCATCGAGCGCCACGCCTAGGGCGGCGTTCGCGGCAGCGGGCAGGACGATCGAGGCAGGTCCGGCCAGGGCAGGCTTCGGGGCCGTGGCCTCGCCGACAGGCGTGCCCTTCATCATGTGCGCCAGGGCCTCGCGCATCCTGGCCTCGCTGTCGATGAGGAACTGACCGCTCACCACCACCAGGTCTCCGGGTTTGAGTCCATCGAGGATCTCCACCTTGCCGTCCTCGGTCTCGGCGCCCATGTGAACGGTGCGTGGCTCGAAGCGCCCTCCCCCGAAGGCGACGAATGCGACCTGGCGTTCGCCAGTGTCGATGACCGCCGACCTCGACACCAGGACGCGTTTTGGGGTCTCGGTTCCTTGGAACAGGACGGTGGCGTACATCCCGGGCTTGAGGTTCAAGTGCGGGTTGGGAAACTCGAGGCGCACGTTGATCTGTCGCGTGTGTTCGTCGAGGTAGGGATAGATGTAGACCACTTTCCCTGCGAGCTGCTCGCCCGGCAAATACGAGAGCGTCATGGTCGCCGGCTGTCCGACCTTGATCTGCTGGCTCTGGTACTCGTAGACCGTGGCCATCACCCAAACGCGCGATAGGTCCGCGATGCGATACATGGTCATTCCGGGCGTTACCTTCATTCCCTCGAAGGCTTGTTTCTCGATGACCACGCCACTTTGCGGGCTGCTGATGGTCATGTTCTTGAGCGGTTTCCCCCGCGCTTCGAGCGCCGCGATCTGCGCATTGTTGATGTCAAAGAACGACAGCTTGGTACGCGCCGCTTCGAGCAGGTCGTTTCCCAAGCCTGCGCTCGATGAGCCCCCACCGCTGCCAACCCGCTGCGACGCCCGACGTGCCAGTAGGTACTCCTCCTCGGCCGAGTAGAGATCCGGCGAGTAGAGATCGAAGAGCGGTTGGCCGCGTTTCACAGGCGCCCCCATGGAATTCACGCGGAGTTTTTCGATCCAACCCGAAACCTTCAAGTTGACATCGACCAGACGGGTTTCATCGTACGTGACCGTCCCCACGGTGCGGATCGAACCGGTTTCCGACCCCAGGGCTACCTTCTCGACGCGCACGCCGATGTTCTGCAACACCACGGGATCGATGGTGACCTCGCCGGAAAACTTGGCGGGATCGAGTGGGACAAGCTTCATTCCGCAGATGGGACAGTTGCCCGGCTTGGGCTCGATAACCCAGGGATGCATGCTGCAGGTGTAGTAGTGCTGGCCGCCAGCCTCGCCCGTTGCTTCTCCCTTGGAGCCTGCCACGGCCGACCAGGCCCTGTGCAGACCTCTGCCGATTGGGGGTCCGATCGTCGCTCCTAGATAGAGCGTCAAGATGATTCCGCCAATCACCACGGCGAGGCGCTTTGCGCTTATCGCGCGCGGGATCGGCTTTGGCTCGCCCGGGATTGATTCCTTCGCGTCTTCGGATGGAGGTGGGCCCTCGCCGACATTCCTCGCTTCACTGCCGTCATCATTCGTGCTCGACATTACTTGGCTCCACTTCCAACGATCTCTTCGGCACTCACGCGCGCCTCGGCCGCTTCCGTGGCCGCCATCCGGGTGGTGCGCTCGAAATTCAACAACTCGACCTCTGCCTGGAAAAGCGACGCGAAGTCGGCGCGACCCACCCGATACGATGAGAAGGTCGCATCGAGGCTCATGTGGGCCTCGGGTATCAATTCATCGCGATAGGTGCGTGCCTTCTGCGCCGACCGCTTCCAGTCCGCGACGATGCCGCCAAGGTCGCCGCGCATGCGATCCAGCGCGGCGTCGCGGTCTTGCATGGCCGCAGCGGCCATCTTCTCGTTCTGTCGCCCCTCGCTTCCCCAGCGTCCCTCGTACGATAGCGGAAGGGGCATCGACACGCCGAGCGACAAGAAGTCCACGCCAGGATCGGTGCCAGCCCGCGTCCGCACCCGGTATCCCGCCCAAAGCGTGATGTCGGGATAGCCCTCTCTTTTCGCCCGGCGGGCCGCGCCCCGGTAGGTCTCGGCCTCGGCAGCGTATCGCTTGAACAGGGGACGTTCGCGCTCCGCTTGCTGGGCGAGCGTCACGGCGTCCGTGGTCGGCTCTGGCACCACGGTCTGTTCGGGTGTCGGGACCTCGATGTCGATAGACCGGTGAAGAGTCGCGTTGATGGCTGCGGTCAACGACGCCTCGTCCCGGTCGAAGGTCTTGAGATCGTCTTTGAGCTGGTCGACCAGCACACGGAGCCTGAGTAGTTCGTGCTGAGCACCGACGCCAGTCTCGACCTTGATGCGGGCAATATCGATGAAATCGCTCACCAGACGCACGTGCTGCCTGGTCACGTCTCGCAATTGCCGGGTCAAGGCGAGACGGTAGTAGGCGCGCTTCACGGTCGCTCGAAGCTGCACCCGCTTTTCGGCCAGGCTCAGTTGCTCCTCCAGCACCCGGCTTTTCGCCTCGTCTTCACGGGCACTGATTTTGCCGGGCCAGTAGAAGGTTTGCCTGAGCATGAACTGGATCCCGCTCATGGGATGCTCGCCGGGAACTGGATCGTTGATCGGCATGTTGCTGTACTCGGCCGAGAAAGTTGGGTCGAGCCAGACCCGCGCCTGAGCGACCTTTTGCTCGAGGGCGCCAATGCGATCCTCGATCGCAAGAATATTGGGGTTCGCCTCAACCGCCGCGTTTCCCAACGTGTCCGAGACGTCCGTGCCATAGCCAGGACCGGCAGGAGCATCCAACCTCGCCGGCGTGTCGGCTTTTGCTGGCACGTCGGCCGCACTGCTTGGCGCCGGTGCCAGCACAATAGCGATCCCCAGCAGGAGAAGAACCGGCAGGCGCCCAATCACGTGGTCACTCCACAGTGATGACGCCGGAGATCATGTCCATCGCGCATGCGTAGCGAACCTTGCCGGGCTTGGTTGGCGTGAATGTGACCTCGACCGGCTGGTTGAGCGGCAACGGCTTGTTGATTCCGTAGTCCTTGATCACGATATCCTTGGCGCATGTGACGTCGGTCTTGCGCGTGACCACCAGCTTCACCGGCTGCCCGACTTTCACCTTCACCTGCGCGGGCACGAAGCCCTGGGTTGTGACCTCCATGGTCACCACTTGCTCCTGCGCCTTCTTCTGCTCCTTGCCCTTGGCCAGCGCCGATGCGCCTGAAACTGCCACTGCGACTGCGATGACGATCGAGATTGCCGTTTTCATGTTGGATCCTTCCTAGGGTTGGATGCTGCTGGCGTCTCCATTGTGTTGCAAGCGATATGCCGACCAGGAGGGACGCAGATGCATTTGGAGCGATTCCTGCCCTCGAAGCATCTAAGCATCTCAGAACGGGACTCTTCAAGAACGGAGGCAGATCATGAAAACAAACCTGAAAATCGTGGGGATCGCATCGGTGCTGCTGGCTGGTATGTCCGCCAGTGCGTGGGCACAAGGACACGGGGCGATGAGCGGCAACCCGGACGCGCACTTTGCACAACTGAAGCTCTCACCGGAGCAAAAGCAGAAGGTAGCGACGTTCCGCGAGGCGGCCATGAAGCAAGCCGAGCCCATGCGCAAGGAAATGCAAGCCAAAGCAGCCGAGATGAAGCAGCTCTGGCTGACCGACAAGCCCGACAAGAACGCCATCGAACGCAAGCAGTCTGAGATGGAAGCCATCGGGCACAAACTCCGGGGCATCTGGACCGATTTCCACCTGCAGCTCCACACCGTGCTGACGCCCGAGCAGAGGGCCAAGTGGGCCGAGCACGTTGGCAAGGGGCCGGGCATGATGGGTGGTGGTGGCGG